>NZ_JADHVT010000010.1 GCF_016783915.1 Acidovorax sp.
CCTGATAACGCTTGAGGTCGAGCTGCGCGTTCTTGAGCAGGGCCTGGTCGCGCTGCAACGTACCCTGTGCCTGCGAGAGCGCCGCCTGGTAGCTGCGCGGATCGATCTCGGCCAGCACCTGGCCTGCACGCACCTCGTCGCCCTCCTTGAAGCGCATCGACATCAGCTCGCCGCCGACCTTGGCGCGCACCACGGCAGTCGCACGGGCGCTCATGGTGCCAATGGCGCTGACCACCACCCGCACATCTCCCCGCTGCACCGTGCCCACCGATACGGGCTGTACGTTGCCGCCACCAAAGCGGCCAGGTCCGCCACCCGGCTTGCGTGCTGAGTTGGGGCCGGGGGCTGCCCCCCCAGCGGCGGCAGCGGCCGCTGCATCCTGGCGCTGCTTCCACCACCAGGCACCACCCCCGACCACCGCCAGCGCCACGGCGGCCATCAACAACGCGGGAAGCCAACGCAGCTTGCCGGACTGCAATCTGGCGGGCCTCTGTGGACGGGCAAACGAACGGTTCAGGGGCATGGTGAGGCGCAACAAGGAATGGGCGAAGGGGTATGGTAGCCAGCGTCCCCTCTGGGTCTGCCGCCGGGCAGGTACCCTTTACCGGGGATTTACGCGTGCTTTGGGCGGGGTTTACCGATGTATCGGCTCAGCCCCGCCAGGGGGCAGCAATCAGCGGTTGGTGGCCAGCAGAAGGCCGCCAGCACCCATGAAGAAACCGCCGGTGGCCTTGTTCAGGCGGGCCACACCGCGCGAGGTGCGGATGAAGCGGCGAATCTGGCGCCCGAAGCTGGCGTACACGGCCGTCGAGACGAATTCGCTGCCCAAGTAGATGGAGCCGAGCACCAGAAACTGGCGCGCTGCAGGCTGCGCGGGGTCGATGAACTGCGGAAAGATCGCCGCGAACAGGATGATCGCCTTGGGGTTGGTGATGCCCAGCAAAAACTCTTGCGCAATGAGCGCGCGCAGGCGCACAGGTGCTGCCACGCCACCTGACAGACCACCCGCTGGCGCTTCATCGAGCGCCAGGCCGTTGAATTCACGGCTGTGCCAGGCCTTCCAGCCCAGCCAGAACAGGTAGGCGGCGCCCACCCATTTCACCGCTGTGAATGCTGCCTCGGACGCCAGCAGCATCGCGCCCAACCCCACCGCAGACACTGTGAGGAAGATCGCAAACGCCGCTGCACGGCCTACCGTGGCGATCATCGCGGGGCCCACGCCTGCGCGGATGCCGTTGTTGAGACCACAGAAGTTGTTGGGCCCAGGGGTGAGCGAGATGGCGATGGCAACTGGAACAAATAGCAGCGCATCCATGGTGCGATCCTTGCAGGGTGAGGCGTGTGTGAGGGCGAGACGCAGCTCTGCAGTCTACGGCAGACCCTGCCTACACAGCCGACGCCAAGGCACATGCCCCCAAGGCGCCCTCTACCACCTCACAACGCCTTAGAACCTGTTCAAAGTCTTTTTGGAGGTTGCATTGGAGTGCAATCGGGATGAGTGGATGCTTCGGGTGCGCCGCATGGGCTCGTGCCCATGCAAGCAGCCGGGGCGCCAAAACTCCGAGTTCATCGGCCCGATTTCACTCCAACCCTTCGGGCAAGCGCCTTGCCGGGCAAGTCTGCGGCGTTGCGGCGCTTGCCAATAGCACGGGCTATTGGCTGCACCCCGCGCCTTGCATCCCATCCCGGCAAGGTACTTGTGTGACTCCAAAAAGACTTTGAACAGGTTCTTACAGATCCAACACCGAGCCCCAGGGCACATCAGGCAGGGCTTCGTAGTGCGCCACCACGGTCAGGCGGTCTGGTCGGGCCGCCTGGGACGCCAGGACCTGCGCCAGGTAGCGAATGGAGGGCTTGTCCAGCCCGCCCACTGGCTCGTCGATCAAGGTCAGCGGTGCATTCGACGCCAAGGCCCCTGCCATGAGCACCTTGCGCTTGCTGCCGGTGGACAGGGCATAAAAAGGCTTGTCCAGATGCTCTTGCAGGCTAAACCCCTCGATGTGGCCCACCAAGGCTGCCGCATCCCAATGGGGGCAGCGCGCGGGCAGGCTGTGGAGCCACCCCCGGGCCGTGAGCGGGTCCCACTCGCTGGAACGCGGGTCCGCCCAGAAGACCAGCGGTGCCGAGGCCTTGGCGGTTTTGTTCAGGTCCACCCCTTGCAGCGTGATGCTGCCACCCTGCGCCGTCAGCTCGCCAGCCAGCAGGCGCAGCAACGTGGTCTTGCCGGTGCTTTCATCGCCCCGCACCAAAGCCAGGCCCGGGGGCCATGCCAGCGACAGGGTATCCAGCACCGCACACTCCGGGTACGAAAAACGCAACCCCTTCACCAACAAAAACGCGCTCTCAGCCACCCTGCCTCCTCGATGCGTAAAGCGAGCATTCTAGGAAGCTGCAGCACGCCGGGCCCACCACCAGCCCCCTACCTGGTTGACCACCAGCCCGCAGAGCACTGCCGCAGCGCCCAACCACTGAACAGGCGCCGGTGTTTCACCCAGAAACACATAGGCTGCCCACAGCCCCACCACCGGTACCAGCAGTGAGAACGGCGTGACCCGTCCCGCCGCATGGCGTTGCAGCAGTTGCGTCCACAGCGTGTAGGCCAGCAGTGTGGCCAGAAAGGCCAGGTAGGCCACGGCCAAGAGCCCCGTGCCATTCAAAGATTGCAGCTGTGCCCACACGGCGGCGGAGCCCTCGCTCCACAACGCCAGCGCAAAGAACGGCCCAATGGGCACCACGCTGCTCCACACGATGAACGGAAACGGCGCATACGCCCCGGCCAGCGCCGCGCGGCGTGCCACGAGGTTGGACACCGCCCACATGAACGCCGCCCCCAGCGTGAGCACAAACCCCGCCAGCGTCATCTGGCCCGGTCCCTCGCCATGCGCAAGGCCAATGGTCAGCAAGCCGCCGAACGCCAGCAACAAGCCCCCCCACTGCCAGGGCTTGGCGCGCTCCCCCAGCAACGGCGCGGCCAGCAGCAAGGTGAAGAACGCCTGGGTTTGCATCACCACCGACGCCATGCCCGCCGTCATGCCCAACTGCAGCCCCAGAAACAGAAAGCCGAACTGCCCCAGCCCCTGCGCCAGCCCATAGCCCACCACAAAGCGCCTGGGCAAAGCCGGGCGCGGCACGAAGAGCAAAAAGGGCAACGATGCCGCTGTGAAGCGCAGCGCGCCCAACAGCATGGGGCTCAGGCCTTGCAAGCCGAGCTTCATCACCACAAAGTTCAGCCCCCAGATGACCACCACCGCCAGGGCGCGCAACAGGTCGCCACGGCTCAAGGCCGCTGGCGCACTCATGCGGCCGCCACCGCAGTGCCCGCAGCCACCGGACGGCCCTGCCGCGCCCGGGCAGCGACAAAGGCCTCGAACGCCTGGGCGCTGGTTTTGCCCGGCACATAGCCCAGTACTTCCTTGAGCGCGGTATTCAGCAGCACCGGCCGGTAGCGCAGAAAGTCGAGCTGCTCAGGGCCATAGCGGCTCATCCCCAGCGCGGAGCCCACGGCCAGTGCGGTGCGCAGCAACCCGGCAGGCAGCTCCAGCACAGGCTTGCCCAGGCGCTGGGCGATCTCGCGCAGGGGCAAGGCGCCGTCACCGGCCAGGTTGAAGCACCCGGCGCGCTGCATGCGCAGCGCATGCAGGATGGCGCCGGTCACGTCGTCGTCCCAGATAAAAACAAAGGGACTGGCACTGCCCCGGATGGCCAGCAGGCGCGGTTTTTCAAAGAGCGCGGTGATCTGGTTGTCCACCCGTTCGCCCAGGATGGTGCCGATGCGCAGCACCGTCTGCGCCAGCGCCGGGTGCCGCATGCGGTACTGCGCCAGCATCTCCTCCACCAGCCGCTTGTGGTGCGAATAGGCAAAAACCTCGTTGCCCCGCAGAGCATCCGTCTCGCGCAGCCACGCGGGGTTGTCGGCGTGGTAGCCATAGGCCGCGCCACTGGAGCTGACGACGAGCTGCTTCACGCCGGTGGCCACACAGGCATCCAGCACGTTCTGGCTGCCCAGCACGTCCACCGAATATTCAAACTCGCGGCTGGAACCCTTGCCGGGGGTGACGATGGACGCCAGGTGCACCACGCTGTCGATGGCGGTGTCTGCCAGCGTCTGCGCCAGACCGGGGTCGCGCACGTCTTGGACCCGATAGGTCACACCGGGCAGGCGGCGCTCGGCGGGCACATCGCGCACATCGGTCGCCACAATGGTCCCGACCCCTTCACGCGCCAGTGCAGCCACCACGCTGCGGCCCAGAAAACCGTCGGCGCCTGTGACCAGAATGCGGCGGCTTATCCACCCCATGCCGGTCATGTGCGCTGCTCCTTGCGGGCATCGGCCGCCGGTAGTTCGGCGGGCCGGCGCCCCCACCAGCCTGCCAGCGCCAGCCCCGCGATGATGTCCCAGAAGCCCCAGACACCCGCCACTACGGCCATGCCCCCCAGCCCGCCAAAGAAGCTGAAGATCAGCACCAGACCCAGCCCTGCGTTGCGGATACCCACCTCGATGCTCACCGCGCGCCGGTCGTAGTCCGGCAAGCCACTGAGCCTTGCGCAGGCGTAGCCGGTGCCAAAGGCCAGCGCATCGTGCAGCGCCACGGCCAGCAGCACCAGGCCCACGTAGTCGAGGAAATAGCGCCAGTTGCCCGCCACCGCGCCCACGATGAAACCGATGAGACACAGAAAGCTGAGGATGCGCACGGGCTTGTTCACGCGCTGCGTGAAGCGCGGCAGCTTTTCTGCGCACAGGATGCCCAGTACAAAGGGCAGCCCGATGATCACCACTATGTGCCCAGCCATCTCCAGGGGGTCGAGCGCAATGCTGCGCAGCAGCGTCGCCGCCGTGGGGTGCATGCCCCCCCAGAAGGCGAAATTGAGCGGCATGAGCACGATGGCCAGCGCATTCGAGATGGCCGTCATCGACACCGAGAGCGCCACATTGCCCCCGGCCCGGTGCGTGAGGATGTTGCTCACATTGCCCGGCGGACAGCAGGCCACCAGGATCATGCCCAGCGCAATGCTGGGGCCAGGCTTTAGCAGCAGCGTGAGCGCGAAGGTCACCGCAGGCAGCACGATGAACTGAGCGGCAATGCCCACCGCCATGGCGCCAGGCATGCGCAGCACGCGCTTGAAGTCCGCCACGCGCGTGTCAAGCGCAATGCCGAACATGAGGAAACCGAGCACCACGTTGAGCACCACGAGCGATGCAGGGTTGAAGTTCAGGCGTATTTCGTCGACGGGCAGCATGGCGTCGGTCCTTTCAGGCCAGGCCAGCTGAGGCTGCGCGCACGGCGTTGCGGTAGGTGTCTTTGTGCACGTAGTACGCCATGCGTTCGAGCTTCAGGTATTTGAAGCCGCCCGACAGGTCAGGCTGCGGGCCGGCCTTGGCCTGACGCAGGGCCTCGGCGCGCGGCGAGCCCTCTGCCTGCGCCTTGAAGAAGCGCGCCACCAGCTCGGCCTGCTCATAGCGCCCCTGCCAGCCAATGCCACTGGCCTCGATCATGCCCATCACGGCCAGATTGTCGAAACGGGGCGACAGGATGTTGAGGTAAAGCTGCGGCGCCATGCCCTGCCAGTTGAGCAGGCTGTGGTCGATGAAGGGGTAATGCAGCTTGTAGCCCGTGGCGCAGAGCACCAGGTCGTAGTCCTGCGCGCTGCCGTCCTTGAAGCGCACCGTATGGCCCTCGAAACGCGCAATGTCGGGCCTGACGTGGATGTCGCCGTGGCCCAGGTGGTGCAGCACCAGCGAGTTCACTACCGGGTGCGACTCGTACATCTTGTAGTCGGGCTTGGGCAGGCCAAAGCGCACAGGGTCGCCGGTGAACCACTGCAACACAACGCTGTCGACCTTTTGCTTGAGCCAGGGCGGCATCTTGAACTTTCCCCCCAGCGTATCGGCCGGCTTTCCGAACACGTACTTGGGCACGAAGTAGTAGCCGCGCCGCACCGAGATGTCCACGCTGCGCGCGTAGTGCACCGCATCCACCGCAATGTCGCAGCCCGAGTTGCCCGCGCCCACCACCAGCACGCGTTTGCCCTTGAACAGCTCGGCACTTTTGTAGGCACTGGTGTGCAACAGCTCGCCGTCAAACTGGCCCTCGAAGCGGGGCATGTTGGGCTCTGCCAGCGTGCCATTGGCAATCACCACGCCCTTGAACTCCGCCGTCTGTGCAGGGCCGCCGCGCTGCGTCCATGTCACTCGCCAAAGCGGCGCGGCGCCCTCGCCCACCGGCTCGACCTTGAGCACGCGAGTGCCGAACCAGTAGTGCGGGCGCAGGCCGAAGTGCTCCGAAAAATCGAAGAAATACTGGCGCATGTCCCGGTGGCTCGGGTAGTCGGCCACGTCGGGGCGCATGGGAAACTCGGTGAACTCCGTGGTGTGCTTGCTGGAGATCAGGTGGGCCGACTCATAGACCGTGCTGCGCGGGTTGTCGATGTTCCACAGCCCACCTACATCGGTATGGGCCTCGAAGCCCTGGAAAGATATGCCGAGCTTCTGCAAATTGCGTGCAGCGGCCAGGCCACTCGGGCCCGCACCGATGAGTGCGATGCGGCTGCGCGTGTCCTCTGCTGCCAAAGGCATGGCGGTTTCTGTCTCCGGCGTCATTGTTGTTGTCGTCATTCGCTTTTTTCTCTTTCAGGGGTCGATCGTCTTGTCGACGGAAACGGGTAGACCGGGGATGGCCGTTGCCCCAGCCTCGCCCACGCGTGGCTTGCGCGGCTGACCCAGAAGCAGCCGGTCGTGCAGTGCTTCGGGCAACAGGTTCAGCAGGCGCGCCAGCCAACCGATGCGCGCAGGCAGCACGATGTGGGTGCGCCCCCGGGCCACCGCGGCCAGCAGGGCATGCGCTGCGTCCTCGGGCTCCATCAGGCCGGGCATGGCAAAGCGGTTACCGGCGGTCAGCGCGGTGCGCAGATAGCCGGGGCTGACCGTGCTGACCACGATGGAATCACTGCGCAGCTCGGCACGCAGACTCTCCAGGTAACGGATCAGCCCGCCCTTACTCGCGCAATACGCCCCATTGCCGGGCATACCCCGCCAGCCCGCAATGCTGGCCACCCCCACCAGCGCGCCGCGCCGCTGAGCGCGCATGGCAGTCACAAAAGGCTGAAAGGTGGTGGCTGCGCCCAGCAGGTTGATCTCCAGCATGCGCCGCATCACGGCCAGGTCATCGGTCTGCGCCGTGTCAAAGCCCCCAGCCACCCCCGCGTTGGCGATGACGAGGTCGGGCGTTCCCCGGCTGCCCATCCAGTCCGCGGCCATTGCCTGCATGGCGGCGGTGTCCGCCACGTCGGGGGTATAGACAGCGCAACGTTCTGGCGCCAGCGCCGCCAGTGCTTGCAGCACGGGTGTGTCCAGGCCTACCAACGCCACGGCAGCACCCTTGCCGATCAGCTCGCGCGCCAGCGCCTGGCCCAGTCCGCCACAGGCGCCAGTGAGCACTACGTTCTGGAATGAGACGGTCATGAAGCTCCTGGTGAATTGGGTTTGCAGCTTAGCCACAATGCTGAATAATCCCGAAATGTTTTATGAATTCGTCTCGAATTCCGAGATTTATGAACAGTACACCGCCCAGCCTGCGCTTGTTTGAATTGCTGGAGACGATGTGCGCCCAGGGCCAGCCCTTCAGCCTGGCCGACGCCATCGAGGCCACCGGTTGGCCCAAACCCAGCGTGCACCGCATGCTGGGCCAGTTGGAGGCCGGCGGCCTGCTGGCGCGCGAGCCAGACGGTCGACGCTATACGCCCGCTCCGCGCCTGCTCCACCTGGCCGAGAGCACACTGAGCGCTGGCACCCAGCATGGGGTGCGCCACGCCGTGCTGCGCCAGCTGGTGGCGGACATTGGCGAGAGCTGCAACCTGACGGCGTTGAGTGGCGCCGAAGTGATCTACCTGGACCGGGTGGAGTCGGCCTTTCCGCTGCGTATGGAACTGCGGCCCGGCACCCGTGTGCCTATCCACTGCTCGGCCAGCGGCAAGCTGTTTCTGGCCCACCTGTCCGCCTCGCGCAGGGCAGCCATCCTCGACGGCCTGCCCCTCACCCGCCACACGTCCACCACACTGACCGACCGCGCCGCACTGGAGGCTGAGCTCGAGCAGATCCTGAGGCAAGGCTATGCCACCGACGCCGAGGAATTTGTGGACGGCCTCGTCTGCGTGGCCGTGCCCGTGATGGCGGGGGGGCGGCGACAGGTGCGCAGCGCCGTGGCATTGCAGGCGCCCTCTGCCCGCATGCCGCTGGCTCGGGCCCTGCAACTGGTGCCCCGCCTGGGGGAGTCCGCACAGGCCCTGGGCCGCACCTGGGCGTGAACCATGAACACCCGGCACTTCAAGAACCCGGCGCTTGCCGATAGCACGAGCTATCGTGCCGCCCACCCTACCTTGCATCCCCTCCCGGCAAGGTACTTGTGCGACCCCGAAAAGATCTTGAACAGGTTCTCAAAGCCCACTCTCACCATGCAATTGAACTACCTCGACTTTGAATACAGCGAAGACGCCGACGGCAACGGCACATTGGATGCCATGGCCAGCGCATTGCCCCCGCAGCTGCCAGCGTTACAGGGCGAGATCACGGGCGTATTGGCCTGGGCGCATGCGCACTGGCCGGGCACCTGCGCGCCGCTGGAAGATGGCGGCAGCTGGCACTTCGACCTGCAAGGCGTGCAGGAAGTCCAAAGCCCGCTGGACCTGGCGTTTGATGAAGCCACCGGGCAGCTGCGCGTGGCGGTGGGCAACACGGCACCGCCGCGCACGACCCTGACGCTCACCCTCAGCGGGAGCAGCGACTTTTGCGCCGCCCTGCGCGAAGCCTTCGACATGGGTTGAAACGCGGCTGGCGATCCTGGCAGAACTCCGCAAAAGCCTTGAAAGAGACACCCTGCGCAGACACTGGTCAAGGGTTAACCCCAGTTAGCGGCAAAAGGCCCCACGTTGCAAACAGGTTAGCACGCTGGGCTGCGCTTTCGCTGGGCAGAACGTTACAGTTGCGACTCATTAGTTCAACCCGAGACTGGAGAGTTTCATGCTGTCACGCCGTCACTTCCTGGGCGCAAGCCTGGCCACCACCGTTTACGCTGCGGGATCGTTTGTGCCCGTGTGGGCGCAGAACGCACCCAATTTCGGTACGCCCACCCTGCCCAGCCCAGGCTTCCGTCGCATGAAGGTGGGGGATGTGGAAGTGATCGCCCTGAACGACGGCATCACGCGCCGCCCTTTGGGGGAAGAATTTGTGAAGAACGCACCGCTGGCCGAAGTGCGTGCGCTGCTCGCGTCGCAGGGCCTGCCGACCGAGTACATCGACGTGCCTTACACCCCCTTCCTGGTGGTGGCGGGCGCACGCAAGATCCTCATCGATACCGGCCTGGGCGAGTTTGGTGGCGCAACGACCGGCAAGCTGCTGGATAGCCTGCGTGCGGCAGGCATGCAGGCTTCCGACATCGACACCGTACTCATCAGCCACTACCACGGCGACCACATCAATGGCATTCGCAACAAGGCGGGTGAGCTGGTGTTCCCGAAGGCCAAAGTGATGGTGCCTGCTGCCGAACATGCCTTCTGGATGGACGATGCGCGCATGGCCGCGGCCCCCGCCGGCATGAAGGGCGCGTTTGACAACGTGCGCCGCACCTTTGCCACCATGCCGGCCGACACGCTGGTGCAGTTTGCAGCGGGCGCTGAAGTGGCACCGGGCATCCAGTCGGTGGCTGCTTACGGCCATACGCCCGGCCACACGTTGTTCGAGCTGAAGTCTGCAGGCCAGAACTTCTTCTATGTGGCAGACCTGACCAACGTTCCCGCCCTGTTCGCCCGCAACCCCGATTGGGCCGTGACTTTTGACATGGATGCAGAGGCAGCCCGCAAGGTACGCCGCGAGGTGTTCCAGCGCATCACCGCCAGCAACGCCATGCTGGGCGGCTTCCACTTCCCCTTCCCTGCGTTTGGCCGCGTTGCGGCGGCGGGCAACGGCTATGCCTTCCAGCCTGGCGCCTGATACCGAGGCTGCTGCGGGTACTGCGGCGACCACAGGCACGCGCGTCACACGGCGCACCCTGCTGGGCAGGGGCGCGGCGGGCGCACTGGGCAGCGGCCTGGCCCTCACAGCCCTGCAGACCTGGGCGGCCCAGGATGCTGGTGCCGAGGCCTTGCTGCGCCAAGGCGGGGTGGTGGCGTTGTTTCGCCACGCGCTGGCCCCCGGCACTTTCGATCCGCCGGGGTTTCGCCTGGGCGACTGCAGCACCCAGCGCAACCTGAACGATGAAGGCCGGGCCCAGGCCCGGCGCATCGGTGAGTGGTTCCAGGCGCGGCAACTGCAGCCAGAGAAGGTGCTCTCAAGCCCCTGGTGCCGCTGCATCGACAGTGCCACCCTGGCCTTTGGTACGCCGCAGGTGTGGGCCGCTCTGGGCTCGCCCAGAGGTTACTCCGATACCACGGGTGAGAGCCACTTGCGCGAGCTGCGCCAGGCGCTGGCTGGGGCGTCTGCGCGCAATGGCCGGTTTGAAGTGTGGTTCAGCCACATGTTTGTGCAGTCTGATCTGGCACGCGACAGCACCAGCTCGGGCGAGGCGCTGATACTGCGCGCCCCTCGAGCCGGCGAGTTGCAGGTGTTGGCCAAACTATCAGTGACGGGCTGAGCCCGACTGGGGCCTTCGGCCTACACGCGGGCGATGTGCCGGGGCGTATCCTGAAGGTTCTTTGCCCTGCCGGATACCCCGGCGCGGCGCACACCCAGGAGCTGCCGATGACACCGTCCCACACACTGGGTGAGCCCGCGCCTTGCGGGCACTGCCACTGAGAGCTGCCATGGCATTCCTCTCCAGCACCCCTCGCCTCACCACCGCGTCCAACGAGCCAGCGCCATGGCCTGCGAACGCCGGCGCACCGTCAGCACAGACCATCCCCGGCAGCCAGCGTGGTGTTCGCATGGAGCTGCAGATCGACCTGCGCTATGAGATCGACAGCTATGGCGCCGATTTCGTGTTCAACATCCACGCCGCACAAACACCCCACCAGATCGTCCACAACGAGCGCCTGGTGCTCAGCCAGGACATTCCTCACCAGATCCACACCGATCCGGCGACGGGCAACCGCTATCTGCGCCTGCATGGCGAGCCTGGCACGCTGGCGCTGACCTACAGCGCCACGGTGGACATCCGCCACCACCGCACCGATCCCACCCAGCTGGCGGAGGTGCCTGTGCGACACCTGCCGCCGCATGTGATGGGCTACATCTACCCCAGCCGCTATTGCCAGTCCGACCGCCTGCTGCGGCTGGCGCTGAACGAGTTTGGCGCCTTGTGGCAGGGCCACAGCCGCGTGCAGGCGATCCGCGACTGGGTGAACCGGCATGTGGCGTTCACGTCCAACACCTCCAACTCCAACACCTCGGCTGTCGATACGCTGGTGGAACAGGTGGGGGTGTGCCGCGATTTCGCCCACCTGATGATTGCACTGTGCCGTGCGGTGAACATTCCGGCCCGCTTCACCACGGGCACAGACTACGGCGCCGACCCTGCACTGGGCCCGCCGGACTTTCATGCCTATGTGGAGGTGTACCTGGGCGACCGGTGGTATCTGTTCGACCCCTCAGGCACGGCCATCCCCATGGGGCTGCTGCGTTTTGGCACCGGCCGTGATGCCGCCGACGTGGCATTTGCCACCATCTTTGGCGGGGTGCGCGCACAGCCTCCCACCATCCACACCCTTGCGGTCGAAGACCCCACCCAGGGGTGGGTGCTGCCCTACCACTGTGCCGAGGCACTGTCCACCGACCAGGGTACGTCGTACGGGGCCCGCTTCGTCGCGCAATAGGGATTTTTGGCCCTCCCTCTGCCACCACAACAAGGCCTTAGAAAGGCCTGCTGGCCGCCCCTGATTGCGGCTGTGGCCTAATATGCCCCTTTTCTCCACTTTCTCAGAGACCTACCATGGGCAACAAGATCGTCACCGAAGCAGACCGCAAGCGCACCCCCCAACCCAAGCCGTTGCCCGGTGTGACGCTGAACACCCCCGGCCGTGGCCAGCGCGTGAGCCTGGAGCGTGGTGTCGCCACGCGCAGCAAGAAGAACCCTGGCAAGCGTTCGCGCAAGGGCGGCTGATCAGTCCTCCGGGGGCGCTGCGGCGCCCCGCCAGCATCCAGAAAAAAGCCCTCGTCAGAGGGCTTTTTTGTGGGCGGTGCACCGCTTACTCCAACGGTGCAGGCATGGTTTCCACCTGTCCTCTGGCGGGCAGGACGATGTGAAATGCCGCACCGCTGGCCGGAACGTTCTCGGCAAAGATCCGTCCACCCATGGCCTCGACGATCTTGCGGCAAATGGCCAGGCCCAGGCCCGTGCCGCCTGATCCATCCTTGGTTTTGCTGGACTGCACAAAGGCCTCAAATATGCTTTGCAGCTCTGACGGAGGGATGCCCGGGCCCTCGTCGCGCACCACCAGATGCGTCTGGCCCAGGGAATCCGCGTATCCTTCCAGCGTGATCGTGCTGCCAGGCGGGGAAAACTTGATGGCATTGGCCACCACGTTCCGGATCACCTGCTGAAAGCGCAGCGGGTCGGCCTTGGCCACCAGCGGAAGGTCGGGCATGCGCAAGTCCAACATCAGGTGGCTGCGTTCGAGCAAAGGCTCCAGCTCGCGGATCACCGGGCGCACCACGCCGCGCAGGTCGATACGCTCCATGTGGAAAGTGCCCACAGTGCTCTCCAGCTTGGAAACCTCCAACAGGTCGTTCACCAGCATAAGCATGCGCTGGCCCGCCGAATGGATGTCTTCAAACATGTCCGCCAGCTTGGGCTGCGCGCGCCCACGCAGCATGCCCAGTTCGGCAAAGCCCAGAATGGACTGCAGCGGCGTGCGAAGCTCGTGGCTCATGTTGGCCACAAACTCCGACTTGGCACGAGACGCCTCTTCGGCCGCATCGCGTGCCTCCTGGGTAGCACGCTCTGCCTCGCGGAATTCGCTCACATCCATCAGGATGGTGAGCACACCTGTGACCTGACCATGCTCATCGGCAATCGCCGCCTTGACCACGCGTGTGTCGCGGCGCGATCCGTCGCCATGGCGTATTTTGGCTTCGACCAGGGCACGCCCACCCCAGCGCAAGAGCTGTTTGTTCGCCGACAAGTGCACCTTGACCTCGTCCGGCGGCAGGCACTCGGCCACGGCCTTACCCAGCACGGTGGAGCGCGCACGGCCCTTGTATTCTTCCCAGGCCTTGTTCACGCGCACGAACCGGTCCTGTGCGTCGGTTACAGAGATGGGCAGCGGGTTGGTCTCCAGCAGCAGGTCCTGGAAAGCGATCTGCGCCTGCAGCTGCTGCTGGGCCATCCAGCGCTGGGTCTCATCCACCGCGCTGCCTGCAAAACCGATAACACGCCCGGCAGCCACCAGGGGCACCACCGCCACCTGAAACATCATCTCCCTGCCCTCGGCAGAACGGGACACCACCTGGCATACCCGCACTCCATCCGGCGACCGGGAGTCGATGGCCCGGACCACATCGTTGCGGCTTTGTGGCTCTACCAGGTCGTGCAGGCGCTTGCCTATGGCGCGATCAGGCGCTGTGCCCGTCACCACCGTCCAATGCGCATTCACATAGGTGATAACGCCCTGGGCATCGGTGCGAAAAATCAGCTCCTGCACGCTGCGCATCAGCACAGACAGATCCCGCTCGTTGCGGGCAATGCGGGCCTGTGCCGCATCAATGGCCAGCCGAGCCCGATCACGGGTGCGCTGGCCCCGCCACACTGCAAAGGTCAGGCCCAGCACCAGGGCCACCACGGCCAGGCCAATACCGATCAGCGCGTGGGCATCCGCCAGCCAGCTCTGCACGGCAGCCCGGTACGAGGTCTCGACCACGACCACCAGCGGCATGGCAGATGAAGTTCGGAAGCTGACAATCTGCCGATCGCCCAGCACGCCTGCGCCCAAGTACGTCGCGTGCTCGTGCCTTGGCAGAAACTGGCTGAACACGGGGATGCTGTTCACTCGCGTACCTGTCAGCGCGGCCGCTGCGCCCGAGGTGGCCAGCACCTGGCCGTTGTACGAGGTCACCACCGAATCAAAAATTTCGGACTCCAGCGTCAGATGCTGAAAGTTGGACAGCGAATCGGGGTTGACCAGCGCCACCAGCACCAGCGTCTGCCCGGCTTCATTCCTGTAGCCGTGCATCACGGGGATGAAAGCCACGCCCGCAGGGGCCGCCACCGCTGCGCCTCCAAGGCGCACACTTTGCAGGCTGCGGCCGGGTGTGAGGTCGCCCTGAACCATCCGCCCCACGGCAACCGGGGGGCCGAGCCTGGCCAAGTCCACAAAACTCTCGGTATCGCCGGGGAAGGTGCTTGCGACCACACGACCACCGGCATCCACCACGGCCAGTCCCCGCAAGAATGGCAGCGCCGCCAATGACTGGCCCAGTGCATCTTGCATGCGCCGGGGCTCAGAGACCACAGCCGTGAGGGCTGTCGATGTGGCCAGCGACTCCAGGGCCAGCTCGGCCGTCTGCATGGTGCGCGTGGCCTGATCCTCCAGCACCCGGGCCAGCACGGCGGCATGGTTTTGGTGGCTGATGCGCACGGTGCGGAAGTCGTTTACGGCCAATGCGCTGACGGCCACCAGAGCCGCTAATGCCGACAGTCCTCCGGTGATGAGGACCAGATGGCTGGTTTGCAACACCCACGCACGTAGCTTCACCCAGACCAGAGGGAGCGGGAGACCCGCCATATCAGCGCACCACGACGGCGTTCAGGCCATTTTGGGAAGCAGCACGCTGCAGGCGGCCGTCGGCCTTGATGCGCGCCACGAAGGCCTCTACAGTGGCCAGCCAGGCGGTATCGCCACGTTTGACCGCATAGCCATAGGGCAGCACCGAGAACGGTTCGGGCGACTCGATGAGCCGGGCCCAGTCGGCGTTATCCATCAGACGTCGGCTGTAGGGGTAGTCGGTCATGAACACATCAATGCGCCCTGCTGTGAGTTCGCGCTCGCGAGTAGCGGGCAGCTGGATACGCACCAGGGTGGCCTGCTTGAGGCGCTGGGCCATGATGGGCTCCATGAACGTGCCCGCCTGTACACCCACCAGCACGCCCGGCTTGTCGATGTCGGCCCACTGTTTGACGACCGCATTGGTCTTGGTGGTGATGCCGTAGATGTCGCTGCGCATGTAGGGCTGGGTAAAAGCCAGTTTTTCCATGCGCTGGGGCAGCATGCCGATGGCAAACATGGCCACGTCACACCTGTCCTGGTTCAGGTCTTCGATAAGAGTGGGAAAGGACGAGTCCACGTACTCCACCTTGGCCTTGAGGTCGCGGGCCAGCTCGACAGACAGGTCAATGTCGATGCCCACCATCTGCTGCGTACGCGGGTGGCGATAGGTCACGCCATAGTAGTCGGGCCACACACACACGCGCAACACCGACTGGCTCTGTACCCGGTCGGCCACGGGCCCAGCCTGCGCACCGGTGGCATGGGCGACCAGCGCAATACTGACGGCAGTCAACACCCAGTGCTTCAGCCACTTCGTCGTTTTCGTCATGAGAAATCCTTGGATCAACAAAAGCTGCCAGTGCTGCGGGGGCCGCCACACAGCGGTTGGTAGAAAGAGGCGTCAGGGGGCGTCGATCAGTGCATCAAAAGAAGGGCATTCCTGCGTGATCTTGCACCGCAGCGCATCGATGGCCTCAGCATGTTCCAAAAATGTGTCCACGATCACCGGGTCAAAAGCGCGTCCGCGCTCAGCAGCCAGCATCTCCAGCGCCACCGGCACCGCAAAGGCGGGACGGTACACCCGGTCCATGGTCAGCGCGTCAAAAAAATCCACCACTGCCGTGATGCGGCCCGACAGAGGAATCGCATCGCCAGACAGCCCAGCAGGGTAGCCCTGGCCGTCGTAACGCTCGTGGTGCGTGAGCGCCACCTCGGCCGCCATGCGAAACACCGGTATGTTCGATCGCCCCAGTATCTCGGCGCCCATGGCAGCGTGGCAGTTCATGGTCTGCCGCTCTTCGGGGGTGAGCTTGCCGGGCTTTTTGAGCACGCTGTCTGCGTGTGCCAATCTTGCCGATGTCATGCATCGGTGCAGCCTTGCGCAGAATGCGCGCATAGCCTGCGGTTTGCCCCAGGGCCAGAGCCAGGGCCTCCGCCAGGTAGCCAATGCGCACGATATGCACGCCGGTGTCGTCGTCCTTGAGGTCAGCCGCTGCCGACAAGTGCAGCAATGCCGCATGGTGTGCGCGGGTGACCTCGCGCAGGGCTTCGTTGCGCTCTCGGTACATGCGCCCGAAGTCGCGCACAAACCGCTCCATCTGCGCCGCCGCTGCCTCGTCAAAGCAGCGAGTGTCCGTGAATGCCAGGGGCGCAGGCTCCAGAGATGACAGTGAGGTCACTGCGATGCCTCCATGCGGTAGATGGTTTCCAGTACCTGCAGGGTGCTGAAGGGCTTCATCAGGTAGTCGTCGACCCCCGCAGCAAAGCCCGCCTCCTTGTCGCTGGACTGCACCCGGGCCGTCAGCATGATCACCTTGGTGTGGCGCATGCCAGGGTCGGACTTGATGCGGCGGCACACGTCCAGGCCGTTCAGGGTGCCAGGCATCATCACATCGAGCAGCACGATGTCGGGCTGTAACTCGCAGGCCAGTAGCCAGCCAGCATCGCCCGTGGCAGCTTCGTGGATCTCGAAGTCATCAAACTCCAGCGTCATCTTGAGCAGTTTGCGGATATCGATGTGGTCTTCGACGATGAGGATTTTTTTCATGACGGTAGCTGTTTGAGGCCTGGAGGCAGCTGACAAATACAAAAAAATCGTTCTAAGGAGATTTTTTTTGCTGTTGCATGAATCATATCAATCATTTTTATCAAATGCAAGCCTGAAGGAAATAAAATTGGGAGAAAATGCGCGATCTATGCAATCTGACAATTCCCACGCGGAGCACGCCATGGCCGACCACTACACCACGCTGGAAGTCGCCAAAATGCTGGGCATGGCCGTGCGGTCGGTCCAGCTGATGGTGGACCGCAACGAACTGGAGGCCTGGAAGACGCCAGGCGGACACCGCCGCATCTCCCGCGCATCGGTGGAACGGTGGATGACCGCCCATGGCGCAGGTGGTGCACCCCAGGCACTGGCCGCCGGCACCCCGGTGACCACCCGACCGCCCCTGGCCACGCCGGTAGCTCCAGCCAAGGGGCGTGCCCCCAAAATCCTGCTGATCGAGGATTCGATCCACTTCCAGAACCTTGTGGGTCTCATCGTGCAGCAGCACTTTCCGGGCGCTCAACTACACGTAGCCAACGATGGCATCACCGGTCTGGCGCTGTATGGACAGACACAGCCCGAGGTACTGATCGTGGACATCCTGCTGCCGGGCATCGATGGCGCCACCCTCATCACCACGCTGCGCTCGCACCCCCAGTTTTCGCGCAGCCACCTCATCGTGGTCACCTCGCTCGACGAACAGCAGCGCGAACCCTACGCTTTTGCCTTGCAGGGCGTGAAGGTGATCCACAAACCCCGGCTGGTGGCCGAGCTACCCAGCGCGCTGGCCGCCTGTATTCCCCAGGCCCAGGTGCCCGCATGAGCCCCCCCCAAGGTCCTGCTGGTCGAAGACGACAGCTCCATCGCGCGCTTTGTGCAGATGGCACTGGAAGAACTGCCCATCGAGCTGGTGACCTGCACCAACGTACCCGACGCCATGCATGCGCTGCACGCGGGGGGTGTGGAACTCATCATCACCGACCTCATGTTGCCGGGCGAGTCTGGCATTGACCTGGTACAGCGGCTGCTGCAGGAGCCTGTCCACAAACGCCGCACTCCGGTGGCGGTGTTCAGCGCAGGCCTGACGCCGCCGGTGCGCGAGCAACTGCAGGCCATGAAGGTGTGGCGCATGGTGTCCAAACCTGCGTCGGTGGCAGAACTGGAGGCCTGCGTGACCGATGCGCTGGCACTGGCGACCGAGCCCCCCGCCAATGCACCTGCAGCAGCTGCAACGCTCGCCAATGAAGCGGCTGACGACGAGGCGCAGGCCATTGCCACTCACTTTGCTGGCGACGAGTTTCTGTTCAAGGCCTACCGAGCCAGCTGCCTGCAGCAGTTCCCTACCGACGTGCGGCAAGGTGACGCGGCCAGTGCAGCGCAAGACTGGCCTGCGCTGCGCCGTCTGGCACACAGCCTAGCCACCGTGCTGCTCACCCTGGGCCACCCGGCCCAAAGCGTGCGCGCCCGCCAGTTGGAAAACGCAGCCGCCGAGTCTGCTGCCGAGGCCTGCCAGGGGCATTGGCGCCTGCTGCGGGCGTTCCTGCTGCAGCTCTGATCCGGCGCCAGCGGCGCGGCAGGCCGGACCCTTGGCCTCGCTGATGCCCGATAGCAGGCGATCTCACCATCCTGCCACCTCCACATAGAGAACCCTGCACAAGCGGGCAATAGCGCCACTTTTCCGCTAAATAACCATTCAGAGCAAAAAATAACCAATTGGTCTAATATAGAAACAATTGGTTTCAACTGCTCAGCGAGCGGTGTGAAACGCCACTTCCACCCCTCACAGGCAGCTCTACATGGACCCCACCGTCGTCTCCGAATACCGCCCCCACCTCGTCGCCATTTCGTTTGCTTTGGCGTTCATTGGTTCGCTGATCGCGCTGATGGTCACTCGCCGCATCCGCCACACGGACGGCTCGCTCAACCGCGCAGCTGCCGTAACAGCGGGTGTGGCACTGGGCGGCATTGGGGTGTGGTCCATGCACTTTGTGGGCATGGTGGCGCTGCGGCTGGATGTAGCCAGCAGTTACGGCATCGTCGAAAGCGCTGTGTCGCTGGTGGCTGCCGTGGCCTGCACCTCGGCAGCACTCATTGTGGTGTCCAGGGCACCCCGGGAGCCGGCACGCATTCTGGGCGCAGGACTGCTGCTGGGCCTGGGCGTGGCGGGCATGCATTACCTTGGCATGTACGGCATGAAGATTGGCGGCTACATCAACTGGGACCTGCGCACCGTGGCCCTGTCGGTGCTGATCGCGGTGGCAGCAGGCACAGCCGCCTTGTGGCTGGCTTTCAATACCCGCCGCCTGGGCAGCCGCGTGGGCGCAGCCCTGCTGATGGCTGCCGCAGTTTGCGCCATGCACTACACCGGCATGGGTGCTGCCGAATTCATTTGCACCACCCCCAACCGCTTTGCCACCGTGCAGGGCATCGGGCTGGTGAGCTCGCTGGGCCTCGGCCCCATCGTGGCCGCCTGCGCATTTGCCATGGCTGTGCTGATTTCGGTGGACCTGTATGTGCAGTGGATGCAACGCTCCATTGGGCAGCAGCGCCGCCGCACGACCTGAACCACGCAAAGCTCGCGCGAAACAAGGGCTGTACCAGGGTGGATTCGGCCAACTCTTCAATAAGATGGCGGCCATGATCACCCTGCACCACCTCGAAACCTCGCGCTCGCAGCGCATCCTTTGGCTGCTGGAAGAGCTGGGCCTGCCCTACGAGCTCAAGATCTACGCGCGCGACAAGGCCACCAAGCTGGCACCGCCTGCGCTCAAGGCCATTCACCCCCTGGGCAAGTCGCCAGTCATCACCGATGGTGACGAAGTGATTGCCGAATCGGGCGCCATCATCGAGTACCTGGCCGAAACCTATGGCGAGCAGACCCGTGGTGACCTGGCCCACCTGCAGCCCGCACCCCGCACTGCAGAGCACCGCCAGTGCCGCTTCTGGATGCACTATGCCGAGGGCTCGCTGATGAACTGGCTGGTGATGAAGCTGGTGTTCAAGGCCATCCCCACCCAGCCCATGCCGTTCTTCGTGAAGCCCATCGCGCGTGCCCTGTGTGGCACGGTGCAGCAAAAGCTCATCGACCCCAACGTGGATACAGCGCTCGCGTTCATTGAGCAACACCTGGGCACCCACCGCTGGTTTGCGGGGGAGCACCTGACCATGGCGGACTTTCAGATGAGCTTTGCGGTGGAGGCGCTGATGTCCCGCGCCAACGATGCGAGCCGCTGTCCACACCTGCAGGCTTACCTGGAGCGCATGCACGCACGCCCCGCCTACCAGCGCGGCATCGCCAAGGGCGGGCCGGTGGTGATCCAGACCTGACCTCACACAACGAACCCAAGCCACATGACCCACTACGCCATCCTGTTTGTGTGCATGGGCAACATCTGCCGCAGCCCCACGGCCCACGGCGTGTTCCGCCACAAGCTCATTGACAGCGGCCTGGCGCACAGCGTGCAGGTGGACTCGGCGGGCACACACAACTACCACCCCGGCGAGCCGCCCGACACCCGCACCCAGCGCCATGCATCGCAGCGCGGCTATGACCTGTCGGACCTGCGGGCCCGGCAGATCACGGATGCGGACTTTGCCCACTACGACCTGATCCTGGCCATGGACTGGGACAACCTGGCGCTGGCACAGGACCTGTGCCCGCCCGCGCACACGCACAAGCTGCGGCGCATGACGGAGTTCTGCCTGCAGTTCGACAGCCCGGTGGTGCCTGACCCGTACTACGGCGGCAGCCAGGGGTTTGAGGAGGTGCTGGACCTGGTGGAAGACGCGTGCGAAGGGCTGCTCAGGCATGTGCAGCGGCAGCTGCAGGCGCAGGTGCCACCGATGAAGCGCTGACCTCCGGGACTACCCGAGCTACCGCACGCCGCACACCAGGGCGCCGGGGTCGTTGTGCGCCTGCTCGCGGTCGTTCTTGGCCTGGGCCACTTCCATGTCGCGCGGCAGGGTCACGCCGTTTTTGACGGCCAGGATCTCGGCCATCACGCTCACTGCGATTTCGGGGGGCGTCTTGCTGCCGATGTAGATGCCGATGGGCCCACGCAGGCGTTGCAGGCTGGCTTCGGTCTGGTCAAAGTGCTCGATCATGCGGGCCCGCCGCGCCTCGTTGTTGCGGCGCGAGCCGATGCCACCCACGTAGAACGCCTCGGTGCTCAAAGCCTCCAGCAGCGCCAGATCGTCCAGCTTGGGGTCGTGCGTGAGGGCCACCACGCAGGTGCGGCGATCGGGCTTGAAGGCCAGCACCACATCGTCGGGCATGTCGCTCACCACCGTGGCGCCCGGCACGCTCCAGCTGCCCCGGTACTCCTCGCGCGGGTCGCACACCGTCACGGCAAAGCCGTTGAACAAGGCCATGGTGGCCAGGTACTCGGTGAGCTGCCCCGCCCCGATCAGCAGCATGCGGTACTCGGGCCCGAAGGTGTTGGTGAGCTGCTGTGCATCCACCTTCAGATCCTCGGGTGCCTGCGTAGGCGCCAAGGTCACGGCGCCATCGGACAGGCGCACGGTGCGCTGCACCAGGCGCCCGGCGGCCAGCTGGGCAATCAAATCGGCCAGCAGCGCGGGATCTGGGTCGTATTCCAGCAGCAGCTCCAGCGTGCCGCCACAGGGCAGGCCAAAGCGGTGGGCTTCGTCGGCGCTGATACCGTATTTGACAAACGATGGCGGCCCGCTGGGGATGCGGTGCTCGGCACCGTCTGCCGCAGCGCCCGCCTGGGCATAGGCGCGGGTATGGCGGTCGATCAGGTCGTCCTCAATGCACCCGCCTGACACCGAACCCACCACCGCGCCGTCTTCGCACAGCGCCATGATCGAACCCACCGGCCGGGGCGACGAGCCCCAGGTGCGCACCACCGTGGCCAGCAGCGCACGGCGCCCTGCGGCACGCCAGCCCTGCAGCGTGCGCAGCACGACGACGTCCAAATTTTCCATGACTCACTTCCTTCCGGTACCCATAGCACTCAGCCCCGATTGAACCACCAGGCCAGCAGTACGAGTGCCGCCACGCCAACACCCCACATCCACGCAGGGATACCGCCGCCCTGGGTGGCACTCCCCCCTTCCACGGTGCCTGGCTGGGTGATGGCATCGGCACTGGCTGCTGCATCTGCCGGGGGTGCTTCAGCGCGCGGAAAGCGGCGCTGCATCTCGTCGTCAAACCGCTTGAAGAAGTCCTCGGCCATGCTCTTGGCGGCGCCGTCGATCAGGCGCTGGCCCAGCTGCGCGATCTTTCCGCCCACGGAGGCATGCACGGTGTAATGCAGCTCGCAGCTGGCCTGCCCCGCCGCATCGGCAGGCAACGGCACCAACTTGACCTGGGCATTGCCCTTGCCAAAGCCCGCCACGCCGCCGGAGCCATCGAAGGCGATGTTGTAGCTCTCGGGCGGCACGATGTCGGACAGCGTGATCTTGCCGGCGAACTTGGCCGACACGGGCCCGATCTTGAGCGCCATGGCCACCGAATACTGGTTCTCGGCCGTGGGCTCGACCTTGTCGCAGCCGGGAATGCACAGCTTGAGCACCTCGGGGTCGTTGAGCGCCTCCCAGGCCTGTTGCTGGCTGACGGCAAGGGTTCGGCTGGCTTGCATTTCCATGGTGGGTCCTCTCGGTCTTCAATTGGTGTGGATGTTGTGGGAGTTCAATCGGTCCGCTGCATGGCTGGGCTCGATGCGGTGCGGGGCCGCGTCCTCATTGCCGCAGCACGCTTGCCAGGCTGGTCGCCAGGTCCTTCAGGTGGCTCAGGTTGTGCACGGCCACCATGCCGTGGGCCTGGCGGTGCAAGGCCGACGCGCCGCGTGCCGTGGGGGCATACCCTTCGTAGCGCAGCAGCGGGTTGAGCCACAGCAGGCGGCCACAGTGGCGGCGCAGCCAGGCCAGCTCACGCTCCAGCACCTCGGGGGTGCCCGTGTCGAGCCCGTCGCTGATCAGCAGCACCAGCGTGCGCCGCCCCACCAGGCGCCGCGCGTGCTGCAAGCGCAACTGGCCCAGGCTGTCGCCCATGCGGGTGCCGCCCGCAAAGTCGGTGATGGCATGGCTGGCCGTCTCCAGCATGGCGTCGGTGTCGGCCAACCGGAAGGCGGGCGTGAGGTCGGTCAAGCCAGTGCCAAACGCAAACACATCACGGCGCACGGCGGCGCCGGTGTGGCGCGGTGCGGTGGCGGCGTGCAAAAAGGCCAGCAGCAACCGGGCGTAGCGCTCCATGGAGCCCGACACGTCTACCAGTACCAGTAGCGGCAGCGGTTGCTGGCGGCGCTGCAGCAAGGGGATGTGCAGCACCTCGCCCCCACTGCGCGACGCATGGTGCATGGCGCCAGGCCAGTGCGGGCGGCTGCCGCGTGCGCCCGGCCGGGTGCGGCGGGCCGCGTAGCGCGGTAACGGCAAGGACACGTCGCGCGCCAGGCGCTCCACCAGGATGTATTCGCTGGCCGAGAGCTGGTTGAAATCGGCCTGCCGCAGGCGCTGCAGGTCACTGGCCGTCATGGCGGCATCGAATTCGATCTTGTCTTCTTCGCGCGCGGGTGGTGCGTTGCGGGCTGCACGCACGGGCGCCAATGCCTCGCTCACGCGCGGGCGGCGCTTGACGGGCTCGGCTTTGGACTCTGCGCTGGGCAGCATCTGGGCCAGCAGCTTTTGCGCCACGTTGGGGTTGCGAAAGTAGGCGTCGAACAGCTCTCGGAACACCATGCGGTCTTGCTCGCGGCTGACCAGCACGGCCTCCAGTGCGGCGCTGAAGTCGTCGCGCTGCAAACCCACCAACATCACCGCCTGCTGGGCCAGCGCCATGCGGGCAGCGTCCACCCGCACGCCAGCGCGGCGCAGCGTGCGGCCAAAACCGCTCAGGTTGTCGGCCAACTTGCCAACGCGGGCATCGCCGAGTTGAGAGAACATTGCGCCCTCGGCCATCGGGCGGTTCTCATGCATCGGTGTCGGCGGGCTGCAGCAACTGCACAGCCATGTCGCGGGTGAGCGCCGCGACATCCTCACGCTGCTTGAACAGGATGCCTGCCGTGTCGGACACCACTTCAGGGTCCACCACAATAGTATCCAGCGCCACCAGCGCCTTGGCCCATTCCACGCTCTCGGCGATGCCTGGTGCGCGCTGAAACGCGTTGACAAACGGCTGGCTGCGCAGCCGGCCCACAAACTCCGCCACCTGCACGGCCAGCGTCTCGCTGGCGCCGGGCACCTGTGCGCGCACGATGGCCAGCTCGCGCTCACGCTCGGGGTAGTCCAGCCAGTGGTACAGGCAGCGGCGCTTGACGGCGTCGTGCAGGTCGCGCGTGCGGTTGCTGGTGAGGAGGGTGACCGGCGTGGCCGTGGCGCGCACGGTGCCGATCTCGGGGATGCTCACCTGGTACTCGCCCAGGTACTCGAGCAAAAAGGCCTCGAAGGGCTCGTCGGCACGGTCCACCTCGTCAATCAACAGCACGGCGCCAGGCGCTGGCGCCTGCAGTGCCTGCAGCAAGGGGCGACGGATGAGGTAGCGGTCCTGGTACACCTCGCGCTCCACCTGCGCCATGTCGGCACTGCCTTTGCCTTCTGCAGCCCGCATGTGCAAGAGCTGGGCGGCGTAATTCCATTCGTACAGCGCCTCGCGCTGCTCCAAGCCGTCGTAGCACTGCAGGCGTATCAGGCTGCGCGACAGCACTTCCGAGAGGGCTTTGGCCAGCGCCGTTTTGCCCACGCCGGGCTCGCCCTCCAGCAGCAAAGGCCGCTGCAGCTTGAGGGCCAGAAACACCGCTGTGGCCAGGCGCCGGTCCGCAAAGTAGCCCACGCTTTGCAAGGCCTGCACCAAGGCGTCGATGGAAGCCGGAACCGGCGCGGCGTTCAACGAGTTCATTGCTATCCAATTCATAGCTGCTAGCGCATATTTTTCTAGCGCTTGCAGCCAATTTCACTCAAAAGCCCACCACCGGGTGCCGCACCACGGTGGTGGGGTCGGCTTCACTTCATCCCAGCATCTGCTGTACAGCGCGCTGCGTTTGCACGCTGATGAGGTTGGCGCGGTAGGCGGCACTGGCGTGGATGTCGGCGTTGAGATCGTTCGCGTCGA
Source organism: Acidovorax sp. (assembly GCF_016783915.1). Taxonomy (GTDB): domain Bacteria; phylum Pseudomonadota; class Gammaproteobacteria; order Burkholderiales; family Burkholderiaceae_C; genus Acidovorax. Next base: position 24,804 of record NZ_JADHVT010000010.1, read on the forward strand.
TCTTCACGCTGGCAGCCGACTGCGGCGTGAAACTCTGGTTGAGCGCCGCCTCCAGCCCTGCATGGCGGAACACGCTGCTGGCCGCACCGGTGACGGCCACGCGCACGCCGCTGTCGGTCTGCGCCACAAACACCCCCACCAGCGAGAAGCGCGATGCCGCCTGCTTGAACTTCATGTACACAGCGCGTTTCGGGATCGGGAAGCGGATGGCTGTGATGATCTCGCCCTCCTCCAGCGCCGTGGTGTACATGCCCACAAAGAAGTCATCGGCCTTGATCTCGCGCTGGTTGGTGATGACGGTGGCGCCCAGGCCCAACACCGCGCTGGGGTAGCAGGCGGCAGGGTCGTTGTTGGCCACCGAGCCCCCCAGCGTGCCGCGTGCGCGCACCTGGCGGTCACCGATGTGTGCGGCCAGATCGGCCAGCGCAGGGATCGCAGATTTCACTTCCGCACTGGATGCCACGTCGGCATGGCGCGTCATGGCGCCGATGACCAGCGCGTTGCCCTCGCGGCGGATGCCCGCCAGTTCGGCAATGCTGTTCAGGTCTACGATCTTTTCGGGGTTGGCCAGGCGCAGCCGCATGGACGGCAACAGGCTTTGCCCGCCCGCGAGCAGCTTGCCGCCCTGGGCAATGAGCTGCGCGGCAGCTGCGGTGGAGGAAGGAGCCTCAAAGGTGAATGCGTACATGGTGGGTCTCCTTATGCCTTGGCGTTTTGAATCGCTTCCCACACGCGATGGGGTGAAGCGGGCATGTCGAACTCCTTCACGCCCAGTGGTCGCAGTGCATCCAGCACGGCGTTAATGACGGCCGGTGGTGAGCCGATGGCCCCCGCCTCGCCGCAGCCCTTGGTGCCCAGCGGGTTGTGGGTGCAGGGCGTGCACACATGACCCAGCTTGAACTCAGGGAAGTCATCGGCACGCGGCATCGCGTAGTCCATGAAGCTGCCGGTGAGCAGCTGGCCGGTCTCGCGGTCGTACACGCAGTTCTCCATCATTGCCTGGCCAATACCTTGCACCAGGCCGCCATGCACCTGACCTTCCACGATCATGGGGTTGATGATGGTGCCGAAGTCGTCCACGGCCGTGAACTTGTCCACCCTTGTACTACCGGTGGCGGGGTCTACCTCGACCTCGCAGATGTAGGTGCCTGCAGGGAAGGTGAAGTTGGTGGGGTCGTAGAACGCGGTTTCGTTCAGGCCCGGCTCCAACACGTCCAGCGGGTAGTTGTGGGGCACATACGCCGCCAGCGACACCTGGCCGAACGGGATCTTCTTGTCGGTGCCACGCACGGTGAACTCGCCGTTGGCAAAGTCGATGTCGGCGTCGCTCGCCTCCATCAGGTGCGCGGCAATCTTCTTGGCCTTGGCCTCGATCTTGTCCAGCGCCTTCATGATGGCCGCGCCGCCCACGCTGATGGAACGCGAGCCATAGGTGCCCATGCCAAAAGGCACGCGGCCCGTGTCGCCGTGCACGATGTCCACGTTCTCCACCGGGATGCCCAGGCGCGCCGCCACCACCTGCGCAAAGGTGGTCTCATGGCCCTGGCCGTGGCTGTGCGAGCCGGTAAAGACCGTCACGCTGCCCGTGGGGTGCACGCGCACCTCGCCGCACTCAAACAGCCCAGCGCGTGCGCCCAGGGCGCCCGCGATGTTGGACGGCGCGATGCCGCAGGCCTCGATGTAAGACGAGTAGCCCACGCCCCGCAGCAGCCCCTTGGCCGCGCTGGCGGCCTTGCGTTGCTCGAAGCCCGCCACGTCGGCCAGCTTGTTCGCTCCATCCATGCAGGCCTGGAAATCGCCGGTGTCGTACTGCAGCGCCACCGGCGTCTGGTAAGGGAAGGCCTTGATGAAGTTGCGGCGGCGGATCTCGTCCTGCGCAAGCCCCATCTCCCACGCACAACGCGTGACCAGGCGCTCCAGCAGGTAGGTCGCCTCGGGGCGACCCGCGCCCCGGTAGGCATCCACCGGCGCGGTGTTGGTGAACCACGAATCCACCTCCACATACACCTGGGGGGTGCTGTACTGGCCGGCCAGCAGCGTGGCGTACAGGATGGTGGGTACAGCGCTGGCAAAGGTGCTGAGATAGGCGCCCAGGTTGGCGTGGGTGTGCACACGCAACGCCAGAAACTTGCCGTCCTTGTCCATCGCCATTTCGGCGTGGCTCACATGGTCGCGGCCGTGGGCGTCGCTCAGGAACGCCTCGCTGCGGTCGGCCACCCACTTGATGTTGCGGTTGAGCTTTTTGGAGGCCCAGGTCAGGCACACGTCTTCGGCGTACAGATAGATCTTGGAGCCGAAGCCACCGCCCACATCGGGTGCAATCACGCGCACCTTGTGCTCGGGCAGGCCCATCACAAACGCGGTCATGAGCAGGCGCTCGACGTGCGGGTTCTGGTTGCTGACGTACAGCGTGTATTCATCGCTGGCCCGGTTGTAGCTGCCGATGGCCGCGCGTGGCTCCATGGCATTGGGGATCAGACGGTTGTTGATCAGGTCGAGCTTGGTGACATGCGCTGCGTTGGCAAACGCTGCGTCCACACCGCCCTTGTCGCCAATGGCCCACTTGAAGCAATGGTTGTCTGGGGCGATGTCATGCAGCGCCGCGCCCGCCACGGCGCCCGACGCGGCATCGGCCACATTGACCACTGCGGGCAGCACGTCGTAGTCCACCTCTACCAGCTCGGCCGCATCGCGCGCCTGCTGCTGGGTCAGCGCCACCACCATGGCCACGTGGTCGCCCACGTAGCGCACCTTGCCCTGGGCCAGGATGGGGTGCGGCGGCTCCTTCATGGGCTGGCCGTCGGTGCTGGTGATGAGCCAGCCGCAGGGCAGGCCGTTGATGTTGTCGGCGGCCACATCGGCGCCGACGAACACGCCCAGCACACCAGGCGCAGCCTTGGCAGCATCTACGCTGATGCTGTTGATCTTGGCGTGGGCGTGCGGCGAGCGCACAAACACGGCATGGCTTTGCGCAGCCAGCACCACGTCGTCGGTGTATTGGCCCGCGCCGGTCAGGAAGCGGTAGTCTTCCTTGCGCTTGAGCGATTCGCCGATGTGCGGCAGCTTGGAAAAGTCGGATGCACCCATGGTCTTGTCTCCTTGGATTTTTCTGGCGTTGGGACGGCGGACGCGCTCAGGCGCCGGCCATGGCCTTCTGGCCAACCTGCACTGCGCGCACGATGTTCTGGTAGCCGGTGCAGCGGCAGATGTTGCCTTCCAGCAGCTCGCGGATCTCGCCTTCGCTGGCGTTGGGGTGGTTCTTGCACAGGTCCACGGCGCTCATCACCATGCCCGGGGTGCAGAAGCCGCACTGCAGGCCATGGCACTCCTTGAATGCGGCCTGCATGGGGTGCATGGTGCCGTCAGGGGTGGCCATGCCCTCAATGGTGGTCACCTCGGCCCCTTGAGCCTGCACCGCCAGCATGGCGCAGGATTTGACGGCCCGGCCGTTCACATGCACCGTACACGCCCCGCACTGGCTGGTGTCGCAACCCACATGGGTGCCGGTGAGCAGCAGGTGCTCTCGCAGCGCATGCACAAGCAGGGTATTGGGGGGAACGTCAACACTGGCAGCGCGCCCGTTGACCGTGAACTGGACTTGCATCTGGCTGTCTCCTGGAATGGTTTTGGCTGGACTGACCTCGCGCATCATCTGCCGCGCCCCACCACCCATCCCTAGGGACAACCCTAGATTTTCCGAGCCCCTGGCTGGATATTCTCAAAATGAAACATGCTGCACTGCACACCGGCGCATCATGCAGACTTCCAGGAGTTATTCACCATGCTGATCTCCGCGCCCCACCCCGCTGCTGACCGCCACGCGCTGATTGCGCAGGCGCGCCAGAGCCTGCTGACGGACGGTGCTGCGCCCGCGCGCGCCGAGGTGGAGCCCTGGATTGCGCGGTCCTGGCAGCGCTGCCTGGCGCGCGGGCTGGAGCCCGCACGGCGGGTTGCTTTTGACGCCGTCAGTGCCGCCTCGCTACGGCACAGCCAGGATCAGAACCACCACCTGCTGCGCGCGGCCCGACCGGTGCTGGAGCAGCTGACCCGGGCCATTGCGGGCATGCGCTACTTCGCCATGCTGACCGACGCCCGCGGCATCGTGGTCGATGTGCAGGGCCATTGTGATCAGAGCGACCCCCGTGCCAGTGCCATCGGCCGCGTGGGCATTGACCTGTCGGAAGCCGCCGTGGGCACCACCGCCATCGGCGCAGCCCTGGCGGAGCTGCAGCCGGTGTGGCTGCACCGGGGCGAGCATTTTTTTGACGACAACAGCAGCTACAGCTGCGCTGGCGCGCCGCTGTTCGATCCCCAGGGCCAATGCGTGGGCATGCTGGACCTGACGGGCGTGGATGTGCCCGAACGGCCCGAGCTGCGCCACCTGGTGGCCCGGTCGGCCCGCGCCATGGAAGACGCACTGCTGCTGCAGCTGCCGCACGCCCTGCTGCTGCGCGTGAACTGGCCGGGCTGCCCACTGGGCGGTGAAGGCGACGGCCTGCTGACGCTGGACGCCGATGGCTGCGTGGTGGGCGCCAACAGCATGGCCCGCCAACTGGTGCCGCAGCCCCTGCGCGCGCCCGGCCTGCCCGGCGCCCGCACCCACTGCAGCGACCTGCTGGCCATGCCCTGGACCATGCTGTTCGACGCGGCCCGCCAGCAGCGCAGGGAGCCGCTGGATTTGCCGCTGTGGTCGGGCCTGCGGCTGCATGCCCTGGCACAGCTGCCCGCACACGCCCGCAACGTGGGCGACACCCACACGGCGGCGGTGCCAGGTATTGCACCGGCGCCCGCCCCGCTGCGCGAGGCCGAAGTCGCGATGATCCGCCGCGCGGTGCAGGAAGCGCGCGGCAACGTGGCCGAGGCGGCGCGCGCGCTGGGCATCAGCCGCGCCACGGTGTACCGCAAGCTGAGCGCCCCCAAAGGCGGGTGACGGGCCCGCGACGCTGCCCACACCGCCGTGCAAGCGACCGGCGACTTCATTTCAAGCCTTTTTGGCCGATAGCGCTAGTGCAATAAGCCTGAGCAGCTATCAAATAAGTAGCAAACCAATCACCCAATCAACCGAGGCGCCTCGGGCCGCTCAGGCACGCGGCCGGCGCAGGCCCACCACGGGCTGCGCACTGCGCCGCTGCTGGCGTTCCAGCGCTCCGTCAGCGGCGGCTTTCAGCAGCCGCTGGAACGACGGGCACTGGGCATGGCTCTCGGCCGGGCAGGCGGCTGCATGCCGCAGGCCGTTGCTCATGGCCTTGAGGCGCTTGACCATGGTGTCGAGTTCGTCGGCCTTGGCCGATAGCAGCTGCCGATCGATGTACGGCTCGCCACTGGGCAAGAACATTGACCGGATGTCGTCCAGCGAGAACCCGGCCCATTGCCCCAGCGCAATCAGCGCAAGCTGGTCCATAACGCCGGGCGCAAACCTTCGGAGCTCGCCGTGTTGCCCCAACTACTGGATCAAGCCCTTCTCTTCGTAATACCGCAGCGTGGACGCCCGCAGCCCGGAGCGTTTGGCGACTTCGGCAATGTCCATGAAAAAACCTCTTGACCTCAAGTTGACTTGAACTTCTATATTCCTTTCAAAACCTTCTTCCGTCAACTTTCCGAGGTCTTTTGATGACTCTCTCACTGCAAGACATTCCCCTCGCCGTGCTCCTGGGCATCGGCGCCACCGCCGTCATGGATGCCTGGCTGTTGCTGCTCAAAAGGCTGGGGGTGCCCACGCTCAACTTCGCCTTCATCGGCCGCTGGGTAGGCCACCTGGTGCGCGGCCAGATCGCCCACGCCGCCATCGCCAAGGCGGCTCCGGTGCGCGGCGAGCTGGCCTGGGGCTGGCTCACGCACTACGCCGTGGGCGTGGCCTTTGCCGGGGTGTTGCTGTCCCTGCAGGGCGCCGCCTGGGTCCACAGCCCCACCCTGTGGCCCGCGCTGGCCGTGGGCATGGGCACCGTGGCGGCGCCGCTCTTGGTCATGCAGCCTGCCATGGGCTCGGGCTTTGCGGCATCGCGCACGCCCACCCCGCTCAAGAACTGCCTGCGCAGCCTGGCCAACCACACCGTGTTTGGCCTGGGCCTGTATCTCTCCGCGCTGGTCATCGCACTGATTTCACGATGACCTCACTGGCGCCTCTTCTCTCAGAAATCACTCCCAAGGAATCCACACCATGCAACACATTGCCATCGTTTTTCACAGCGCCCACGGCCACACCGCACACATTGCCCACCATGTGCTGGACGGCGCGCGCGCCGTGCCGGGCGTCCTCGCTGAACTGATCCGGGCTGAAGACCTGGCGCAGGCGCCCGACCGCCTGCTGCGCTACGACGGTTTGATCCTCGGCTCGCCCACCTACCTGGGTGGGGTGTCCGGGCCGTTCAAGACCTTCATGGATGCCACCGGCCGCCTCTGGAAAACGCAGCAGCTCAAGAACAAGCTGGCGGCGGGCTTCACCGTGTCGTCGCTGCCGGCGGGCGACAAGCAGTCCACGCTGATGTCGATGTGGGTGTTTGCCATGCAGCACGGCATGGTGTGGGTGGGCAACCCCACCCTGCCCGAGCAGCATGCCGGGGTGCCTTACGACGAGGCGGCCAACCGGCTGGGCTCCTGGTCGGGCCTGATGGCGCAGGCGGGCCACGGGGCGGCAGCCGATGCATTTGTGCCCGGCGACACCAGGACCGCCCGCATGTTCGGCCAGCATTTCGCCGAGACGCTGCAGCGTCTGGGCGGTGTGGCTGCGCGCCAGGCCGGAGAGGAAATTGCAGCATGATCCCGGCCCGCTATGGCCCGGTACTGTTCAGCCTGATCCTGTCCGGGGTGATGTCGCTGCTGGTGGCGGGTATCTCCACCTTTCGCGCTCTGCAGCCCCAGCAGGATTGGGTGAGCCTCTGGGCGGGCGCATGGCTCACCGGGTGGCTGTTCGCCTTCCCGGCAGTGATGCTGGCGGCCCCACTGGCCCGCAAGGTGGTGGCGCTGCTCACCACCACCGCCAAGGGTTGAGCGCTTACGCCCGCTCGTACCAGCCCTTGCTGCGGTTGACGATGTGCACCACCAGCAGCATCGCCGGCACCTCGATCAGCACGCCCACCACGGTGGCCAGCGCGGCGCCGGAGTGAAAGCCGAACAGGCTGATCGCGGCGGCCACCGCCAGCTCGAAAAAGTTGGAGGCACCGATCAGCGCCGACGGGCAGGCCACACTGTGCTTTTCCCCCACCGCGCGGTTGAGCCAGTAGGCCAGCCCCGCGTTGAAAAACACCTGGATCAGGATGGGCACGGCCAGCAGCGCAATCACCAGCGGCTGCTGCAGGATGGCCTGGCCCTGAAAGGCAAACAGCAGCACCAGCGTGGCCAGCAGTGCCGCAATGGACCAGGGCCCCATGCCCGCCATGACGGCATCGAACACCGCCTGCCCCTTGGCCAGCAGCGACCGACGCAACCACTGGGCCAGCACCACCGGAATCACGATGTACAGCACCACCGAGGTGAGCAAGGTGTCCCACGGCACGGTGATGGCCGAGATGCCCAGCAAAAACGCCACCAGCGGCGCAAACGCGATCACCATGATGCTGTCGTTCAGCGCCACCTGCGACAGCGTGAACAGCGGGTCGCCGCCGGTGAGACGGCTCCATACAAAAACCATGGCGGTGCACGGTGCGGCCGCCAGCAGGATGAGGCCAGCGATGTAGCTGTCCAGTTGGTCGGCCGGCAGGTAAGGCGCAAACCAGTGGCGGATGAATAGCCAGCCCAGAAACGCCATCGAAAACGGCTTGACCAGCCAGTTCACTACCAGCGTCACGCCAATGCCCCGGGCGTGTTTGCGCACCTCGCCCAGTGCACCAAAGTCCACCTTCACCAGCATGGGGATGACCATCACCCAGATCAGCAAGCCCACGGGCAGGTTGACCTTTGCAATCTCCATACGGCCCACGGCCTGGAACACCGAGGGGAAGAACTGCCCCAGCGTGATACCCACCACGATGCACAACAACACCCACACGGTGAGATAGCGCTCGAACACGCTCATGGGGGCCGGGGCGGGCGCACCGGCCGGTTCGCACTGCACCGTCATGGCGTGGCGGCTGCGCGAGACAGCTCGCGCGCCGTGTGCTGCAACAAGGTCTTTTCGAGCTTGTCGGCGGGCAGGTTGATCAGCAACTCCAGCCGCTGGTGGATGGCATGCAGTGTCTTGCGGAAAGCCTCGCGTTTTTCATCGTCCGAGCCCTCCCCTTCGGACGGGTCGGCGTAGCCCCAGTGCGCAGTGGCTGGGTGGCCGGGCCAGATGGGGCAGACCTCGCCCGCCGCGTTGTCGCAGACGGTGATGATGAGGTCCATGGCCGGGGCGCCGGGAGCGGCGAACTCGTCCCAGCCCTTGCTGCGCAGACCTTCGGTCGAGATGCCAGCGGCGCGCAGCACCTCCAGGCCCAGCGGGTTGGGTTGCTGGTTGTCGCGCGGGCTGCTGCCCGCCGAGTACGCGTGGAACCGGCCTGGCGCCATGTCGTTGAGCAAGGCCTCGGCCAGGATGCTGCGGGCCGAGTTGTGGGTGCACAGGAAAAGAACGTTCAGTGCTGTCATGGGGCCCCCTCAGCAGCAGCTGGCCTTGGGGGTTGTGGCTGTGGCCGGGCCGCAGCACGCCGCACGAGGGGCGGCAGCCGCAGGGGCTGCCACCGCCGCAGGCGCGCAGCAGGCACCCACGACAGCGGACGGTGGGGCTTCGTTGAAGACGGGGATGTCGCCCAAGGTGTGAAAGTGTTCCCACGCAATGCCCTGTGGGTCGGTCACCCAGTGCTTTTCGCTGCGGGCATAGCAGCATGTGGTGCGGCCTTCATCGAGCAGGGCCATGTCGGCGGCCTCGGCGCGGGTCTTCAGTTCAGCCAGCTCGGCGGCATCGTCGGTCTGCATGCCAAAGTGGTCCAGCCCTGGTTTGGCACCCCGGGTGGAGATGGCGAAATTGACGCGCGGGTCCTCCAGCATCCACTTGGCGTAGTCGGCCTCCACCCGCGTGGGGGCCTCGGCAAACAGCTTGGAATAAAAGGCGATGCTCTGGGCCAGGTCATCGACATGCACATGGGCGTGGAAGCGTTTCATGGGGTTCTCCTTGGGGCAACGGTCAGCAACGGTCAGCAGTGGCAGGACGCAGCCGCGCCGGCAGGGGCACAGGTCTGGCCTTCGCAGCAGTTTTCGGTAAGGTAGGCCAGCAGCCCATTCATGGTGTCGAATGCGGCGCGGTAGATCAGGTTGCGGCCCTGCCGCTCCTGGCTGATGAGCCCGGCATGCGACAACTCCTTGAGGTGGAAGGACAGGGTGTTGGGCGCCACCTCCAGCTGAGCGGCCAGGTCACCTGGCGTGAGGCCCGCAGGGCCCGCCACCACCAGCGCTCGAAAGACCCGCAGGCGGACCTCCTGGGCCAAGGCTGCGAGGGCTCGGACGACGTCGGTTTCTTGCATGCATCGATAATACAACAATTGTTGAATTATTGAAAATAACACTCCAAAAACTGCACTGAAAGGCCACACACTCCCGCGATGGCCAGGAAGCGCCCCGGAGCACGTACCCGCCGCCCCCCTTACAGGCAGTTGCTCTTTGGCCCTGCCGCGCAGTCGTATGATGACCCGCAATCAAAAAAGGGCGGGAGCACGTGGACGATATGGTTTCAATCTGGCAAGGCGCCATGCAGGTGTTTGTGGTGGGGTTTCCGCCACTGCTGCAGAGCTTGCTGTTCTGGGTTTTTGCGGCACTGGTCGTGCACGTGTGCCAGCAGTTGGTGGAACACACAGCGTATTCCGTGGACCCCTCTAGCCGCCGCATCAGCGCATCGCATGCGGCACTGTGTATTGGCTCCATCGTGTGGGCGCTGGATGTGGTGGGCCTGTTCATGTACACCGAGCTGTCGCATCATGTGCTGGAGCTGGTGCCAGCGCTCAGCGGTTTGGTCATCATGGTGGTGAGTGCGCGGCTCACCATTCCCACCCTCAGCACCAGCGCCAGCAAACGCCGTATCGCGCTGGCCAGCGCCTGGCTGGCGCTGGGCACGCTGGCGGGGCACTTCACCATCACCAGCAGCCATGTGCAGAGTTTTGCGCAGATCAACGGGCTGGCCACCGTGCTGTCGCTGGGCATCGCCACGGGTATTTCGTGCTACTGCGCGATCCGTCACCGCGCCGCCAAGCTCAGCGTGCTCACCCCCCGGTACCGATCCCAGACCTGGGCTGACAAGTTGCTTTGTGGCGGCGCGATCCTGGTGCTGCACTGGCTTTTGGTCAACACCTTTGCCATGCACCTGGGCGACCCCGAGGGCGCGTCCGACGGTGCTGCGCTGCTCTTCATCGTGCTGGTGTTTGCGATGGCCGTGGCCATGGAGCATCTGAGCAACTTGCGGTCGGATGCAGGACGCCAGCAGCTGCTGCGCCGAGGGCTGTCGATGATGCGCACATCGGCGGTAGCCCACAACGCCCGCAGCGACATTCAGCAGTCGCTGATTGCAGACCACCTGGACCGCCTGCTGCACCCCGACAACCTGGCGCTGCACTTCCAGCCCATCGTCCACACCGAGCGCAGCGGAGTGCAGCTGGAGGCCCTGCTGCGCCTGACCGACACCACCCTGGGCCGTATCAACCCCGAGACTTTTTTGCTGGTTTGCGAGCTGCAAGGCAAGACGGCAGAGGTGGACCGCATGATCCTGTGCAACGCGCTCGACCACCTGCAAAGCTGGCGGGCACGGGGGCTGGACACAGTGAGCATCAGTGTCAATGTGGCGCCGGTCACGCTCATGCACGAGAGCTTTGCACCCTGGCTGAGCCTGCAGCTGGCCCAGCGTGCCCTGCCCCCGCGTGCCCTCAAACTTGAAATGACCGAACACGCCATCATTGCGCTCGGCCCCGAGATGGTGGAGGCCATCCGCGCGCTGAGCACCCTGGGAGTGGCTGTACTGATGGACGACTTTGGCGCAGGGTATTCGTCCCTGGGCATGCTGGCCGAGCTGCCGATTGCTGGCATCAAGTGCGACCGCCTGTTTGTGCGCAAGCTGCCGCAGGACCGGCGCCGCCAGAAGCTGTTGCGGCACATCAACGCCCTGGCGCGAGACCTGGGCCTGTCGGTGGTGGTCGAAGGCGTGGAGACACCGGAAGAACTGCGAGCCCTCGCAGCCGCCGGGCTGCACCACATCCAGGGCTACCTGTTCAGCCGCCCCATTGCGGCACCCGACGTACCCAACTGGCACCACACACAACTACAGCCGCAGCGCGCAGCCCTTCAGGCACTGCTGCACCCACCCGGCAGCGGCAAGGGCAGCGATACATCCTTCATGCCCACGCAGCCCGGCCAGCCATGGGCCCCGGGGACCTGACCAACATGACAGCCCTCACAACCCTGGTTCTGGGCGGGTACGGCAACTTTGGCGCACGCATCTGCCGCGCACTGGTTGGCGACGCGGCCACGCGCCACCACATTGCCCTGCTCGTGGCTGGCCGCAATGCATCGCCGGCGGAGGCCCTGGCAGCCACCCTGGGCCATGGCACCCAAGGGGTCGCCCTGGACCACCAGGCGCCGGGCCTGGTCACCACTTTGCGCCACTGGGGTGTGGATCTGGTCATCCACACGGCCGGCCCATTCCAGGCACAGGCCTACAACGTGGCCCAGGCGGCCGCCGAGGCGGGCGCGCACTACATCGACCTGGCCGACGGCAGACGCTTTGTGTGCGACTTTCCGGCCGCGATGCAGGCGGCATTCGCCAGCGCGGGGCGCACTGCTGTCGCCGGTGCCAGCACGGTGCCCGCGCTGTCATCGGCCGTCATTGACCACCTGTGCGCTGGCTGGCAGCGCATCGACAGCATCGACATCTGCATCGCCCCCGCGCAAAGGGCGCCACGGGGTCAGGCCACGCTGGCGGCGGTGCTGAGCTACTGTGGCCTGCCCATCGAAGTGTGGGATGGTGGCCGCTGGCAGCTGCAGCGGGGCTGGGCGCAGCCCACAGCGGTCCGGTTCCAGCGGCTGCGCCCGCGCCTGGGGGCGGTCTGCGACATCCCGGATCTGGAGATTTTCCCGGCCCATTACAAAGCCCGCGACCGCGTCACCTTCCGCGCCGCGCTGGAGGTGGGCCTGGCACAGAGAGTCTTCGCCACGCTTGCAGCGCTGCGCCATTGGGGCGTATTACCCCATCCTGAGAAGCTGGCCTGGCTGATGCACCACATGGGCGGCGCGCTGGACTTTCTGGGCACGCCACTGGGCGGCATGGTGGTGCGCGTGGCAGGTGCCGATGGACAGGGCCAGCCCCGCCGCCGCGCATGGCACATTGCCGCAGACCACGACCACGGCCCCGAGATCCCCTGCATGGCCGCCATCCTGCTGGCCCGCCAACTGGCGGCCGGGCACACGTTGCCCACAGGCGCGCACACCAGCACCAGCCTGCTTACTCTGGAGGCCTTTGCCCCCGAGCTTGCGAAGTGGGGCATGGTGACAGACATCGTGGAGGAAACATGACACCCGCTACCCATGCCTTGCTGCGTTGGAGCCTGGTGTTTGTATGGCTGGCCACGGCCATCGTCAGCGTGGTTGAACTGAACGGGCAAAGCCGCGCACTGCTGATCAGCCTGCCCGCCGCGTGGAGCAGCCCAGGGCTGGCCCACGTGCTGATTCTTGCGGGCGCCACCGCCGATGCCCTCGTTGGCCTGTGGATGGCCTGGCGGCCCGGCAGGGCCGTGTACCTGGCGGCGTTACTGCTCATGGGGGCAATGACGCTGTTGGCTACTTTCGTTGATCCGTCCTGGTGGCTGCACCCGCTGGGTCCGCTGACTAAAAACCTGCCCATCGCCGCCATCCTGCTCGCGCTGCTGCAAGACACGCCCGCTACACCACCCCAGCCATGAGCCTGTACCTCACCCTCAAATGGCTGCACATCATCTCCAGCGTGCTGCTGGTGGGCACCGGGCTGGGCTCTGCGTTCTACATGTTCTTTACCAACCGCAGCGGCAATGTGCAGGCACAGGCGGTGGTCACGCGACTGGTGGTGCGGGCGGACTGGTGGTTCACCACGCCCACGGTGTTCATCCAACCCGCCACGGGGCTGGCCATGGCTGCGATGGCGGGCATGCCCTGGAGCACGCCGTGGCTCGCGGTGTCCATCGCGCTGTACCTGGTGGCCGGTGCCTGCTGGCTGCCTGTGGTGTGGTTGCAGCTGCGCATGCGCGACATGGCGATAGAGACGGCAGAGGCGGCGCAGTCCGCGCAAGGCGACGGCGTGTTGCCGCCCCTGTACTGGCGCTACGCCCGCTGGTGGGAGGCCCTGGGCTACCCGGCCTTTGTGGCGATGGCCGTGGTGTTCTACCTGATGGTGAACAAACCCACCCTGAACTTCTGAACCTATCATCGCCCCATGCTGATCGAGACCCTGGACACTGCCCGCGACCTGGGGCGCCTGAAGGAAATCCTGGGCGTGATGGTGCGCCACGGGTTTGGCGACACCGTGCGCCGCCTGGGCCTGGCCGACCGGCTGGAGCGCGCGGGCCAGGCACTGAACTGGACCCACGCAGCAGACCTGGCCCGCGTGGAGCCGCCCGTGCAGGTGCGCCTGGCGCTCGAAGAGCTGGGCCCCGCGTTCGTCAAGTTTGGCCAGATCCTCGCGGGCCGGGCCGACCTTTTTGGCCCGGAGTGGATTGCCGAGTTCGAAAAGCTGCACAGCCACGTGCCCGCCGTGCCCATCGACGTATTGCGCCCGCAACTGCGCGAGGACCTGGGCGACGAGCCCGAAGCGGTGTTTGCCTGGTTCGACACGACGCCACTGGCTGCAGCCTCGATTGCACAAGTGCACCGCGCCCGCTTGCACGACGGCACCGAGGTCATCGTCAAGATCCGCCGCCCCGGCATTGCAGACACCATCCAGGCCGACCTGCGCCTGCTGCAGCGCCTGGCAGCGATGGCCGAGGCCGAGCTGCCCGCGCTCAAACCCTACCGGCCCCAGCAACTGGTGCGCGAGTTCGCGCGCTCATTGCGCCGCGAGCTGGACCTGGCCGGCGAATGCCGCCAGGCCGAGCGCATTGCCACCAACATGGCCGCGCTGCCCCACATCGTGATCCCGCGCGTGCACTGGGCCTACACGCGCGAGCGCATCAACGTGCAGGATTTCATCGACGGCACACCCGGCGGCGCCCTGGCTGCGCTGACGCCCGAGGCAGGATTTGACCGCACGGTGCTGGCACAGCGGGGCGCGCAGGCAGTGCTGCAGATGATCGTGAAGGACGGCGTTTTCCATGCCGATCCGCACCCCGGTAACGTGTTCTACCTGCCCGGCAACCGCATTGCCTTCATCGACTTCGGCATGGTGGGCCGCCTGTCGCAGCGCCGGCGCGACGAGCTGCTGCAACTGCTGCTGGGCCTGGTCGAACACCAGCCCCAGGCCGTGGCCGACGTGCTGCTGGACTGGACGGGCGACGCGCAGGGACTGAACCTGGGCCAGCTCGAAACCGAGATCGAGGCCTTTGTGGACCAGTACCACGGCGTGCAGCTGGCACAGCTGAGCCTGGGGCAGATGCTGGCCGACGTGACAGCCATCCTGCGCGAACACCACCTGGGGCTGCCGTCCGACCTCGCGCTGCTCATCAAGGCCTTCATCTCGCTCGAAGGCATGGGCCGCAACCTGGACCCGGACTTCCATATGGCCAGCGAAGCGCTGCCGCTGCTCAAGCAGGTGGTGCGCGCGCGCTACGAGCCCAAGGTGCTCGCCGGGCGCGCGTGGAGCACCCTGCGGCGTGCACTGGCCACGGTGGAGCAGTTGCCGGACGACATCGGGCGGCTGCTGCGCAATGCGCGGCGCGGGCACCTGCAGGTGGGGATCGAGCTGGCCCACCTCAAGCGCGTGGGCGACCAGATCGACCGGTCGGCCAACCGGCTGGCGATGGCGCTGGTGATTGCCGCGCTCATCATCGGCTCGTCCATCGTGATGACCGTGAAAGGCGGGCCCACGCTGTTCGGCCTGCCAGCGTTCGGCTTCCTGGGGTTCTTTGGTGCCGTGGTGTGTGGCCTGTGGCTGGTGCGTGCCATCTGGCGCAGCAGCCATCACCGCGATGACGACTGAGCGCTGCAAAAAACACGCCGCGCCGCCCCACCAGGTGGGCAGTCGCGGGTGTGTGCGCCCGCAGTACGTCAACTGACTGCAACGCGGTCAGGGCTGCCCAAACCCCATTCGCTGCAGCACTGCCTGGGCGGCCGGTTGGCGCAGCGCACTGGCAAACGCCTGCGCAGCAGCGGGCGCGTCGGCGCGTACGGTCAGGCCATACGCAGCGCCCACCTGCAGCGCCGCAGGCAGCTGCACCACGCGCAGGCGCGGCACCTCGGCCTGGGCGGCCACTGCGTTGGTGCAGTAGGTCAAAAACACATCTGCCTGGCGCTGTTCCATCACCCAGGCATAGGTACCCCGGCCCGCAGGCGGCTTGGGCGAATCCGCGCCGCCGGTGAGCTTCAGGGCCTTGGTATCCAGCTGGGCATAGGCACCCGGCTGCAGCTGGTCGGCCTGGCGGAACAGCGCCCAGGCGTAGTCGCCCGACGGGTCGGCCTTGGGCGTGGAGGTGCCCAGGCGCACATCGCTGCGCAGCATAGTTGCCAGCAAGGTGTCAGGGGTGGCGCTGATCTGCTCGCTGGTCAGCGCACACAGCGCATTGCGCGTGAACACCACGGGCGCTTGCCAGCCGCCTCGGGCCGCCAGGCGCTGGGGGTGGTCGGTGTCGGCCGAAGCAAAGACCTGTGCGGGCTCGCCTTTTTCAATGCGCTCGCGCAGCAGGCCCGAGGCGCCAAAGGTCAGCGCCACCTTCTGACCCGTACGGGCCTCGTGGTCGCGCGCGATCTCGGTGAAAGCCTCACGCAGGCTGCCGGCGGCGTACACCTGCACGGGAGCAGCGTCAGCCATGGGAGCCTTGGCGGGCGCCACCGCACAACCGGCCAGGGCCCAGGCCAGACCGGTGGCCGCTGCAGCTAACGCAGCCTGTGAACGGGTTGCCATAGAGGCCGCTCACTGCGCTGCGTTCGGGAAGAACAGCTGCTCGCCGCCGATCTTGTAGCCCGCAATGGCTGTCTGGCCAGCGGGCGACACGATCCAGTCCACAAACTTCTGCGCGTCTTGCGTCTTCACATGCGGGTGCTTGGCCGGGTTGACCGCCATCACACCGTACTGGTTGAAGAGCCTGGTATCGCCCTCCACCAGCACAGCCAGGTCCGCACGGTTCTTGAAGTTGAGCCAGGTGCCACGGTCGGCCAACACATAGGCGCCGCTCGATGCCGCAATGTTGAGCGCAGGGCCCATGCCGCAGCCGCATTCCTTGTAGCCGCTGCCTTTTAAGGTATTTGCGGCGTCGGCACCGGCGAGCTTCCAGTAGCGCAGCTCGGCCGCGTGGGTGCCGCTCTTGTCGCCACGCGAGATGAAGTTGCCATTGGCGGCAGACAGCTTCTGCAGGGCCTGCACGATGTCCTTGCCTTTGGTGCCCACCGGGTCGTTCTTGGGACCGATGAGGATGAAGTCGTTATACATCACCGGGTAGCGCTTCACGCCCCAGCCATCGGCCACAAACTTTTCTTCGGCCACCTGATCGTGCACAAACAGCACATCGGCATCACCCCGGCGCGCCATGTCCAGCGCCTGGCCGGTGCCCAGCGCCACCACCTTGATGTCCAGGCCACTGGCCTTCTTGAACTCGGGCAGCAGGTAGCCAAACAGGCCCGACTGCTCGGTGGAGGTGGTGGACGCCATGGTGATGCTCTGCGCGAATGCAGAACCAGACGCTACCAAAACGATAGCTGCCACCGCTTTGGACACTATCGCTACCGCGCGAAAAGACCTAAAACTCGTCATACCAGCTCTCCTTTGACAAACAAACGGGCGGCCTCCGGCAAGGGGCCGTTGAAAAAATCGTGCACCGGCAAGTCCGCCACCAGGCGCCCGTGCTCCATATAGATGACGCGGCTGGCCAGGCGCTTGACCTGGCCCAGGTTGTGGCTGCTGAACACCATGGTCATCGGGTGCGCCGGGCCGGCCGCGCCGTGGCTGGCTGCAAAGTCGGCCATCAGGGCCTCGACCTCGCGTTTGGCGTGGGGGTCGAGGCTGGCGGTGGGCTCATCCAGCAGCAGCACGTCGGGCCGCAGCGCCCAGGCACGGGCCAGCGCCACACGCTGCTGCTGGCCGCCCGAGAGGGTGCGCGCATTCTGCGCAGCAATGTCCTGCAGGCCTACCCGCTGCAAGGCAGTAAGGGCTTTGGGGCGCGCATCGCGCCAGCGTGTGCCGCGCAGCCACAGGGCCAGGGCCACATTGTTCTGGGCGCTGGTGCGCAGCATGTGCGGGCGCTGGAACAGCATGGCCTGGCGCAGCAAGGCATCGCATTGCAGACCACCCGCGTGGGTGTCGGCCAGGCCATGCAGCACGCGCAGCAAGGTGCTTTTGCCGCTGCCGTTGGCCCCCACCAGCGCCACGCGCTCGCCGGGCGTGATGCGCAGTGTGACCTGGTCCAGCGCCTGCACGCGACCGTAGCGCACCGTCACCTGGCGCAGATCAACCCAGGGGTTTTGCAATGGCTCGCTCATGCTGCCACCCCCACCGGCGTGCTGGACGCAGAGCCATCCACCCGTTCACGCCAGCGGCGCACCAAAGCGATCAGCACATTGAGAGCAAGCACCACGACCAGCAGGATCATGCCCAGCGCCAGCGCCAGCGGCAGGTCGCCCTTGCTGGTCTCCAGCGCAATGGCGGTGGTCATCACCCGTGTGAAGCCGTCGATGTTGCCGCCTACGATCATCACCGCGCCCACCTCGGAGATCGCACGGCCAAACGAAGCCAAGAGCACCGTAAGCAGCGCATAGCGCTCATCCCAGGCCAGCAGCAGGCTGCGCAGCAGCGGCCCGGCGCCCATCGACCGCAGTTGCTCGCCATGTGCGCGCTCGGCGTCATCCACCGTCTGCCGCGTGAGCGCGGTGACCACGGGCAGCACCAGAATGGCCTGCGCCAGCACCATGGCCTTGAAGCTGAACAGCCAGCCCAGCGAGCCCAGGGGCCCGCTGCGTGACAGCACCAGGTACACCACCAGCCCGACCACCACCGAAGGCACAGCCAGCAAGGTGTTGAGCACGGCCAGCACTGCGCCGCGACCAACGAAGCGGGCCACACCCAGCCAGGCGCCCAGCACCAGGCCCACGCCACAGGCCATGACACAGGCGGTGGCGCTGACGGACAAGGAGCGGCCCACGATGGTCCAGAGGACCGGGTCGGTTGAGAGGGTGAGTTCAAGCGCTGTGCTCGCGCTTTCGGTGAGGGTAGACATGGGCCAGGGGATCGGTTTGGGCTATCGTAGGCACCCATCCAATATCCAGCGATATGAAATCCCGTGCATAGGGTCCAACTTCACTACACACTCAGCCGCGATGCGGGCAATGCACTCATCCGCAACCCGCTGCCCGAAATGCTGCAGGCCGTGGCCGAGCGCGGCTCCATATCGGGCGCAGCGCGCGCGCTGGATCTGTCCTACCGCCACGTCTGGGGCGCCCTCAAACGCTGGGAAGACCAGCTGGGCGGCGAACTGATCATCTGGGGCAAGGGCCAGTCAGCGCAGCTCAGCGAATTTGGGAGCAAGCTGCTGTGGGCCGAACGCCAGGCCCAGGCCCGTCTGGCTCCGCAGATAGCGGCGTTGCACGCCGACCTGGAGCGCGCGTTTGCCGTGGCGTTTGACCCCAACGCCCACGTGCTCACCCTGTATGCCAGCCATGACGATGCGCTGGCGGCGCTGCGTGCCCATGCGGCAACGCAGACCGATGTGGGCGCACTGCACCTCGACATCAGATTTACGGGCAGCGTGGACGCCATCCGTGCGCTGAACGAGGGACGCTGCACCCTGGCGGGCTTTCACACCGTGGCGGACGCGGCCGCGCAGTCGCTCACCGCACGCACCTACCAGCCACTGCTGCAGCCGGGGCTGCACAAGATCATCGGCTTTGCGCAGCGCACGCAGGGGCTCATCGTGGCGCCCGGCAATCCGCTGGACCTGAACAGCCTGGCCGATGTCGCGCGCACCGGCGCCCGCTTCATCAACCGCCCGCTGGGCTCGGGCACGCGCGTGCTGCTGGACGACCTGCTGGCCCAGGCCAGCATGGACCCTCAGAGCATCGTGGGCTACGCCCTCAACGAACCCTCACACACCGCCATTGCCCAGGCCGTGGCTGCAGGGGCTGCCGACGTCGGCATGGGCATTGAGCTGGCGGCCCGCGCGCGGGGGCTGGACTTTGTGCCCCTGGTGCATGAGCGTTACCACCTGGCCTGCCTGAAAGCCAGCCTGGACCAGCCGGCAACGCTGGCACTGCGCACCCTGCTGCAGACGCCCGAGTGGCTGGCGCACATGGCCACCCTGCCGGGTTACAACGCCTGGCACTGCGGTGAAGTGCTGGCCATGAGCACGGTACTGCCCTGGTGGCAGTTTGCGCGAAAAAAACGCGCTTCAGCGCCTAGGCAGAAACCCTAATTGCTACATTTTTGATAGCTAAAGAATGAGCAAACGCTGCGGGATAACACCGTCACGCTGCTGTCAGACTCCGCCTACAGTGCTCCGTAGAATCGCGCCGTCGTCAACGTGTGCCCAGCCCGAGCGCCTACCCGCGCGGGGGACAGGCATCTCGCACACACAGCCTTTTTATTGGAGACACCATGCAGGCTCTATTGAAGTTATCAAGAGGGATCGACTGGCTTAACACCCAGGTCGGCAAGTACGTGGTCTGGCTGATCCTGGCCTCCACGGTCATCAGCGGCGTGAACGCCGTGGTGCGCAAGGCGTTCAACATCAGCTCCAACGCGTTCCTGGAAGTGCAGTGGTATCTGTTCGCTGCATCGTTCCTGCTGGCGGCCGGCTATACGCTGCTGCAAGGGGAGCACGTCAAGGTCGATGTGATCTCCAGCCGCTTTTCCAAGCGCACGCAAATCTGGATCGACGTGTTCGGCTACATCGTCTTCCTGACGCCCATGTGCCTGGCCGTGCTCTGGTACGGGGTTCCGTTCTTCACGCGCGCCCTGGCGTCGGGTGAAATGTCCAACAACGCTGGCGGCCTGATCCGCTGGCCCGTGTACCTGATGATGCCCCTGGGCTTCACGCTGCTGTGGCTGCAAGGTATTTCCGAACTCATCAAGCGCCTGGGCTTCCTGCAAGGCCTGATCGAAGATCCCACGGTCAAGAAGGTCGAAAAGACGGCCGAGGAAGAACTGGCTGAATCCATCCGCAACCTGGCCGAAGCGGCCAAGGGCAACGGCAAGAACAAGACCGAGGCCGTCTGAGCGGAGCACACACCATGGAATTTCTCACTCACAACCTCGCCCCCATCATGTTCGCGGGGCTCATCTGCTTCTTGCTGGTGGGTTTCCCGGTCGCTTTCAGCCTGGGCGCCTGCGGACTGTTCTTCGCCTTCATTGGTATCGAGCTGGGCGTATTGCCCGAGGCGCTGCTGCAAGCCGTGCCGCTGCGCATTTTCGGCATCATGCAGAACGACACCCTGCTGGCCATTCCGTTCTTCACACTCATGGGGCTCATATTGGAGCGAAGCGGGATGGCGGAAGACCTGCTGGACACCATTGGTCAGCTGTTTGGCCCCATCCGGGGTGGCCTGGCACTGGCCGTGATCTTTGTGGGCGCGCTGCTGGCAGCCACCACGGGCGTGGTGGCCGCGTCGGTGATCTCGATGGGCCTGATCTCGCTGCCCATCATGCTGCGCTACGGCTATGACCGCCGACTGGCTGCAGGCGTGATTGCCGCATCCGGCACACTGGCGCAGATCATTCCTCCATCGCTGGTGCTGATCATCATTGCCGACCAGATGGGCCGCAGCGTGGGCGATATGTACAAGGGCGCCTTCCTGCCCGGCCTGATGCTCACCGGCTTCTACGCCCTGTATGTCATCTTGCTGGCGATCTTCAAGCCCCAGTGGGTGCCTGCCATCCCACCCGAAGCACGTACGCTGCGTGACGACAACGGCAAGAGCGGTGTGACCTCCCTGCTGGTCCTGACCGGCATCTGCGTGGCCGCATCGATGTATGTGGCCAAGAACATGCCCGCCCTGCACACCTGGTGGTCGGGCGAGACGGTGGAACGCGTGGCGCTGGACGAGACCATTGTGGTGGCCATGTGCTTTGGCGTGGCCCTGGCCTTCGTGGTCGCCAGCATCAACAAGATCACCCGCCTGGGCCTGCTGTCCCGCGCTGCAGAGCGTGTGACCTTTGTGCTGATCCCCCCGCTGCTGCTGATCTTCCTGGTGCTGGGCACCATCTTCCTGGGCGTTGCAACCCCCACCGAAGGCGGCGCCATGGGCGCACTGGGCGCGGGCATCATGGCCATCATCCGCGGCCGCCTGACCCTCTCGCTGCTCAAGCAGGCCGTGACCACCACCACCAAGCTGTCGTGTTTTGTGGTGTTCATCCTGGTGGGTGCCACCATGTTCGGCCTGACGTTCCAGGGCGTGGATGGCCCGCTGTGGGTGGAACACCTGCTGACCGGCCTGCCCGGTGGCCAGCTGGGCTTCCTGATCGTCGTGAACATCATGGTGTTCTTCCTGGCATTCTTCCTGGACTTCTTTGAGCTGTCGTTCATCGTCGTGCCACTGCTGGCCCCGGTGGCGAACAAGCTGGGCATTGACCTGATCTGGTTCGGTGTGCTGCTGGCCGTGAACATGCAGACCTCGTTCATGCACCCCCCGTTCGGCTTTGCGCTGTTCTACCTGCGCAGCGTGGCCCCGGCGAAGGAGTACCTGGACAAGGTCACCAAGAAGATGATTGCGCCGGTGACGACACCCCAGATCTACTGGGGTGCGATCCCCTTCCTGATCATCCAGCTGATGATGGTGGGCCTGATCATCGCCTTCCCTGGCATCGTCTCCAGCGGTCTGGACAAGGAAGAGGTCTACGACCTGGACAAGGTCCGCATGGAAATGGAAGCCACCATGCCCGACGCGGCCGGAGCCCCCGAGGCGACCGACCCCACAGCCGGTATGGAAGGCGCTGGAGCAGCCCCTGGAGACGCTGCAGCCCCCGCTGCAGACGACCCACTCAAGGCCCTGCAGGACTCGCTGGCCAACGAGAAAAAGTGATCTGAACCCAACAGGGGCTGTTGACCAGCCTCTGAGGCACGAGAAGCCCTGGCAGATGCCCTCTGCCGGGGCTTTTTTCATGGGCGTTCCGGATACGGTGGCGCCACAGACCACGGACACAAACAGGCAACGAAGTGCAGTACAAGCGCGATGATCAGAGCCACTGCAATTGACCTGGCCCATAGCTTGTACACCGCACCGCACCGCACCGCACTGAGGAGGCACTCCATACGAACCTCTCAATCGCCTTGCGGGAGTTCGCCAGCAGGCTCTCCATAGAGCTCAACATGGCACGAAGCTCTGGTGCCGACAACAGTTGGAATCAGGGCCCGCTCCAGCCGGAGGATCGTGCCGCAGGCGCCGCTCAGGGCTGCCAGGGGCAACTCTTTTATCGCCGCTTGGTCCAGCACCCCTTCTGCACCTCAACCACCTCTGATCCGACGACGAGCCCCATGAGACAAGACGCAAAAAAACCCGCCAGGCGAACCGGGCGGGTTATTTGATCGGTCATGCCATGCGGCTTGCGCCGCAGCCATGCAATTAGATCTTTTGTGCGGACATGAAGGTGTCGTAGCGGGCTTCGGCAAAGCGGAACCAGAGGATCTGGTCGCGCTGGAAGGCGCGCATGTCGGCGTAGATCTTCTTCCACTCGGGGCTCTTGGCGTCGTTCTCGGCGAATACTTCCATCGAAGCCTTGAACGAAGCGTCCATCACGGCTTGCGAGAAAGGCAGCACCTTGGTCTTGGCAGCCACGAGTTGCTTCAAGGCCGTGGGGTTCAGCGCGTCGTACTTGGCCAGCATGTCCACGTGGGCCACGTTGGTTGCGGCTTCGATGATGGCCTTGTTCTCGGCCGACAGGCCGTCAAACGCCTTCTGGTTGACGAAGAAGTCCACTTCAGGACCGCCTTCCCACCAGCCGGGGTAGTAGTAGAACGGAGCGACCTTGTTGAAGCCCAGCTTCTGGTCATCGTATGGACCCACCCACTCGGCGGCGTCCAGCGTGCCCTTTTCGAGGGCTTGGTAGATTTCGCCGCCTGGGATGCTCTGGGGCACAGCACCCAGCTTCTGCATCACTTCACCGATCAGGCCGCCACCCAGGCGCATCTTCATGCCCTTGAAGTCGGCAGGCGACTTGATTTCCTTGCGGAACCAGCCACCCATCTGCGTGCCGGTGTTGCCACCTGCAAAGCTGATCATGTTGAAGCCGCCGTAGAACTCGTTCATGAGCTTGCGGCCGTTGCCATGCAGCATCCAGGCGTTCATCTGGCGGGCATTGAAGCCAAACGGCACAGCAGAGCCGAGCGCGAAGGCGGGGTTCTTGCCGTAGAAGTAGTAAGGCACGGTGTGTGCCATTTCCACGGTGCCTTGTTGCACGCCGTCCACCACGCCGAAGGGAGGCATCAGCTCGCCACCAGCGTGCACGGAGATTTCAAACTTGCCGCCCGACATGGCCTTGACGGCCTTGGAGAACACATCAGCGCCGCCATAGATGGTGTCCAGCGACTTGGGGAAGCTGGAGGCCAGACGCCAGCGAATGGCAGCCTGGGCGTGGACGGCGGGCGCAGCGCCTGCAGCCAGCACACCGGCAATGCCAGCATGCTTGATGATTGAACGACGATCCATGAGGTTCTCTCCGATATATTGATTGCAAAACTTGGTGCGCACGCGTTGTGCACGGCCGACCAAGGACATGTTTCAGCCGGGACCATTGTAGGAACATGACCCCCAGGACTTTTGCGGGTTTTCCCGCGAAATTTCAGACCCCAACATACACCTTCAGGGTTCTGCAAGCATCTGCGCGACAGCGGCGCAAAAGCCATCACCGCACGCACAGGCCAGCGCGATGCGCCGCCTGCTGCCCGCCCCGTTTCAGACCGTGCTGCCAGGCAAAAACCGCGCTGCAATCGATGCGCGGATACCCGCTGCATCCAGCCCCTGCAACGCCAGCAACTTGGCCGGGTCACCGTGCTCGATGAAGACATCGCCCAGCCCGAGCTGCAGCAAGGGGCGCACGATGCCCATGGCATTGAGCGCTTCGGTCACTGCGCTGCCCGCGCCGCCCATGATGGCCCCCTCTTCCACCGTCACGAGAGCGTCGTGGCGCTCCGCCACCTCGCGCAGCAAGGCCTCATCGATGGGCTTGGCCCAGCGCATGTTGACCACGGTGGCATCGATCGCCTCGCCCACCTCCAGCGCGGGATACAGCAAGGTACCAAACGCCAGGATGGCAATACGGGGCGCCTTGCCGTCCGCATCACCCTTGCGCTCGCGGCGGATCTCGCCCTTGCCGAACGGCAGGCCATCGAGCGCTGCCAGCGGCGCCACACCCGCGCCGCTACCACGCGGGTAACGCACGGCCACTGGGTGGTCCTGTTCAAACGCACTGCTGAGCAACTGGCGGCATTCGCGCTCGTCGGCGGGGCAGGCCATGCTCATGTTCGGAATGCAGCGCACGAACGGGATGTCATAAGCGCCTGCGTGCGTGGCACCGTCGGCACCCACCAGGCCAGCACGGTCCAGCGCAAACACCACAGGCAGGTTCTGCAGGGCCACGTCGTGGATCAATTGGTCATAGCCCCGCTGCAAGAAGGTGGAGTAGATGGCCACCACGGGCTTGACGCCTTCGCAGGCCATGCCTGCGGCAAACGTGACGGCATGCTGCTCGGCAATGCCCACGTCGTAGTAGCGGTCCGGAAAGCGTTTTTCAAACTCGACCATGCCCGAGCCTTCGCGCATGGCGGGCGTGATGCCCACCAGGCGCGGGTCCTGCGCCGCCATGTCGCACAACCACTGGCCGAACACCTGGGTGAAGGTCTGCTTGGGGGGCGTGGCGGGCTTGGTCAGGCCCACGGAGGGGTCGAACTTGCCGGGCCCGTGGTAGGCCACGGGGTCGGCCTCGGCCAGCTTGTAGCCCTGGCCCTTCTTGGTGACCACGTGCAGGAACTGCGGGCCCTTCAAGCTCTTGATGTTCTCGAGCGTGGGGATCAGCGAATCGAGGTCGTGCCCGTCGATGGGGCCGATGTAGTTGAAGCCGAATTTCTCGAACAGCGTGGCGGGCACCACCATGCCCTTGGCCTGCTGCTCGAAGCGCTTGGCAAATTCGAGCAGGGGCGGCACGGGGCGCAGCACGGTCTTGCCCACGTTCTTGGCGGCGGCGTAGAACTGACCGCTCATCAGCTGCGCAAGATAGCGGTTGAGCGCGCCTACGGGCGGGCTGATGCTCATGTCGTTGTCGTTCAGCACCACCAGCAGGTTGCAGTCGGCCACGCCCGCGTTGTTGAGCGCCTCGAAAGCCATGCCAGCGCTCATCGCGCCGTCGCCGATGATGGCCACCGCATGGCGGTTGTCGCCCTTGCGCTTGGCGGCCAGAGCCATGCCCAGCGCCGCCGAGATGCTGGTGCTGGAATGCGCCGTGCCAAAGGTGTCGTAAATGCTCTCGGCCCGCTGCGGAAAGCCCGAGATACCGCCCATCTGGCGCAGCGTGTGCATGCGGTCGCGACGGCCCGTCAGAATCTTGTGGGGATAGGTCTGGTGGCCCACATCCCACACCAGGCGGTCTTCGGGGGTGTTGAAGACATGGTGCAGGGCCACGGTCAGCTCCACCGTGCCCAGGTTGGAACTGAGGTGGCCACCGGTCTGGGAGACGCTCTGCAGCACGAACTCGCGCAACTCGGTCGCCAGCACCTTGAGGTCCGCACGCGAGAGCCGGCGCAGGTCTGCCGGGTCATTGATGGTCTGCAGCAGAGGAAAGGATGTCGTGGACATTGACTATTCTTTTGATAGCTACCAGCGCAAGAAATTCAAGCACCAGCAGGCATTTGGACATTGAGAGAGTCGCCAGGGACCAGGGCCAGGCTCAGTGAGAGCGGCGCACGACCATGTCCGCCAGGGCTGCCAGGGCACGGGTGTCGGGCAAACCACTGCGCCCCAGGGCCGCATGGGCCTCGGCCAGCAGCTCCTGCGCAAAGACCTGTGCACGCTCCAGCCCGAGCAAAGACACGTAGGTGGGTTTGTCTGCAGCAGCGTCCTTGCCCGCCGTTTTCCCCAGGGTGGCCGAGTCGGCCACCACATCCAGGATATCGTCCACCACCTGGAACGCCAGACCCATGGCAGCACCATAGTCTGACAGGGCTTGGTAGGCGGTGGGTGCCGCGTGACCACACAGTGCCCCCATGAGCACGCTGCCCTGGAGCAGCGCGCCGGTCTTCAGGCGGTGCATCTGGCGCAGTTGCGTCTCGGTCAGCGCCACGCCCACGCTGGCCAGGTCTATCGCCTGACCGCCCGCCATGCCGGCCGAGCCCGCAGCCCGCGCTAGCAGCCTGCACAGGGCTGCCTGCGTGGCGGCGGGGATGAGGGTGTTGTCGGGGGTCAGCAATTCAAACGCAAAGGCCTGCAGCGCATCACCCGCCAGCAAAGCCTGGGCTTCGCCAAACTGCACATGCACCGTGGGCTTGCCACGGCGCAGCACGTCGTTGTCCATGCAAGGCATGTCATCGTGGACCAACGAGTAGGCGTGAATCAATTCGACCGCGCACGCGGCACGCAGGGCAGCTTCATCCAAGGCCGCGTGAACCACCGCAACATCAGACGCCACCGAATCCAACGCGCCGCTGCGCGCGCCCTCATACGCCGCCAGTACCAACAGAGGCCGCAGGCGCTTGCCGCCATCCAGCACGGCGTAGCGCATGGCGTCGCCGAGCCCTGCCGGGGCGCCGTCTCCCACCCAACGGGACAAGGCCTGTTCCACATTGGCCAGGTGGTTCTGGCTCCAGAGGTTCGTATCCAGGGGCTGCCCCCCCACCGTCGAAGGGGTCATTGGCAACGCGCTCATTCCTGATTCCATGGTTGCAGCTGGCCGTCGTCCAGCACCTTGATCTGGTCCTGCACGGCATCGAGCCGGTGGCGGCAGAAGGCCAGCAAAGTGGCGCCGCGCTGATAGCCAGCCAGCATCTGGTCCAGCGGCAGCTGGCCCGACTCGATGCGGGCCACGAGTTGCTCCAGCTCCTCCAGGGCCGCCTCGTAGCTGGCAGGTTCGGCGGGAGGAGCGGGGGTTGCGGGGGCCTTGGGCATGAAGGGGGCGGCAGTGCGCGGGTGAAAAACCAATGATTTTAGGCGCAGCGCTGTGGCGCCCGTGTCAGACAGGGGCCGATCCGTGGGGCGCCCCTATTTTTCCGGAACCGGTGTTTTCTATTCACGTAGCGGGGGTGCGGGAATAACCCCACCGCCTATAATCCCATTCCCGTCGAGCCGGCTACCCACCCTAGCCGGTTTTCTTTTTCCAGATGTGCCTTCTCTGGCGCACCTCCCGCACTCTTTCTGTGGGGAGTCTTTAGGTCAGGTCACCCATGTCTGATTTAAGTCTTCAACTGCAGCAGGCCGCAAGCCAACTACCAGTTTCGAGCTACTTTGACGATGCGCTGTTCCAGCGCGAGCTGGAGACCATCTTCCAGCGCGGGCCCCGCTATGTGGGGCATCAATTGGCTGTGCCCAACGCGGGCGACTACTACGCACTGCCCCAGGAGGGCGAGGGCCGCGCGCTGGTGCGCAACGCCCAGGGCGGTATCGAGCTGGTCTCCAACGTCTGCCGCCACCGGCAGGCGGTCATGCTCAAGGGCAAGGGGTCGCTGAACACCCAGCAAAAGGGCAGCGCGGGCGGCAACATCGTGTGTCCGCTGCACCGCTGGACGTACAACCCCAAGGGCGAACTGCTGGGCGCACCGCATTTCGCGCACGACCCATGCCTGAACCTCAACAACTACAAGCTGCGCGAGTGGAACGGTCTTCTGTTTGAAGACAACGGCTACGACGTTGCGGCGGACCTGGCCCAGATGGGACCACGCGCCGATCTGGACTTTGACGGCTACGTGCTCGACCACGTGGAGCTGCACGAGTGCAACTACAACTGGAAGACCTTCATCGAGGTCTATCTGGAGGATTACCACGTCGGGCCCTTCCACCCGGGCCTCGGCAGCTTCGTGACCTGCGACGACCTGCGCTGGGAGTTCGGCAAGAACTACTCCGTGCAGACCGTGGGCGTGGCCAACCGCCTGGGCAAGGCAGGCAGCCCCGTGTACGAACGCTGGCACGAAGCCCTACTGGCCTACCGCGAGGGCAAGCCGCCCAAGCATGGCGCCATCTGGCTCACGCTGTACCCGCACATCATGGTGGAGTGGTACCCGCATGTGCTCACCGTGTCCACGCTGCACCCCATCAGCCCGACCAAGACGCTGAACATGGTGGAGTTCTACTACCCCGAAGAGATCGCTGCGTTCGAGCGCGAGTTCGTCGAGGCACAGAAGGCCGCCTACATGGAGACCTGCATTGAGGACGATGAGATCGGTGAACGCATGGACGCAGGCCGCAAGGCCCTGATGGCACGCGGCGACAACGAGGTGGGCCCCTACCAGAGCCCCATGGAAGATGGCATGCAGCACTTCCACGAGTGGTACCGCCAGACCATGGGCGGCGACACCATCGACCCGGCTGCGTCAAAACGCTGAATACCGCGGCAAAACCCCGCCAATCCGCAGGCCCGCCTGGGCTTGCTCTCATTACAATAGCTGCCAGTGCTTAAAAATAAGCGCTGGCAGCTATTTTCGTTTCTGCACCACCCGGTGCTCATCAAAAGATCACAACCCGATGCAAGCCCTCTGGATGGTGTTGGCCGCGTTTCTTTTTGCCAGCATGGGCGTGTGCGTCAAGATCGCCTCGGACTTCTTCAACTCGGCCGAGCTGGTGTGCTACCGGGGGCTGATCGGCATGTTCATCCTCTGGCTACTGTCACGCTCGCAAAAAGTGACGCTAGCCACCCAATACCCCGGCATGCACGCCTGGCGCAGCCTGGTGGGGGTGGCGTCGCTGGGCGCCTGGTTCTATGCGATTGCCCACCTGCCGCTGGCCACTGCCATGACGCTCAACTACATGAGCAGCGTGTGGATCGCGGCCTTCCTGGTCGGCGGCACGCTGCTGGCCTGGCGCCCCTCTGTGGCAACGCCCCGGCCTGCCCTGCAAGGTCCGCTGGTACTCACTGTGCTCACCGGGTTTGTGGGCGTGGTGCTGATGCTGCGCCCTAGCCTGGACCAGAACCAGGCCTTCGCCGGGATGATCGGACTCATGTCCGGCTTGTCGGCAGCATTTGCCTACATGCAGGTGGTGGCACTGTCGCGCCTGGGCGAGCCTGAGTCGCGCACCGTCTTCTACTTTGCGGTGGGCTCCGCGGTGGCGGGCGGCGTGGCCATGCTGTTCACCGGCATGTCGGACTGGCCGGGCTGGCAGGCGCTGTGGCTGCTGCCCATCGGCGTGCTGGCTGCAGGCGGGCAGCTGTGCATGACCCGGGCCTACGCCAGCGCCAAGACCCAGCGCGGCACGCTGGTGGTGGCCAATCTGCAGTATTCGGGCATCGTGTTTGCCGCCGTCTACAGCGTACTGTTGTTTGGCGACAAGATCCCGCCCATCGGCTGGGTCGGCATGGCCCTCATCGTAGGCAGCGGCATCGTGGCCACCATCTTGCGGGCCCGGGCTGCGCCCGGCGCACCGGCAGAAGAACATTGACCGATACAAAAACCAATGCGCACTGGCGAGGACAGACCCCATCGGGATGGCCACAATGGAGGCCTACCCGTCCTACAGGTTGCTTCGCACCACCTCTGCCGATGACCACCCACACCACGCTCATCTCTGCCCCCGACCTCCAAGCCCTCATCGCCAGCGGTGCGCCGCTGATGGTGTTTGACTGCAGCTTCGAACTCATGCAACCCACGGCTGGCGCGCAGCAATATGCGCAAGCCCATATTCCCGGCGCGGTGTACGCCAACCTCGACAACGACCTGAGCGCCAAGCACGGTGCACCCGGCGCCACCGGCACTTTGACGGCGCAGGAGGCCGACCAGCCCGCATCCGGCGGCCGCCACCCGCTGCCCAGCCGCGAACGTTTTGCCATGTGGCTGTCCAGCGTGGGTTTTGCCAACGGCATGCAGGCCGTGGTGTACGACCGCCAGGGCGCCAACTATTGCGGCCGCCTGTGGTGGATGCTCAAGTGGGCCGGTCATGACGCCGTGGCCGTGCTCGACGGTGGGCTGCAAGCCTGGCAGGCCGCCGGCGGGGCGGTGAACAGCGGCAAAGAGCCCGCCCACTTCCAGACCAACTTCCAACTGGGCGCCCCCTTGCGCCAGCTGGCCACGGCCAGCGAGGTGCTTGCGCGCCTGCAGCAGCCCGGACAGACCGTGATCGACGCCCGTGCAGGTGCCCGCTACCGGGGCGAGGTGGAGCCTCTGGACCCCGTGGCAGGCCATATTCCCGGCGCACTCAACCGACCCTTCGCCGAAAACATTGGAGCCGACGGCCGCTTCAAACCGGCAGCCACGCTGCGCGCAGAGTTCGACGCCCTGCTGGCAGGCCGCGACCCAGCGACCGTGGTGCACCAGTGCGGCAGCGGCGTGAGCGCGGTGCCCAATCTTCTGGCCATGGAGATCGCCGGGCTGGGGCACACCGCGCTGTTCGCGGGCAGCTGGAGCGAATGGTGTTCAGACCCCGCGCGCCCGGTCGAAAAGGGTTGAACAACCCCAACTGCGGCGTCTAACGAACGCCGCCGGTTGCAAAAGCGCAAAAAAGATGGTTTTGCAGGCGCTATCAAAACCATGAGCAGAATGCAGGGGCCGGCACCTGTCAGTGCAGCAGGCGCGCCCCCTGAAAAGCGAGCCAATGCCTGATCCGCGTGTAGGGCAAATTCCTACACGCCCCGCCGCGAAACCAGACACGCGGCACAGCCAAACCCCGACTTAATTTCTGATTGGGGCGGTTTCACAATCCATTTCAACGGATCACGCAAAACATGCAGTCAGCAGGCAACGCAAGACCCGGTACTGGAAAAAAGGAAGCTGCCATGACCAACGAACAAATCCTCGCTGAAATCCGCGAAGCCAACCTCACCTACCTGATGCTGGCCCAAACCCTGATCCGTCAGGACAAGGCCGAAGCGGTTTTCCGTCTGGGCATGAACGAAGAGTCTGCCGATATTCTCGCTTCGCTGTCGGCAGCGCAAGTGATGAAACTGGCCTCCCGCAACACGCTACTTTGCAGCTTCCGCGTGGACGACAACCTGGTGTGGAGCTTGCTGACCAACCACTCGGCCAAGAAGGTGGGCAACGACGCCACCAACACCCTGCACGCCAACATCCTGATGGCCAGCCGCGTGTCGGAAGTGCTCTGAAGCACTAGCCCACAGCGTTGTCCCGTTCTCACCGAAAGCCCGCCATGTCCTCCACGACCACCGCCGCCGCCAAAGCCCCTGTCAAAAGCGTTCTGAACGAGTCCAAGCAGATCGAACGCGCAGCCATGCTGATCCAGATGGGCGCCCGCATGCAGGTGCTGGAGTCCGAGACTACGCTGTCGTATGAACGCCTGATCCGGCTGTACAAGGAGATCGCTGGCAAGTCCCCGTCCAAGGGCCAGCTGCCGTTCTCGACGGACTGGTTTCTGACCTGGCAAGAGAACATCCACAGCTCGCTGTTCCTGAACATCTACGAATACCTGTCCAAGGGCGTGGACCTGGATTCGGTGGAGCTGCTGACCAAGGCTTACCGCCTGTACAACGAACAGGTGGCCACGGCCGAGATCGAGCCCCTGCTGTCCTTCACCCGCGCCTGGCGCCTGGTGAAATTTGTGGACGCCGGCATGCTCACGCGCACCAAGTGCAGCCAGTGCAGCGGCCAGTTCGTGACCGAGCTGTATGAGAACCGCCATTTCACCTGCGGACTGTGCAACCCACCCGCACGTGCCGGCAAGAGCAAGACGGCCGGTGCGCTGATGCTGCATTGACACCTTGGCGTGATTTTTGAGCCAAAAGCGCCCGATGCGCTAGTGCATATTGCCCAGCTAGCTATTGATTGGATAGCAAACAAAAAAGGCCCCATTCGGGGCCTTTTTTGCTGTCTGCTGTCTGCTGTCTGCCGATGGAATGTAGTGCAAGGCAGAACACCGAGCCCCCATCAACGCCCGCCAAGCAAGGTGCGCACGTTCTCGTCCACCGGCACCGCGTAGTTGTGCGCAGCGATCACTTGATTGCCCACCGGGTTCACCAGCTTGAGGCTGATGTACACGACCGACGCCGACACCGCGTACGTGCCCACCACCACGGCCTGCGCGTTCTGCGCCTGGCTGACCTCCCGCACCTCGCGCGACAGCAGCAGCTCGCCCTGCTCGCGATGCAGCACCAGGTTGTCACGCAGCTTCACTTCCGTCACGCGCAGTCCGCGCTGCACCATGCGTCCCGCGATCTGCTCCGAAAAGATGCGCCCCAGCCGCGACGACTCGTTGAGCCGGTCCACATTGACCAGGGTGGCCACCAACAGCGGCTGGCTCGCGTCCAGCGGCGCGTTGAGCAGCAAGGCATCCGTTGCCCGGTCGTTCACCTCGATCAGGTCGGTGCGCGACACGCCACCCGCACTGTTGCCGTAGTAATAGCTGTGGACCGGGTTGGTCGAGCAGCCCTGCAGCGCCAGGGCCGACACCACCACCATGCCCAAGCACCACGCGGACCTGAGCTTGCCAGGATGGAAACGGCGCATCATGGCGCAACCACCCGCCAGGTTTTAACGGGGGTGGGTGCCGGTGCGGGCACCAAGACCTCTGGTTGGTACAGCGCGGCATCTTCCCGCTCGATGTAATACAGGTCTGCGGAACCAGCCAAATAACGGTCACGGCTCTTCAGTGTCGTAGTGATCAGAACTTCAGTCCGCGTAGGCCCGCCCGCCGCGGCACCTTGCGTGTACAGATGGGCCATGTCCAATGCCAAGCCCGCTCCCACCCCCAGTGCTGTCGCAACGCCTGGGAGCAAAGTGCGATCCGAATAGTGCACCTTCCAGTCACGCCATACCCCCACGCCGGTCCCGATGAGGGTCCCAGCGATCGGGACAGGGAAATTGGGCGGAACACCGGCCAGGTGTTGAACCACCTGGGTCTGCACCTCCAGCTCCACCGCAGTAGGAACCGTGGAAAGGACAACGCCGCGGTTCAACAAATGCACTGTCAGCAGTTTGAGGAAACCCGCGTTGAAGCTGGATTTGTCCGCCACCGTCACGTGAATGGGGTACTCGCCTGCAGGCCAGGACGCGATCTTCTCGGCAACTCGCCCAGCCACATCCCCAGCCAGCACATCCCAGTGGTGCACGGCGCGGGCCTTTTTCTGGCCAGTAGCAGGATAGTTGTCGGCGCGTGGCACGTCCAGGGTGCCGCAGCCAGCCAGCAGCGTCGCAGCCAGCAGCGGCACAACGGTCGAAATGCGCAGGAGGGAAGATCGCATGGAGCCATGTTAGTGGCGCCAGCCGTCCGTGATCTCCACAACAAAGCCGTCTTTCCCCACCTTAAGCCGCGTTTTCAGCGCTTGGTGACGCCACTACAAGCACTCACAATAGCTGTACACCCAACAAACCCCGGAAGACCATGCACACCAAGAACACGACACACCGCCTCGCGTCCCTGCTGGCCTTGACCGCCGCACTGGCTGGCTGCGGTGGCGCGTCCGACAAGACTGCCACGCCCGCTCCGCCTTCACCGCCACCGCCGCCACCAGCGGCTACCCCCGTCAGCGTGAGCTTCGTGCAGTCCGCCAACAACGTGCTGGAACCCAGTAGTTCGGAACCGCTGTCCGTCAACGTCTCCACGAACGGGAGTACCGCGCCGAACGGCACCGTTGCCACCTTCGCCGTGAACCCCACCACCGCAGGCACACTGGCCCCTGTGGCACCCACAACGGTAGGAGGTGTCGCCAGCACCACCTTGACGGTCAGCAGCCTGCCTCCAACTGCCACATTTCAGGTGACGGCGACCGCCACCAGCAGCGCAAACTCAGCCAGTGACAGCCTGACGTACTACGTGCGCCCTGCTCACAAACCGCTGCAGGTGTTAGTCCCTGCCTATTTCACAGCCACAGGTACGTCGACCCCTTGGACTACCCTCACGAGCGGCGCGACCAGCTATCCGGATGTGCAGATCACTGCCATTGCCAGCACCAGCAGTGGGGTCCTGACAGCCACCACGAAAGAGGACACTGACCTGACCACCGCCGTCAAGGCCTTCAGGGCAGTGGCGGGCACCAGCAACCGCGTGATCGGGTATGTGGCGACCGCATCGAGTAGCGGCGGCACGCTCTCTGTTTCCGACGTCAAGGCCACCATCGACAACTACATCAGGCTGTATCCCAAACTGCTCGATGGTTTTTTTCTGGACGGCATGGCCACCGACAGCGCGCGGGTCGCTTACTTCCAGGACATCTACAACTACGTCAAGGGATTGACCTCGGGCATGAGTACCGGCGCCAGCGCTCCCGGCACCCCTCTCCTGATTGGAAATCCTGGCACCTACCCTGTCCCGGCGTATGCAGCGGTCGCCGATACGCTGGTGACCTACGCAGGCAATGCAGCCGCCTACCAGAACGTGGATCCCCAACCGTCGAGCACCTGGGTCTACGCCAAGGCCAACACTGCGCAAGCGATGCTGGTGCACTCGGCCAGCACTTGCACGGAGATGCAAGCGGCCGTGAAGAATGCGAACCGCCCACGCCTGAACACGGGCATGGTGTACGCCACCAACCTCGCTATCGGCGCTCCTTGGTCGGCCCTGCCCACCTATTGGCCGCAGTTGTTGGGCACCGTGGATGCTCTCAACAAGGAACGTACCTTGCCGCTGTGCTGAAGACCGTGGGCCATACCAAGCGCTGAACGCCTACATGCTTTTGTTGAAGGCCCCCGCACAATCGGCGCATGACGACTGAGCCCACCACTACGCCCTCCCCGGAAGCTCCCCGGGAGGAGGGACCATCAACAGCTACCCCGATTGGGGACGCTGCCACCCGCGACGGCACTGACGCCCCTGCTGCTGCAGGACACGCTCCAGCAGTCGGCCTCGCGTCCCACGCAGCCCCCCTCATGCTCCACATGCCCGTGGACGTGCGCAATCTGTCGCTGGCGCTGTTGGCACTGTTTGCCAGCGTGGCGCTGCTGCATTGGGCCAGTGCGGTATTCATTCCCATCATGCTCAGCCTCCTCCTGACCATTGCGCTGCGCCCGGCGGTGGAAATGATGGCCCGCTGGCGCATGCCGCGGGCGCTGGGGGCCGGTGTGTTGCTGGTGGCCATCGTTACCGGGCTGGCCAGCACGGCCTGGTCGCTCAGCGATGGAGCGGCCCAACTGGTGGACTCGGTACCCGTCGCTGCCAAAAAGGTCCGTGACAACCTCAAGGCCCGCGCGGGTGGCAGCAGCCCGCTGGACACCGTACAAAAAGCGGCCGCCCAGATCGAGCAGGCCGCCAACGAAAACAGTGCCAGCAGCGCAGCACCTCGGCGGGGGGTGCAGCGGGTGATCGTTGAGCGCACCCCCTTCAACATCCGCGACTACTTGTGGAGCGGCACCATGGGCCTGATGTCAGCCCTGGGGCAGCTGATGGTGGTGGTGTTTCTGACCTACTTCGCCCTGGCCTCGGGAAACCTGTTTCGCGACAAGCTGCTACGCATCGCCGGCACCAGCCTGGAGCGGCGCAAGGTCACCATCCATGTGCTGCAGGACATCACCCAGCAGATTCAGCGGTATCTGCTGCTGCAGGTGTTCACCAGCGTATTGGTGGGCCTGGCCACCGGTACTGCCTACTGGGCACTGGGGCTGGAGAACGCGGCCGTTTGGGGCGTGGTGGCCGCCGTGCTCAACCTCGCGCCGTACATCGGCTCAGCGCTGGTCACAGGGGCTTCTGCCCTGGTGGCGTTCTTGCAGTTTGGCACGCTGGACATGGCCATGGCCATTGGCGGCGCCTCGCTGGTCATCCACACCCTGATCGGAAACCTGCTCACCCCCTGGCTCACCAGCCGCACCAGCAGCATGAGCCCCGTGGCCGTGTTCGTCAGCGTTCTGGCCTGGGGCTGGCTGTGGGGGCTGTGGGGGTTGCTGCTGGGCATCCCGGTGATGATGGCCGTGAAGGCCGTGTGCGACCGCGTGGAAGATCTCAAAGCGGTGGGTGAATTGCTGGGGGACTGAGTACCCGCTGCTCCTGCGAAATCGACCTGCGCCCCTCGCCACGCTGCGGAGCGATGACCTCTCAGTTCAAACCACTTCATCCGCACATCAAGGCACACCCATGTGGCCGAAGCGGACTTAAAGATTGTTCCCAATACTGGAACAGTTAGTTCGCGACTGAGTGGTTTTTCTCTGAACACCATCGGCGTACAGTTCATCCCATCGATGAGCCGAACCCGCAAGGCGACTCACCGAACCCGGTTCAGGAATGGTTTTTGAACCGGCTTTTTTGAGACGCTTTTTAACTTTCAAGGATTTTCATCATGAACAAGACCACCCGTTTCCTCTCCGTCGCCGCCGTTGCCGCTTTCGCCGCTTTTGGCGCCCATGCCGACGAAGCCGATGGCTCGCAATTTGCCCTGAAGTTCGACACGAACCGCACCCGCGCTGAAGTGGCTGCTGAAGCCGCTACCGTGGCACAAACACGCTCCATCGAGCCCGCAGGTTCGCGCGTGGTGACCTACAAGTCCA
>NZ_JADHVT010000215.1 GCF_016783915.1 Acidovorax sp.
ACTTCGTCGGTGTGCTGGCCCAGTGCAGGCGGGGCGTTGCGCAGCAGCGGTGGCGTGGCCGACAGGCGCAGAGGGCTGGCCACGCCGGTGATCTGCTGTACGTTGTCGGTGGCGGCCTCGCCGTCCTTCCAGCGCGGCAGCGTCACGGCCAGGCCACGGGCCTGCACCTGCGCGTCGTCAAACGCCTGGGCGATGGTGTTGATGGGGCCGCAGGGCACGGCCTTGTCTTCCAGCAGCGTGATCCAGTCGGCCGTGGTGCGGGTGCGCGTCACGGCTTCCATGGCGGGGATCAGCGCGGTGCGGTTTTGCACGCGCAGCGTGTTGGTGGCAAAGCGCGGGTCGCTGGCCCACTGGGGCTGTTCGGCGGCGGCGCAAAAGCGCTGGAACTGCCCGTCGTTGCCGATGGCCAGCAGCATGTTGCCGTCCTGCGTGGGGAAGTCCTGGTACGGCGCCAGGCTGGGGTGGCTGTTGCCCATGCGGCCGGGCGCCTTGCCGGTGGCGAGGAACCCCGAGGCCTGGTTGGCCAGCACGGCCATGCCCACGTCCAGCAGCGCCATGTCGATGTGCTGGCCCTGGCCGGTGCCACTGGTGGCGTTATCGCGCACGTGCAGCGCGGCCAGGATGGCGTTGCTGGCATACAGGCCGGTGAACAGGTCGATCACGGCCACGCCCACGCGCATGGGGCCACCGCCGGGCTGGCTGTCGGCCTGGCCGGTGATGCTCATCAGGCCCGTCATGGCCTGCACCATCAGGTCGTAGCCCGCGCGCTCGGCATACGGGCCGTCTTGGCCGAAGCCGGTGACGGAGCAGTAGATGAGGCGCGGGTTGAGTGCGCGCAGGCTCTCGTGGTCCAGGCCGTATTGCTTCAGGCCGCCGACCTTGAAATTCTCTACGACGATGTCGGCCTCTTGCGCCATCTGCCGGATGAGCGCCTGCCCGTCGGGCGAGGCCATGTCGATGGTGACGGAACGCTTGTTGCGGTTGCAGGCGGTGTAGTAGCTGGCCTGGTGGGTGTCGTTGCCCTCGGCGTCCTTCAGGAAGGGCGGGCCCCACTGGCGCGTGTCGTCGCCCACGCCGGGGCGCTCCACCTTGACCACGTCCGCGCCCAGGTCGGCCAGGATCTGCGTGCACCACGGCCCGGCCAGCACGCGGGAGAGGTCGAGCACCTTGATGCCTGCGAGGGCGCCGGGAGAGGTAGAGGGGGTGGTCATGGTGTGGTGTACTATGAAATTGATAGCTGTCGGCGCATGATTGACTAGCGCTACAAGGCAAAAACACCGCAAAGGCGGTGTTTTTGCCGGATGTGGGCGCGCAGCCCGCTCAGTTAGCGAATGCGGCGATGCCTGTCTGGGCGCGGCCCAGGATCAGCGCATGCACATCGTGTGTGCCTTCATACGTGTTCACCACTTCCAGGTTCACCAGGTGGCGGGCCACACCGAACTCGTCGCTGATGCCGTTGCCGCCCATCATGTCGCGCGCCAGGCGGGCGATGTCGAGGGCCTTGCCGCAGCTGTTGCGCTTGATGATGGAGGTGCCTTCCAGGCTGGCGGTGCCGGCGTCCTTCATGCGGCCAAACTGCATGCAGGCCTGCAGGCCGATGGCGATCTCGGTCTGCATGTCGGCCAGCTTCTTCTGGATCAGCTGGTTGGCAGCCAGGGGGCGGCCAAACTGCTTGCGGTCCAGCGTGTACTGGCGGGCGGTGTGCCAGCAGAACTCGGCCGCACCCAGCGCGCCCCAGGCAATGCCGTAGCGCGCGCTGTTCAGGCAGGTGAAGGGGCCCTTCAGGCCCTGCACTTCAGGAAACGCGTTTTCTTCGGGCACGAACACGTCGTCCATCACGATCTCGCCAGTGATGGAGGCGCGCAGCCCCACCTTGCCGTGGATGGCGGGGGCTGTCAGGCCCTTCATGCCCTTTTCCAGCACAAAGCCGCGAATCGGGCCCACGGCGCCGCCTTCGGAGACTTCCTTGGCCCAGACCACGAACACGTCAGCCACCGGGCTGTTGGTGATCCACATCTTGCTGCCCTTGAGCTTGTAGCCGCCATCGACCTTGTAGGCGCGCGTGGCCATGCTACCGGGGTCGGAGCCGTGGTCGGGCTCGGTCAGGCCAAAGCAGCCGATCCACTCGCCGCTGGCGAGCTTGGGCAGGTACTTCTGGCGCTGGGCTTCGCTGCCAAATTCATAAATCGGCACCATCACCAGCGACGACTGCACGCTGGCCATCGATCGGTAACCCGAGTCCACACGCTCCACCTCGCGGGCGATCAGGCCGTAGGCAACGTAGCTCAGGCCAGGGCCGCCGTATTGCTCAGGGATGGTGGGGCCCAGCAGGCCCACTTCGCCCATCTCGCGGAAGATGCTCACGTCCATCTTTTCGTGGCGGAAGGCGTCCAGCACGCGGGGTGCCAGCTTGTCCTGGCAATACGCAGCGGCGGCATCGCGGATGGCGCGCTCGTCGTCGGTCAGTTGCTGGCTCAGGAGGAAGGGGTCATCCCATTGAAAAGCGGCGTGGGCCATGTGTGTCTCCGGTCGAAAAGAAAAGGAAAGAAAAGGGTCTGGTGCACATCGTAGGTCTTGGGGTGACAGCCCGCAAGCGAGTTCTTTTCATCCAGACATGCGTTTATGGAATGTATGAAATACTGGCGACAAGCTACGCCAGGGCGTGGCTAACCACTTAAAAATTCCTCTTCATCATGCGCCGCAACATTCCATCGACCCAGGCCCTGGCCTGTTTTGAAGTGGCCGCCCGCCACGAGAGCTACACCCGCGCCGCGCAGGAGTTGTCGCTCACCCAAAGCGCCGTCTCGCGCCAGATCCAGGCGCTGGAGGAATTCCTTGGCGTGCAGCTGTTTCGCCGCACGCGCCACGGCGTGGTGCTGACGCCTGCGGGCGCGCACTATGGCCGCCAGGTGGCGCGCTGGCTGCAAGGGCTGGAGCGGGACACGCTGGATGTGATGGCGCACCAGGGCGAGGGCGGCACCCTCACGCTGGCGGCAGTGCCCACCTTTGCCACTCGCTGGCTCATCCCGCGCCTGCCGCAACTGGCGCAGGAGCATCCGGACATCGTGGTGCACATCGACACGCAAACGCGCCCGTTTCTGTTTGCCGACACCACCTTCGACGCCGCGCTGTACGCAGGCACGCCCGACCAGGTGGCCAACTGGCCCGGCGTGCAGGCGCAGCTGCTGATGCACGAAGACGTGGTGCCCGTGTGCAGCCCGCGCCTGCTCGAATCCGCCGCCCCCCGGGGCCGGGGCCGTGCCTACCAGCCTATCGCCGCAGAGGTGCTGGCCGACTTGCCCCTGCTGCAGCAAAGCACGCGGCCCTATGGCTGGCGGCAGTGGTTTGATGCCATGGGCGTCGATGCCCCGCACGCGCTCGATGGCCCGCGCTACGAGCTGTTCTCCATGCTGGCCGTAGCGGCCACGCATGGCATGGGCGTGGCGCTGATCCCGCCGCTGCTCATCGAGGCCGAGCTGGCCAGCGGCGAACTGGTGGTGGCCTGCAACCGCCCTCTGCGCGGCGAGCGCGCCTACTACCTCATCAGCCCTGCGCAGGCCCAGCCCCCGGTGCTGGCCACGTTTGCGCGCTGGCTGCAGCACATGGCCGAGGTGGGTAGCCCGCCGGTAGCGGGATGACGCGCTTGCGCCCACGGAGGCTGTGAACTAATCTGGCCGCGCGGAAGTCTGTCTTTCACTCAGCAACCTTGTTGGAGAGCGATCACCATGACCACCTACCACGCTCTGCATTTCGACCCCACCGTGGACGAGATCGAGACCCTCAAGCAACTGGAGATGGGCGAAGTCATCACGCTGCCCACGCGCTTAAGGACCATGTCTCCGGGCGCCTGCTGGAGTGGGGTTTCATCACCAAGGGGTCGGGTGGCGAGCTGGCCATCACCGCCAGTGGCCGTCAGTTGATCCGGCGACAGGACAACTGAGCCCGCGCGCTGGCCCAGCCTATTCTGAGCAACCCTTGCTGGGCAGGGCGCTGGGTTCGTGCGGTTGCGCCGCCTCAGCTAAATCCTGGTGTGCGGGCCGGGGTATCTGCGCTCCGTGGTCTGCGTGCACAGCGTTGGGCCTATCCTGCGCAATCCTTGTTGCCTGGAGCCGCCGTGCCCGTTTTGTCCCGCCTGCGCACAACACTGTGCATCGCCGCCCTGGCTGCGGCCGGTGTGCTGTTGGTGGGCTGCAGCACCGTGCGGCTGGCGTACAACCAGGTGCCCCACCTCGCCTACTGGCAGCTGAACCGCTACCTCGACCTGTCGGACGCACAGACCGAGCGCGTACGCGGCGACCTGGGTGACCTGCACCGCTGGCACCGGGACACCATGTTGCCCCAGCATGCCGAGCTGCTGCAAAGGGTGCAGCAGCAGTTGCCTGCCGCCATCACCTCCGAGCAGGCCTGCCGCATCTATGACGAGGCACGTACACAGCTGGACAAGGTGCTGGCCCAGGCCGAGCCCAAGGTGGTGTGGCTGGCCTCACAGCTGTCCGAGGCGCAGATCCGCAATCTGGAGCGCAAGCAGGCCGACAGCAACGCTGACTGGAAATCCGAATGGCTGGACCCGTCGCCCGGCAAGATGCGCGAGCGCCGCTTCAAGGACCTGTCCTCGCGGCTCGAAACCTTTTATGGCCCGCTGGACGAGCCGCAAAAGGCTGTGCTGCGCGCCTTCATCGCCCAGTCCGCCTTCGACCCGCTGCGCACCTACGCCGAGCGGGTGCGCAGGCAAAAGGACCTGGTGCAGGTGCTGCGCAGCGTCCAGGCCGACCGTGGCAACACCGCCCAGGCCCGTGTGCTGATGCTGGGTTTTCTGGACCGCGTGGTGACGTCCCCTGACACTGCCTACCAGCGCTACGCACAAGCCCTGGTGGTCGAAGGCTGCGAAGGGTTTTCGCGCCTGCACAACGCCATGACTCCCGCGCACCGGCTGCGCGCTGCGCAATCGCTCAAGGGCTATGAGCAGGATTTTTTATTGCTGGCCGCGCGCTGATGCTCAGCGCAACGTGTGGGGGCTGCGGACGCGGCGGTCAGCAGAACATCATCGCCAGCAGGGCTGCGTCCTCGGCCATGTTCTGCAAGGCATAGCCCGCAAGCCGGTAGGCAAGCACCGTGGCGTGTGCGATCAGGTCTTGGGCGGTCATGGGGAGGGTACGGTATGGCGCGTGCAGGTGTCTCATGGTCCTGCCCAGCAAAAAGGCCGATAGCTTGTGGAAGCTACCGGCCTTGTTGACTGTGGTGCCCGGGGCCGGAATCGAACCGGCACGCCTTGCGGCGGGGGATTTTGAGTCCCGTGTAGAAGTGAGCATCCATGCGGGTTTGCGGGCGATGTGTTCCGGGTTTTTGAGCCTATTTCCATACAGGAAAGATGGCAAAACCCGGAACGCATTCAGCCGGTCGGCTTTAGCTTGCGCACGCCTCCGTAGTGCCGCTCCGTCAGCCGCTTGTCCGAGTGCTGCAGCAGTTCGGCCGCCGCCTCCAGACTCCCGGCCTTTTGCGCCGCGCGCTTGCGCATGTCGCGGAGGTACAAAGCCTTGATGGCATCGGCCAACTCCGCGTCTTCCCGCTCTTCTGCCTTCTGCGCCGCAATGGCCCTGGCAGTGTCCCAGCCGTAGCGCAATGCCGCCTGGGTGACGGGGCGCCCATTGGGCAGGGACAACAGCATCAGGTGCGGGGCCCCGAGCGCCTTGCGCCGCTCCACCAGCCCGGGCAGAACCTGGGATAGATTCAAATCCCATTCGGCCTCCTTGCCGGTTTTGCTGGCCTCCAGGGTCAGCACCGCGCCGCGCGGCATCAGCACCGTGATGCAGTCGGTCAGGCGCATCCCGGTGACGGACCCCAGATCCATGCAGTCCTTGATGTGCTGCGAGGCCTCTGCATAGATGGCAGCAAACACCG
>NZ_JADHVT010000061.1 GCF_016783915.1 Acidovorax sp.
CAGGCCGCGCACGCTGCCTTCAATGCCAAGGTCGAGCAGGTGGGCCGCGAAAACTTCACGCAGTTTGAGCGTGTGGTGCTGCTGCAGAACTTTGACTCCAACTGGCGCGATCACCTGAGCGCACTTGACTACCTGCGCCAGGGCATCCATCTGCGCGGCTATGCGCAAAAGCAGCCCAAGCAGGAGTACAAGCGCGAGGCCTTCGAGCTGTTCCGCCAGCTCATCGACCAGGTCAAGAACGAGGTCACCAAGATCCTCATGACCGTGCAGGTGCAGTCGCAGGCGCAGCTCGACCAGGCCGCGCAGGACATGGAACAGCGCGCCGAGAGCATTGCTAACGTGACCTAT
The DNA here is from genome assembly GCF_016783915.1 of Acidovorax sp. Classification (GTDB taxonomy): domain Bacteria; phylum Pseudomonadota; class Gammaproteobacteria; order Burkholderiales; family Burkholderiaceae_C; genus Acidovorax. Next base: position 349 of record NZ_JADHVT010000061.1, read on the forward strand.
ACCGCGCCCACCGAAACCGGCGAGGTGGAGACCACGGTAGATGCACAGACCGTGGCCCAGCAAGCGCTGCCCGAAGGTATGCGCGTGGGCCGCAACGACCCCTGCCCTTGTGGCAGCGGCAAGAAGTACAAGCAGTGCCACGGCAAACTGGCTTGATTTACTGATCCAAACAACACGGGCTTCGGCCCGTGTTTTCATTGGCGCGCCACGGTTTTCCGGATAATCGGCCGCAGTTTTTTGAGAAAGACCTCCATGCCCGTCAATCTAGTCGCCCCCGTTGCTGCCGACCTGCACCCCATCGCCGGTGTGCGCATCGGTGTTGCCGAAGCTGGTGTCCGCAAGGCCCACCGCAAGGACCTCACCGTGTTCCTGCTGGACGAAGGTGCCAGCGTGGCCGGCGTGTTCACGCAGAACCGCTTTTGCGCGGCGCCGGTGCAGATCAGCCGCGAGCATCTGGGCAGCGGCCAGCCCATTCGCGCCATGGTCATCAACACCGGCAACGCCAACGCGGGTACGGGGGCTGACGGCCTGGCGCGCGCACGCTCTACCTGCATTGCGCTCGCACGCCACCTGAGCGTGGCGCCGGAGCAGATCCTGCCGTTCTCGACCGGCGTGATCATGGAACCGCTGCCCAACGACCGCATCGAGGCCGGCTTGCCAGCTGCCATCGCCGATGCACAGCCCGGCCATTGGGCACGTGCCGCCGAGGGCATCATGACCACCGACACGCTTCCCAAGGCGTTCTCTGCGCAGGTCCAGATCGGTGGCGCCACGGTGTCCATCACGGGTATCAGCAAGGGGGCGGGCATGATCCGCCCCAACATGGCCACCATGCTGGGCTTCCTGGCCACGGACGCTTGCGTGGCGCCCGCCGTCATGCAGCAACTGGCGCGTGATCTGGCTGACGGCTCTTTCAATCGCGTCACCATTGACGGTGACACATCGACGAATGACTCTTTCGTGGTCGTTGCCACCAACAAGGCAGCGCATGCGCCCGTGACCTCGCTCGACAGCGCGGACGGCCAGGCCCTCAAGGCTGCGATGCTCTCGGTGTCACAAAAGCTGGCGCAGGCGATCGTGCGGGACGGCGAGGGTGCGACCAAGTTCATCACAGTGCGGGTCGAAGGCGGCAAGACTGGCGATGAGTGCCGCAAGGTGGCCTACGCCATTGCGCATTCGCCACTGGTCAAAACGGCCTTTTTCGCCAGCGACCCCAACCTGGGTCGCATCTTGGCGGCGGTGGGCTATGCGGGCATTGACGACCTGGACCAGACCGGCATCGACCTGTACCTGGACGACGTGCATGTGGCCATTCAGGGGGGGCGCAACCCTGCCTACCGAGAAGAAGACGGTCAGCGCGTGATGAAACAGAGCGAGATCACCGTGAGGGTGCTGCTGGGCCGGGGTGCCGCAGCGGACACGGTGTGGACCTGTGACTTCAGCCACGAGTACGTGACCATCAACGCCGACTACCGCTCGTGAGTTGGGTTTTGCTATCTTTGTAATAGCTTTTGAGGCATATTCCACTAGCGCATGTCGCCACAATGAACGAAAAATTTGAACGCTTGGTCGAGCGTGCGGAGCAGCTCATCGCCCGCATCGAGTCGGTGCTGCCCCAGCCGCTGGGAGCGCCTGACTGGTCCGCATCCATTGCCTGGCGCTACCGCAAGCGCAGCAGTGGGCATGGCACGCTGGAACCCGTGCGCCACGTGGGGGCGATGCGGCTGGCAGACCTCAAGGAAATCGATCCGCAGAAAGAAAAGATCGAGCGCAATACGCAGCAGTTTGTGCAGGGCAAGCCCGCCAACAACGTGCTGCTGACCGGTGCGCGTGGTACCGGCAAGTCGTCGCTGATCAAGGCCTGCTTGAACGCTTACGCAGCCGAAGGCCTGCGCCTGATAGAGGTGGACAAGGCCGACCTGACCGACCTGCCGGACATTGTGGACGTAGTGTCTGACCGGCCCGAGAAATTCATCGTCTTCTGCGATGACCTGAGTTTTGAGGACGGCGAGCCAGGCTACAAGGCGCTCAAGTCGATCCTGGACGGCTCGGTGGCGGCCGCCACGCCGAACGTGCTGATCTACGCCACCAGCAACCGGCGCCACCTGCTGCCGGAGTACATGGCCGACAACCTCACGTACACCCACACCGAAGACGGCGAGGTGCACCCGGGCGAGGTGGTGGAGGAGAAGATTTCGCTGTCGGAGCGTTTTGGCCTGTGGGTCAGCTTCTACCCGTTCAGCCAGCAGGAGTATCTGACCATCGTGGCGCAGTGGTTGTCGTCGTTCGGTGTGCCCGCACAGGCCATTGAGGAGGCGCGGCCTGAGGCCCTGGTCTGGGCGCTGGAGCGTGGCTCGCGCAGCGGCCGCGTCGCGTACCAGTTTGCGCGCGACTATGCGGGGCGCCATGGTGGCTGAAAATCTCGCTACCAATGGCACGCCAGCCATCGCCGAACGCAAACACACCGAAGTGGCCGTGGGCATCCTGCTGCGTGCTGACGGCGCGATGCTGCTGTCCACGCGCCCGCCGGGCAAGCCCTATGCGGGGTATTGGGAGTTCCCGGGCGGCAAGCTGGAGGCGGGCGAGACCGTGGAGCAGGCACTGCGCCGCGAGCTGATCGAGGAGCTGGGCGTGACCATCGGTCCGGCCAGCGTCTGGAAAGTGACTGAGCACGACTACCCTCACGCGCTCGTACGGCTGCACTGGTGCAAGGTCTGGGAATGGACCGGCGAGTTTGAAATGCGTGAGGGCCAGGCCATGGCTTGGCAGCAGATGCCGATCACGGTGTCTCCGGTGTTGCCTGGTGCCTACCCGGTGTTGCAATGGCTGGCCGAGGAGCGTGGTCAGCAGCCTGGGATGAAGTGATGGTTGCCCTGGCCGCGCCTATTCTGATTTGCTATTGAATTGGTAGCTGTTCAGGCATATAGGATAGCCACCTAGGTCGGGTTTGGCCTCAATGATGCCCGATTCGCGCCGCAGATCACACTCAATGCTGCTGGCGTGGGTCGCCATGGGGGGCATCGTCTGGAGGTGCTTCGGTAGGCATGCGAAAGCTCTCGCTGGCCCAGGCGCCCAAGTCCACCTGCTTGCAGCGCTCGCTGCAAAACGGGCGGTACACATTCGCGGGGCTGTACACGCTATCTCCGCCGCAGCTGGGGCAGGTGACGATGCGCGCCTGCGAGATGGGGGCAGGGGAGTGGGGCATCCTGTATGTGGTCCTCTTGCTCAAGTCGGGCGGCCCGGCCCTTTTTGCGGGTCTCGGTGCCATTCAGTCTCTGGGCTTGCTGCAGCCTAAGCGCAGAGGGTCAGTTCAAACGCCGCATCTTCGTTGCAAGCGTGCAGGCGCCCATCGCCTTCTAGCCGCATGAGCCGTACCGAGACGATCAAGCGGTTGCCACTGATTTCCGGAATCAGGTTCAGTGCCGGGTCTATGCGCAGCCGCAACAGCTGAAAGGTGCGGCCTTGTGGCAGGTTTTGCTGAAATTGCCCCCGCTCTGCGGCGACCTTTTGCGGAACGCCCGAGTCGCGCAGCAGCTTGAGCAGCACATAGATCGACTCAGCGAGCGGCGCCAGTGTGGATGCCCATTCCTCCAGTGCCTGCTGTCGCACTGCTGGGGCATGGTGCTGCCACGCGTAGTAGGCGGGCAGGTCAAAACCGCAGGTGCCACCCGGAATGCCGATGCGGCTACGGATGCTCATCAGCCAGTCGTTCTCTGTGAGTGCATGGCCCGACTTGCCGCTTTGGGTGTTGAGTGCAACAAAGCACCGGTCCAACTGGCTGATCACCGCATCCAATGCGGCTTCTGAAATGGACGGGTTGCCCCGGTATGCGTCGAGCTGGTGCTTGTGTTTTTCGATGTCCTTGAGTACATCCGACTTCAGATCGGCCCGGGCGGCTACATCCATGATCTCGAAAATCGTCACCAAGGCGAAATGGTGGTCCAGTGCATGGGGGCGGGGGATCAATTCCCCCAAGCGGCGGAACAACTGCTCTAGCCGCAGATAGGTTCTGAGACGCTCGTTAAAAGGGTATTCGTAAAGGATCACGCTGGCGGGTTCCTGGGGGCTCAGGGAGCATTCTGACGCCGGTGGCGCACGGCATGGGGTGAAAGCACAAACGGTTTCGCTCGCATCATAGCCCGAACAGTGCGGCCACTTGCCGCACCTCGGCCTGCAGTTGCTCTAGTGTGCAGTGGGCATCGTTGGCAATCACCACATCGGCCACCGCCCTGCGCGCTGTGCGCGATGCTTGTGAAGCGATGATGCCCCGTACCGCGTCTGCGGACAGACTGCTGCGCAGCATGACCCGCTCGATCTGGGTCTGCTCGGCGCAGTCCACCACTACGACGGTGTCGAGCTGGCGTGCCCACCGCCCAGATTCCGCCAGCAGTGGGATGTCTTGCACGATCAATCGGGCGCCAGTCTGTATGGCCTGTTGAATCCGTTGCTGGCTGTGCAAGGCCACCATCGGGTGCACGATGGCCTCCAGCTGGCTGCGCGCCAGTGGTTGGCTGAAGGCCAGTTGCCGCATGCGCGCTCGATCCAGTGCGCCCGACGCATCGACATACGCGTCGCCAAAGGTACTTTGAATGGCAGGCATGGCAGCACCACCTGGCCCAGTCACCTCCCTGGAGATCTGGTCGGCATCTATGAGGGCTGCGCCGAAGGACGCCAGCATCTGGCCTACGGTGCTCTTGCCGCTGCCAATGCCGCCGGTCAGACCCAGGCGCAAGGGCTGTCGGTAGGTTGCCATGAGAGTCCGTCAGAGCCCCAGGAGCCCCAGCACCGTACCCAGAATGGCGTTGGGGCCAAACACCATCGCTGTGAGCCCTGCGCCCACCAAGAAGGGACCGAACGGAATGTAGCCACCCTCACGCAAGCTGCTGAAAATTTTCATCGCGATCCCGATGATGGCGCCAATCACGGAAGACATCAAAATGATGGGCACCAGCGCCTGCCAGCCAAACCATGCGCCCAACGCGGCAAACAGCTTGAAGTCGCCGTAGCCCATGCCTTCCTTGCCGGTCGCCAGCTTGAACCCCCAGTACACCAGCCAGAGCGACAGGTATCCTGCCGCAGCGCCCATGACAGAAGCGTACAACGGCACGTTCGTCCATTGCATGGCCGACGCCAGCAACCCTGCCCAGAGCAAAGGCAAGGTAATGTCATCCGGCAATAGTGTGGTGTCCCAGTCAATGAACGCAAGAGCCAACAGGGCTGCCGAAAAGCCGCACCATGCCAACCCCGCAGGCGTTGCACCCCAGCGGTGGATGCAGAAAAAGAAAAGTGCGCCCGTCGCCAACTCGACCAGCGGGTAGCGGAGGCTGATGCGCGTTTTGCAGGACGAGCAACGCCCACGCAAAAACAGATAACTCAAAACCGGGATGTTTTCGTGCCACCGCACAACGTGTCCGCACGCTGGACAGCGAGACCGAGGCGTCATGAGGTTAAAGGCGGGTTGCGTGTCCTCGGGCGGCTCTTTGCCCTGATTGGATGCCTCTACTTGCGCGAGTTCTGCCGCCCATTGCCTTTCCATCATTTTGGGAAGGCGGTAAATCACCACATTCAGAAAACTGCCGAAAAGCAACCCAATCACGCCGCCAAAAACGGCGTCCCACCACGCGTCCAGCACCATTACACAACCTGACCGAGCTTGAAGATGGGAAGGTACATGGATACCACGATACCGCCGATGAGCGTGCCCAGAAACACGATGATGATGGGCTCCATCAGGCTGGACAGGCCGGCCACCATGTCATCCACCTCGGCTTCATAAAAGTCCGCAGCTTTACCGAGCATGTGGTCGATAGAACCGGATTCTTCGCCAATCGCGCACATCTGCAACACCATGGAGGGGAAGATATTGGCATTGCCCATGGCCGCCGTGAGGCTGGTGCCTGTAGAGACTTCCTGCTGGATCTTGTCAGTGGCCAAGGAGTACACCGAATTGCCCGCAGCTCCCCCTACCGAATCGAGGGCCTCCACCAGGGGTACACCTGCCGCGAACATGGTGGACAACGTCCGGGTCCAGCGTGCGACACAGGATTTGTCGATCAAGGCGCCAAACACGGGAATCCGCAACAGAAGCCGGTCCATGAACATCTGTACCTTTTCACTGCGGCGCCATGCTTGCATGAAAAAGTAGAAGCCTCCACCGATGACACCAAAAATCAGCCACCACCATTTGACAAATACCTCGCTGATGGCCATCACAAACAAGGTGGGGGCGGGGAGGTCGGCACCGAAAGACGTGAAGACCTCCTTGAACGCTGGAATGACGAAAATCATGATGACGGTCACCACCACGAAAGCCACGATCACCACAGAAATGGGGTACATGAGGGCCGACTTGATCTTCGATTTGATCGCCTCGGTTTTCTCCATGTATGTGGCCAACCGATCCAGCAGGGCCTCCAAAATACCCGCAGCCTCGCCCGCCTCTACTAGGTTGCAGTAGAGACTGTCAAAGTACATCGGGTACTTTCTGAAAGCTCCGTTGAGCGATGTCCCTGTCTCGATATCGGACCGGACGTCATTGAGCAGCTTGGTAACGCTGGCATTAGTATTGCCTCGACCCACAATGTCGAAGGCCTGCAACAGCGGTACGCCGGCCTTCATCATGGTCGCCAGCTGGCGGGTAAACAGCGCAATATCCTTGGGCCTGATTTTTTTGCCCGAGCGCATGCGGCGCTTCTCGATTTTTGTGGGGAAAACCCCTTGGCGACGCAAAGTCGCCTGCACTTGGTTTTCTCCGACAGCACGGATTTCGCCTCGAACGATCTTTCCGTTGCGGTCCTTGCCTTCCCACTCGAAGACAAAATCCTTGATATCTTTGGTTGATGCTGCGGTCGCCATGGTGCCCTCGTCCGTGGATGCTATTCGTTGGTGACGGCCAGAACTTCCTCAAGGGAAGTGAGGCCCAATTTGGCTTTGTAGAGCCCGGATTCGCGCAGTGAACGGACACCCTCGGCGCGCGCCTGCTCTGCAATCTCCAGTGCGCTCCCGTCGCGCAGGATGATGCGCTGGATTTCCTCGGAAATAGGCATTACCTGATAGATACCGAGTCGTCCTTTGTAGCCGTTGTTGCAGGCCGAGCATCCTACGGGGCGGTAGGTCACCCATGAGCCGTCGATCTCGTGCTCCTCGTATCCCGCATCCACCAAAGCCTCATGGGGAATATCTGCGGGAGCTTTGCACACGGGGCACAGCCGACGCGCCAACCGCTGTGCGGTTATGAGAATCACGCTGGATGCAATGTTGAACGGCGCAATGCCCATGTTGCGCATCCGCGTGAGCGTTGTGGGGGCATCATTCGTGTGCAGGGTGGAAAGCACCAAGTGACCCGTTTGCGCCGCCTTGATGGAGATATCTGCAGTCTCCAGATCTCGGATTTCCCCGACCATGATGATGTCCGGATCCTGACGCAGAAACGACTTCAGGGCCACTGCAAAGGTCAGACCTGCCTTTTCATTGACGTTCACTTGGTTGACGCCAGGCAAATTGATTTCAGAAGGGTCTTCGGCTGTCGCGATATTGACGCCCGGTTTGTTCAGTAGATTCAGACATGTGTACAAGGACACGGTCTTACCAGAGCCTGTAGGGCCCGTCACCAAAATCATTCCATAAGGGCGACCAATCGCCTGGAGCAAGCGTTCCTTCTCCACGGGTTCATAGCCAAGCGCATCGATCCCGAGCTTGGCGCTGCTCGGGTCCAAAATACGGATCACGATTTTTTCGCCAAACAGGGTCGGCAAAGTGCTGACCCGAAAATCGATCACGCGATCCGGCCCCACCTTGAGCTTCATGCGACCGTCTTGGGGAACGCGCTTCTCGGAAATATCCAGGCGTGAAATCACCTTGATACGGGACGCGAGCTTGTCTTTGATGGCAATCGGCGGGGAAGCTATTTCGCGCAGTTCTCCGTCAATACGGAACCGAACGCGGTATTGGTGTTCGTAAGGCTCAAAATGCAAATCAGAGGCGCGCATATTGAAGGCGTCAAGCAGCATTTTGTGCAGGAACTTGACGATAGGCGCATCTTCTACTTCTGTTGTTCCTGTGTCCGCTTCTTCAGGCGCATCTTCAATTGCAACGTCATCAAAAGCGAAGTCTCCCCCACCACTCACCAGTGTATCCATGGATTCGCTGGTGGATTTGGTTGTGGCTTCTACCAGTCGGCTTAGTTTGTCGTATTCCGCAATAATCCAATCCACACCCATTTGGGTTGTGAATTTGATTTTCTCAGCAGCTTCCTGGTCGGTTGGGTCGGCCGTTGCGACGATCAGCCGGTTGTTGCGCTTGCTCAGGACCACCACGCGATACGCCTGGCATATCTTGTTGTCCAGCAATTCCTTGGGCAGGCGTAAAGGATCAATGGCGTCTAAGTCAAGCAATGGTGCGCCAAAAACTGCAGACACCGTGTGCGCCAGATCCGCTGCAGAAACAGCCCCAGAGCCTGTCAATTCGGCAATGAAACTGGTTCGGCTTATTTGTGATTTTTTGTAAATGTCTTCAGCCGACTTTTGGGTCAGTTTGCCCGCAGACATCAAGGCGCGGCCAAGCCCGGGCAGGGCTACTGCAGAGGCTTCTTTGAGGGCAGTATCAACAGCGGCCATGTAACCGGAAATGTGTTAGGTGTGGAAAAGAAACCATCCTATCATCACCGATCAACCATGGGCGGTACAGCGGCGCTTATTGGCAACGGCGCCACAAACGGGTGGGATTTTGGTAGGTGACCATACTGCGATATATGGTCGGGGTGAGAGGATTCGAACCTCCGGCCTCTACGTCCCGAACGTAGCGCTCTACCAGGCTAAGCTACACCCCGCAGCTTGCAATAGCATTCGTGAACGAATCTAGTGCATCTTTCAATTCCGCCGCGCAAGCAGTTGTGCGGCTAATTCTAGCAAACCCTCCGAGTAGGCATTTGCGGGTAATAGGCGGGCAGCAGCCATGGCGCGGTGCGCTTCAGCAAAGGCTGCGGCGCGGGTGATATCCAAGGCTCCGGTCGAGCGGACGATGCTCACGATTTCTGCCAATTGTTCTGTCGAACCTTGTTCTATGGCTCTGCGAACGATTTCCGCCTGGCTGGGGCTGCCTCGTTCCATGGCGGCGATCAGGGGGAGTGTGGATTTGCCTTCGCGCAAGTCGTCTCCCAGATTTTTGCCCATCTCCGCGGTGTCGCCGTCGTAGTCCAGCACGTCGTCGATGATCTGGAATGCGGTACCCAGTGCCTGGCCGTAAGTTGCGCATGCCTCTTCCACTTCGGGGGGGCTGTTGGCCAGAATGGCGCCGAGGCGGGCGCTGGCTTCGAACAGTTTGGCCGTTTTGGACCGGATGACGCGCAGATAGCCTGCCTCATCCAGTGAGGCATCGTGCATGTTCATGAGCTGTAGCACTTCACCCTCTGCAATCACATTTGTGGCCTCGGAGAGGATTTCCATGATGCGCATGCTTCCCGCCTCGACCATCATCTGGAACGAGCGAGTGTGCAGAAAGTCGCCCACAAGGACGCTGGCAGGGTTGCCAAAGGTTTCGTTGGCCGTGGGGCGGCCGCGGCGCAGGGTGGATGCATCCACCACATCATCATGCAGCAGTGTTGCTGTGTGGATCAACTCGACCACTGCGGCCAAGCTGTGCCGATGTGTGCCACGGTAGCCCAGGGCGCCACACACCATCAGCAGCAGGGCAGGGCGAAGGCGCTTGCCACCGGCGGCAATGATGTACTGAGAGATCTGGGCCACCAAGGGGACGCTGGATGTCAGGCGCTGACCGATGACCTTGTCGACCTCGTGCATGTCTTGTGCAACGAGCGTGAGGGGGGAAGCTGCGGGGGCGGTATGGTCAGTCAAGATGGTGGTCACAGAAAGTGCCCGAATTATAGGAAGGCCCGCTACAGGGCCGACGATGGCGGTGGCGTGCTGATCACGCTGGATTGACTGATGCACACGAGGCTGGCGGAGTGATGCTAGATGCGCTATACTCGCGGGCTCTGCGGAAATTCGTCTGCAGAACTCATATCAAGAGGTCAACATGTACGCGGTCATAAAAACCGGCGGCAAGCAGTATCGCGTTGCTTCCGGCGAAAAAATTAAAGTAGAACAGATTGCTGCGGACGTAGGCCAGGAAATTGTGATCGACCAAGTTTTGGCTGTCGGCAACGGCGCTGAACTGAAGGTTGGTACGCCCCTGGTGTCCGGCGCAACCGTGAAAGCCACTGTCGTGGCCCACGGCAAGCACGACAAAGTGCACATCTTCAAGATGCGCCGTCGCAAGCACTATCAAAAACGCCAAGGCCATCGCCAGCAGTTCACTGAGCTGCAAATCGGTGCGATTGCTGCTTAATCGAAGGAGCTAGTCATGGCACAGAAAAAAGGCGGCGGCTCTACGCGAAACGGGCGTGACTCCAAGCCAAAGATGCTGGGTGTCAAGGCCTTCGGCGGTGAACTGATCAGCGCTGGCTCGATCATCGTGCGCCAACGTGGCACGCGTTTCCACCCCGGCACCAACGTCGGCGTGGGCAAGGATCACACCTTGTTTGCCTTGGTGGACGGCCACGTGTCGTTCGGCACCAAGGGCGCATTGTCCAAGTCCACGGTCAATGTGACTCCCGCCTGAGGATTGCTCCTCCGGCAACCATCGAAGCCCCGCTTTGCCGGGGCTTTGTTGTTTGGTCTGTACGCGTAGCTGATGCGCTTTCGATCTGTAGTGTCTGGAATGCACCTCGCTCTTCCGCCACAATCGATCGCCAGCCGACGGTACGGTCCCTTTTGTAAACTGGATACCCCATGAAGTTCGTCGATGAAGCCTTTATTGACATTGCCGCTGGTGATGGTGGCAATGGCTGCGTGTCGTTCCGGCACGAAAAATACAAGGAATTCGGCGGCCCCAATGGTGGTGACGGTGGGCGTGGGGGGCATGTATTCGCTGTGGCCGACCCCAACCTGAATACCCTGGTGGACTATCGTTACTCCCGCCGCCACGAGGCCAAACGGGGTGAGCACGGCATGGGCTCCGACATGTTCGGTGCTGCGGGTACAGACATTACGCTCAAGATGCCGGTCGGCACCATCATCACCGACGCCGAGACGGGCGAGGTGCTGTATGAGCTGCTGACCCCGGGCGAGGTTATCACCATCGCCAAAGGCGGTGACGGCGGCTTTGGCAACATGCGTTTCAAGAGCGCAATCAACCGGGCTCCGCGTCAGAAAACACCGGGCTGGCCTGGCGAGAAAAAGAACTTGAAGCTGGAGCTGAAGGTGCTGGCCGATGTGGGTCTGCTCGGCATGCCCAATGCGGGCAAGTCCACCTTCATCACGGCAGTTTCCAATGCGCGGCCAAAGATTGCGGACTACCCGTTCACCACACTACACCCCAACCTGGGCGTCGTGCGGGTGGGGCCCGAGCAAAGCTTCGTGGTGGCTGATATCCCTGGGCTGATCGAGGGTGCCTCTGAAGGCGCGGGCTTGGGCCACCAGTTCCTGCGCCATCTGCAGCGCACGCGTTTGCTGTTGCACATCGTGGACCTGGCGCCGTTTGACGATGCTGTGGATCCAGTCGCTCAGGCCAAGGCCATCGTGAACGAGCTCAAGAAATACGACAGTCAGCTTTACAACAAGCCGCGCTGGTTGGTGTTGAACAAGCTGGACATGGTCCCTGCTGATGAGCGTGAGGCGCGTGTGAAGGATTTTGTGAAGCGCTTCAAGTGGAAGGGGCCGGTGTTTGAGATCTCTGCGCTCACGCGCGAGGGCTGTGAGCCACTGATACACGCCATCTTCCGCCATGTGCAGTCCGAGCAGCGCACGGAGAACGAGCCAGTAGAGGTGGATCCCCGGTTTGCCGGCGACACACCCGCCTGACGTGTTGGGCTCGGATCACAGTTGTTGCTATATTTTTAATAGCTACTCGGGCACGAAACAGTAGCGCTATCGGCATCAAAGACATCAAAATGGTTTCCAGCGTATTGAGAGATGCCCGCCGCATCGTGGTGAAGGTGGGCTCCAGTCTTGTGACCAACGAGGGACGTGGACTGGATGAAACCGCCATCGGTGAGTGGAGCCGCCAGCTGGCCGCACTGGTACGCGGCGACGGGGGGGCTCCGCGTGAGGTGGTGATGGTGTCCAGCGGTGCCATTGCCGAAGGCATGAAACGCCTGGGTTGGACCACGCGGCCCCAGGAGATCCACGAGCTGCAGGCGGCCGCTGCAGTGGGGCAGATGGGGCTGGCGCAGATGTACGAAACCAAGCTGCGCGAGCAAGGCATGGGCAGTGCGCAGGTGCTGCTCACCCATGCCGACCTGGCGGACCGCGAGCGTTATCTCAATGCCCGTTCCACCTTGCTCACGTTGCTGCGCCTGGGCGTGGTGCCGGTGATCAATGAGAACGACACCGTGGTCAATGACGAGATCAAGTTTGGCGATAACGACACGCTGGGTGCGCTGGTGGCCAACCTCGTGGAAGCCGACGCACTGATCATCCTCACGGACCAGAAGGGGCTCTATACCGCCGACCCACGCCGTGATCCGTCTGCGCAGTTTGTGCACGAGGCCAAGGCGGGGGATCTTGCTCTGGAGGCGATGGCGGGCGGCGCGGGCTCCAGCATTGGTAAGGGCGGCATGATCACCAAGATCCTGGCGGCCAAGCGTGCTGCAGGCTCCGGCGCATCGACCGTGATCGCCTGGGGGCGCGAGGCCGACGTGTTGGTTCGCCTCGTGGGCGGTGAGGCATTGGGTACTCTGTTGGTCGCTCAGACACAGAAAAAGCAGGCCCGCAAGCAGTGGATGGCGGACCATTTGCAGCTGCGCGGCTCTGTGGTGGTGGACGCAGGGGCTGCGGCCAAGGTGCGCGACGAAGGCAAAAGCCTGCTGCCCATCGGCATGACCGCAGTGGAAGGAGATTTCTCGCGCGGTGATGTGATTGCAGTGCGCGACGGGTCCGGGGCCGAGATTGCGCGGGGTTTGGCCAACTATGCTGCGGCAGAAGCGCGTCTTTTGTGTCGCAAACCATCGACAGAATTTGAAAAACTGCTGGGCTACATGGCTGAGCCGGAAATGGTCCACCGCGACAACCTCGTCCTAGCGCAGGGGGCCTAGGTCTCGCCTAGCGGACTTCGGTAAGGCATGCGCACATGCAGCCACTGGGTCGAGCTAACCGTAAGTAGAAACAAAAAACGCCTGCGAATGCAGGCGTTTTTTGTGGGGCTGACAATCGTTCAGCGAGGGGTATCCGATACCGAAGGCATTCCGTCGAGTTCTCCCGGCATGCTGTTTTGCGGATCGGGATCAAAACTGGCGCCGGGAGGGAGTTCCATGCCAGGGTTGACGAGCATGGAGCCCGTACGGAACATGTTGGCCACGCCCGCATGTTCACCCTCGCGGGTGCGCAGACCGCTGCGCAAATAGCGGTTGCGCTGCTCGTGGCGTGGGAGATAACGCGCCAATTCGGTCAGTGCCATCTCGTAAACGCCGCGTTTGAACTCCACCACCACATCCAGCGGAACCCAGTAATCGTTCCACCGCCAAGCGTCGAATTCCGGGTGGTTGGTGGCGCGCAGGTTCAAATCCCAGTCGTGCCCCATCAATTGCAGCAAGTACCAGATCTGCTTCTGGCCCTTGTAGTGGCCGCGAGCGTCGCGGCGGATGTACCGGTCAGGCACCTCATAGCGCAACCAGTCCCGGGTGCGGGCCACCACGCGAACGTGGTTGGGCAATAATCCCACCTCCTCATGCAGCTCGCGGAACATGGCCTGCTCGGGGGTTTCGCCCCGGTCAATGCCACCCTGCGGAAACTGCCAGCTGTGGGTGCGTATGCGCTTGCCCCAAAACACCTGGTTTTTCTGGTTGAGCAGGATGATGCCGACGTTCGGCCGAAAGCCGTCCCGGTCAAGCATAATCAAACCCCAAATTTTTAAACTGTGTCCATTATGCACGGCGCCTAGCGCGCAGCAAGTGGACTGCCCCGTTCTGCCTGCAATCGATTTCCGATGAAAGCCTCCCAATTCTTTATTTCCACCCTCAAGGAAGCTCCGGCGGATGCCGAAGTGGTCAGCCACAAACTCATGACGCGGGCGGGGCTGATCAAGAAGCTGGGCGCTGGCATCTATAACTACATGCCGCTGGGGCTGAGGGTGATCCGCAAGGTGGAAGCCATCGTGCGCGAAGAGATGAACCGCGCCGGTGCTGTAGAGCTGACCATGCCTGTGGTGCAGCCTGCGGAGCTGTGGCAGGAGACTGGGCGTTTTGACAAAATGGGCCCCGAGCTGCTGCGCATCCAGGATCGCCATGGACGCGACTTTGTGGTGCAGCCGACCAGCGAAGAAGTGATCACTGACATCGCCCGCCAGGAGCTTAAGAGCTACAAGCAACTGCCGAAGAACTTCTACCAGATCCAGACCAAGTTCCGCGACGAGCGCCGTCCGCGCTTCGGCCTCATGCGCGGCCGCGAGTTCATCATGAAGGATGCTTATAGCTTCGACCGCGACCAAGCCTCGGCTAAGGCCAGCTACCAGGTCATGGCGCAGGCTTACCGCCGCATTTTTGACCGCTTTGGCCTGACCTACCGTGCCGTGGCGGCCGACAGTGGCGCCATTGGTGGCGACCTCTCCGAAGAGTTCCAGGTGATCGCCGCCACGGGCGAAGACGCCATCGTCTACTGCCCAGAGAGCGATTACGCAGCGAACATGGAAAAGGCCGAAGCGCTGGCCCCCGCCGGTCCACGTGGTGCGGCCACCCAGGCGCTGACCAAGACGGCCACCCCGGGCAAGAGCACCTGTGCCGACGTGGCAGAGCTGCTCGGCGTGCCACTGGCGACCACCGTGAAGTCGCTGGTCCTGGCCACAGACGAAACCAACGAAGCCGGCGAGATCGTCAAGACCCAGGTCTGGCTGCTGCTGCTGCGCGGCGACCATGACATGAACGAGATCAAGGTGGGCAAGGTGCCGGGGCTGGCGGGTTTCCGTTTTGCCACGGTGGGCGAAATCGAAGACCATTTCGGCTGCAAGCCCGGTTACCTGGGTCCCATCGGCCTGAAGAAGCCTTTGAAGATCGTGGCCGACCGCGAAGTCGCCCTGATGGCTGACTGGATCTGCGGCGCCAATGAGGTGGACTTCCACATCACCGGCGTGAACTGGGGCCGCGACCTGCCCGAGCCCGACGCCGTGGCCGATCTGCGCAATGTGGTGGCGGGCGACCGCTCGCCCGACGGCAAGGGCGAGCTGGCGATTGAGCGCGGCATTGAGGTGGGCCACGTGTTCTACCTGGGCACCAAGTACAGCAAGGGCATGAACGCAACGTTCCTGGGCGACGACGGCAAGCCTGCATTCTTCGAGATGGGCTGCTATGGCATTGGCGTGACGCGCCTGCCCGCCGCCGCCATCGAACAAAACCACGACGAGCGCGGCATCATCTGGCCGGACGCCATTGCACCGTTCACGGTGGTGGTCTGTCCTGTGGGCATGGACCGCAGCGAGGCCGTCAAGGCCACGGCCGAGCAGCTCTATGCCGACCTGCTGGCATCGGGTGTAGACGTGATCTTGGACGACCGTGGCGAGCGCCCCGGTGCCATGTTTGCCGACTGGGAGCTGATTGGCGTGCCGCACCGTGTGACCATTGGCGACAAGAGCCTGAAGGAAGGTGTGGTCGAGTACCAGCACCGCCGTGACGCTGCCGCCACCAAGGTCGCCGTAGCGGACATCCTGGCCCATGTGAAGGGCCGCATGGTCGTATGAGCATGTGCGGCGCCTCCTCCATCGCTCCGTCGGCCGCGGCCTCGGGCGGCCCTGTGGGGCTGTCGCGGCGCGGCAGCCTGGTGTCGCTGGCTTCGCTGGCAGCGCCCGCCGCCTGGCTGGGTGCTCCGCAGGTGGCGCATGCTGGCGGGCAGCTGGAGGAGCCCCTGATGGACTCGGTGCGCACCGCGCTTAGCTCTGCCATTGCCAACCAGGCACCGCCCGAGCCCGAGTTTTTCACCACCGAGGCGCGCCTGCACTACCTGCGGTGGCTGGGCACGCAAAGTGATCGCTTGCGCCCCCGCAAACCGGACCTGGAGGTGCGCCGCGACTTCCTTCAGACCGTCTGGTACGAGTCCAAGCGCGCGGGGCTGGATGTGTCCCTGGTGCTCGGGCTGATCCAGGTAGAAAGTGGGTTCCGTAAATTTGCCGTGTCCAGCGTCGGGGCGCGGGGCTACATGCAGGTGATGCCCTTCTGGACGCGCGTGATTGGTGATGGTGACGCGGGCAAGCTGTTTCACATGCAGACCA
The DNA here is from genome assembly GCF_016783915.1 of Acidovorax sp. GTDB lineage: Bacteria > Pseudomonadota > Gammaproteobacteria > Burkholderiales > Burkholderiaceae_C > Acidovorax. The sequence continues at coordinate 16,600 of NZ_JADHVT010000061.1, forward strand.
ACCTGCGTTTTGGCTGCGTCATCCTGCGCCACTACATCGACCGGGAGCAGGGCGATTTGTTCATGGCGCTTGGCCGCTACAACGGTAGCCGGGGCCGGTCGCCGTATCCAGACGCCGTCTTTGGTGCTCAGCGCAAGTGGCTGTTTGCCGACCGGCCGCAGTCGCCTGCTGCTTAGAGCCTGTTCACGATATCACAGGGGATCGCGTTGGAGCGCCATCGGGATAAGTGAATGTTTCGGGTGCGCCGCATGGGCTTATGCCCATGCAAGCAGCCAGTGCGTCCAATCACCCGATTGCGCTCCAACCCTTCGGGCAGCGGTCTTTGCGGGCGGTCTGCGGCGTTGCGGCGCTTGCCAATAGCCAGGCTATTGGCTGCACCCCGCACCTTGCACACCATCCCGCAAAGACGGCTGCGCGACCCCTGGGATATCGTGAACAGGCTCTTGGCGCGATTTGGGCGGCCGTCACACGGGCGCAAGTGGCCCGGAGTCACTAAACACCGGTTCCCGATGGTGCTGAGGGGGTCGGAGCGGCGCCACCAGTGGCCCCGCCCAGCCTGGAGACCATGACCTGGTCGACGCGGTAGCTGTCCACGTCCAGCACCTCGAACTTGTAGCCACCCCAGCTCACGCTGTCAGTACGGCGGGGTACGCGCCGCAGCATCACCATCAGGAACCCGGCCAGGGTTTCGTAGTCGCCCGTGTGGGGCAGCTCGTCCAGCGACAGTGCGCGCAACACGTCCTCGACCGGTGTGACGCCGTCGATGAGCCACGAGTTTTCATCGCGCCGCACAATCTGCTCTTCGTCCGCCGGGCCCACCAGGTCCCCCATCACGGTGCTCATCACATCGTTCAGGGTGACCACGCCCACCACCAAGCTGTATTCATTGACGATGACAGCAAAGTCTTCGTGCACCTGGCGGAACTGCTCCAGCACCTCCGACAGCGTGAGCCGGTCTGGGACGATCAACACCTTGCGCACCAGGCTGTCATCGGCCAGCGAAATGGGCTGGTTGTTCAGCACGCGCTGGAACAGGTCCTTGGCATCCACATAGCCCACCACATGGTCGATATCGCCCTCGCACACGGGGTAGGTTGAGAAAGGCTCGGCCGCAATGCGCAGGCGGATCACGGAGTCCGGCTCGTCGCGCAAGAAGAAGGCCACACGGTCGCGCGGCGACATGGCGCTGGACACCATGCGCGTGTCCAGCTCGAACACATTGGTGATGACCTGCTGCTCGCGGGCGGCCAGCACACCGGCACGCGCACCCGCTTCCATCATCGCCAGGATGTCGTCCGAGGTGATGCGGTCGTCCCGCAGCGATGACATGCCCAGCACCCGGAACAGGGCATCCGCCCCCCGGCTGTAGAACCACACCACAGGGCGCAACAGCGCCATGCACCAGGCCATGGGCTGCGCCAGCCGCACCACCAGCCGCTCGGGCTCGGCCATGCCCAGGCGCTTGGGGAACAGGTCGGCAAACAGGATGAAAAGGGAGGTGATGACCAGGAACGAGGCGAGAAAGCCCGCCTTCTGCGCGGCTGATTCCGACAGCCACAGGCCGAACAGCGTGGTGAAGTGGGGGCTCAGCGCACCTTCGCCCACGATACCGCCCAGGATGGCCACGGCGTTCTGCCCCACCTGCACCACCGTGAAGTAGTCGCCCGGCTGCTCCTGCATGCGCAGCACCTGGTCCGCCCTGGCATCCCCTTCGTCGGCCATCTGCCGCAGGCGCAGGCGGCGCGCTGCGGCGAGCGAGATCTCGGCCATGGAGAAAAAGGCGCTGGCTGCAATCAGCAGCCCGATGACAAAGAGGCTTTGGGAGAGGGTCATGAATGGCGACGGAGCGTGGCGCTGCGGCACACCGGATGACTGAGTGTATCTGCGCGTTCCGCAGGCACCTATCCCATGTGTGCACTCATCGGGGGGCCTGGTTGGCCTTAGGGGGTGGGGCCCCGAAGGCCAGTCCTGCGGGCGAGCGCAGGACTGGCGGCCGGTGCCTTGTTATTGCACGAAGCCGATGCGGCTACGCCCTGACGCCACCTTGGGCAGGTCAGCAATCTCCACGGTGGATCGGCGGTCCAGCCGCGCATTTCCAAAGCCCGTCATCAGCGCCCGGCGCATTTCGCGCGGCGGCATCTGCGCCAGGTGGTCCAGCACGTCGTCCATCGGCTCCGGGTCCAGCAGGCGGCCCCAGTCGTGCCCTGCGCGGATGCCCTGGTACAGGTTGCGGGCGATGGTGCGCGCCTGCTCCAGCGTGGGCGCCTCCACCTCGAACACGTTCATGCGGTTCAGGATGGGGTCGGGGATGCCGCGCGTGTCGTTGGCGGTGGTGATCCAGATCACCTGGCTGGCGTCGATGGCCACCTCCGCAAACTCGTCGGTAAAGCTCTGGGCCGTGTCGTACTCCAGCAAGCTGTACAGCGCGCCCAGCGGGTCGTACTGTGCATCGCTGCTGGCCTTGTCGATCTCGTCCACCACGATGACCGGGTTGGCATATTCGCCCTCCACCAGCGCCTCGAACACCTTGCCGGGGCGTGCCCCTTTCCATTGGGCCGACGAGCCCGACAGCAGCCAGCCTGCGGTCATGGAACTCATGGGCAGCAGGTTCATGCCCGTGCCCAGCAGCTCGGCCAGGTGGCGCGCGAAGTGGGTCTTGCCGATGCCGGGTGGGCCCAGCAGCAGCATGGGTGTGACCTCCAGGCCATCGCTGCTGTCCTGCGCCAGCGCCACGTGGCGCTTCACATCGTTCAGCACCTCGGTGAAGTTGGGCAACTGCTCGTACAGGCTGGCCATGTCGGGAATGCCCGAGGGCTTGACCTGAAAGCGCTCTGGGCCACGCTCCAGCATGCGTTCGTACACGGTGCGCAGGGTTTCGTATTCGCGCTGGTTGCCGGACTCCTGCAGCCGTGCGAGCTTGCGCTCGACATCGCCGGGGTGGAACACGTTACGCATCTGAGCCACCGGCAAGCGCAGGGCGGGTGGCTGGGGAACAAGGCTATGGCTGGTCATTGCATGCTCCTGTGAGGGTTACGTCACGCAACCATTCAAGCACACAACATGCCCGCTGCTCTATCGGAAAAGCCCCTGATTGGTGCCTCTGTTGCGGGCAAGCAAAAAGGCCGCCCGAAGGCGGCCTGATGAAGGGTGAGGCAAAGGGCTCGTCGATCAGCCCTCGGTGCCCAGCACTTGCTTGAGTTCGCCCGACTCATACATCTCCATCATGATGTCCGAGCCGCCGATGAACTCGCCCTTCACATACAGCTGCGGGATCGTGGGCCAGTTGCTGTATTCCTTGATGCCCTGGCGAATTTCGTCGTCTTCGAGCACGTTGACGGTGACCACGCTCTTCGGGTCTACGCCACAGGCCTTGAGGATCTGGATGGCGCGGCCGGAGAAGCCACACATGGGGAAGCTGGCGCTGCCCTTCATGAACAGAAGGATGTCGCTGGATTTGACGAGGCCGTCGATGCGTTGTTGGGTGTCGCTCATGGGAAAACTCCTTGAAAGAGGCTGCGGGCGAATGGATGCTGAGGGCCCGCGATGGAGGGATTATTTCACTGTCGGCCATTGCCCGCCTGTGCAGCGTGCGATGTCGGCAAGGTCATTGCGGCTTTGTACCCGCACAAAGCCCTGGGCGGCAAGCAGTGCCTGCACGGCGTCTGCCTGGTCGTAGCCATGCTCCAGCAGCAGCCAGCCGCCCGGCCGCAGGTGGGTGGGCGCCTGGGAGACGATGGCGCGGATGTCTTCGAGGCCGTCCGCGCCGCTGGCCAGGGCTTGCAGGGGCTCGTGCGTCAGCGCGGCCAGGTGCGGGTCGGCGCTGGCGATGTAGGGCGGGTTGGAGACGATGGCGTCGAATGGCCCCTCCACTCCCATCAGCCAGTTGGCCTGCTGAAACTGCACGGGCAGGCCCAGTCGCTCAGCGTTGGCCTGCGCTACAGCCAGGGCATCGGCACTGGCATCTACCGCCAGCACCTGGGCGTCGGTGCGCTGACTTTGCAGCGCCAGGGCAATGGCACCGCTGCCGGTGCCCAGGTCCACCACGCGGGGCGATGCCAGCGGGGCGATCACCTCCAGCGCCCAGTCCACCAGGGTTTCGGTGTCGGGGCGCGGGTCCAGCACGCGCGCGTCCACCTGCAGCGGCAGGCCGTAGAACTCCTTGCGGCCGGTGAGGTAGGCCACGGGCTCGCCCGCCACGCGGCGCTGGCACAGGGCAATGAACTGGGTGTGTGTGGTCTCGTCCAGTGCGTCGGTATCGTGCGCCAGCAGCCAGGCGCGGCCTGCATCAGGCCGACCCACGGCGTGCAGCAGCAGCAGTTGCGCGTCGATACGCGCCAGGCCCAGGGTGTGGGCTTGCGCCAAAGCCTGGGCGAGGGTGGGAGAGGTGGTGTAGTTCACTATTGTTTTGATAGCTGTTCAGGCATATGAATCTAGCGCTACCAGCCAATTTGTCTCAAATTCTTGCTTGGCTCACCCGGTGGCGCCCATCTCCAGCTCTTCCAGCTGCTCGGCCTCGCGGGCATGCTGCAGGGCCTGCAGCACATCGCCCAGGTCGCCTTCCATCACGGCCAGCAGCTTGTACAGCGTGAGGTTGATGCGGTGGTCAGTCAGGCGCCCCTGCGGAAAGTTGTAGGTGCGGATGCGGTCGCTGCGGTCGCCGCTGCCGATCAGGCCCTTGCGCAGCGCGGCCTCCTTGGCGGCGCGTTCGCTGCGCTCTTTCTCCTGGATGCGCGCCTGCAGTACCTGCAGCGCCTTGGCCTTGTTGCTGTGCTGGCTGCGGCCGTCCTGGCATTCGGCCACGATGCCGGTGGGCAAGTGCACCACGCGCACGGCCGAGTCGGTCTTGTTGATGTGCTGGCCACCGGCGCCGCTGGCGCGAAAGGTGTCGATGCGCAGGTCTGCCGGGTTGAGCTTGATGGCCTCGTGCTCGTCGGGCTCGGGCATCACGGCCACGGTGCAGGCGCTGGTGTGGATGCGGCCCTGGGTTTCGGTGGCGGGCACGCGCTGCACGCGGTGGCCACCGGATTCGAACTTGAGAGCTCCGTAAACATGGTCACCCTCTATGCGCAGCACGATTTCCTTGTAGCCGCCGAGCTCGGCCGCGTTCTCGCTCACCACCTCCACCTTCCAGCCCACGTTGGCGGCGTAGCGGGTGTACATGCGGGTGAGGTCGCCTGCGAACAGGGCGGATTCGTCACCACCCGTGCCCGCACGGATTTCCACAAACGCGTTGCGCGCGTCGTCGGGGTCCTTCGGTAAAAGCAGGCGCTGCAGTTCGTCTTCCAGTTGCAGCAGCTCGGCCTCGGCACTGGTGATTTCTTCCTGTGCCATCTCGGCCATGTCGGGGTCGGCCAGCATCTCGCGCGCACCCGCCAGGTCGGCCTCGCGCTGCTGGTAGCGGGCGTAGCGGCCGGCGACCTGCGTGACCTCGGCATGCTCGACGGAGATGCGCCGGTACTGCGCCATGTCGCTCATGATGTCTTCGCGCGAGAGCAGGAAGTTGAGTTCGCCCAGGCGCTGTGCGTAGCGCTCCAGCTGGCTTCGGAGAAAGGGTTTCATGGAATTCTGGAAAAATGATTTGCTACAGATTGGGTAGCTGGTGGCGCATGTAAATCATGCGCCTGAGGCCGATTTGGCTCAAATCGGAACGGCTGTGGAGCGGGCGAGCGCCGCTACAGGCCGTTGTTGTGGGGGGTCTTGCTTTGCGAGCGCAGGAACAGGCGCGAGACGGTCTGGGCCGTCTGGGCTCGCATCTCGGCGTCGCCCGCGCGCAGCTCGGCCAGGGTGCCGTGCAGCATTTTCTGTGTGAGGCCGCGCGACAGGGCTTCGAGCACGGCGTCCACGTCCTCGCCCTTGGCCAGCAGCTTCTTGGCGCGGGCGATTTCCAGCGCGCGCCATTCGTCCGTCTGGGCGTTGAGCTGCTGGATCAGCGGCACCACGCCACCCTCGGCGGCTGCGGGGCTGCGCAGCTCCATCCAGTGCATGAAGCTTTGCACGCCCGCGTCGATGATGGCCTCGGCCTGCGCCACGGCGGCCTGGCGGTTGGCCTGCGCGGTTTGCACCACGGTGGCCAGGTCGTCCACGGTGTAGAGGTACACGTCGCCCAGGGCCTTGACCTCGGGCTCGATGTCGCGCGGCACGGCAAGATCGACCATGAACATGGGGCGGTGGCGGCGCTTCTTGAGGGCGCGCTCCACGGCACCCAGGCCGATGATGGGCAGGCTGCTGGCGGTGCAGCTGATGACGGCGTCGAACTCGTGCAGGCGCTCGGGCAGGTCGGCCAGGCGCATTACCTCGCCGCCAAAGCGGGTGGCGAGCTTTTCGCCGCGTTCCAGCGTGCGGTTGGCAATGGCGATCTGCTTCGGGTTCTTGGCGGCGAAGTGCGTGGCGCACAGCTCGATCATCTCGCCCGCGCCGACGAACAGCACGCGGATCTTGGAGAGGTCTTCAAACAGCTGGCTGGCCAGGCGCACGGCGGCGGCTGCCATGCTGATGCTGTGTGCGCCGATCTCGGTGCTGGTGCGCACCTCCTTGGCCACGGCAAAGCTGCGCTGGAACAGCTGGTTGAGCGTGGTGCCTAAAGCGCCGGCCGTCTCGGCGGCGCGCACCGCGTCTTTCATCTGGCCCAGGATCTGGGCCTCGCCCAGCACCATGGAATCGAGCCCGCTGGCCACGCGGAAGGCGTGGCGTGCGACGAGACTGTCTTCCAGCGTGTAGGAGTGCGAGCGCAGCAGCGCGGGGCTCACGCCGCCGCTGTGGGCCAGCCAGCCCAGCGTGTGGTCCACTGCGGGCTGGTCGCCGGCACAGTAAATTTCGGTGCGATTGCAGGTGGAGATGATGGCGGTTTCCACCCCGGGGTGGCGGCTGGCAGCGCCGCCAGAGTTGCCCAACGACTGGCGCAAACCGTGCAGCGTGGGGGCGATCTGATCGAGCGCAAACGCAAACCGGCCGCGCAGATCGAGCGGCGCGGTGGTGTGGTTGATGCCGAGGGCCCAGACTGCCATAAGCCGCAATTATAAAATTGTTGGCCCGAACAGGCGGCCTTGCTTGTTCAAGCCTTGATTTGGGTCAATTCCATGGGTCCGCTGGACATCGTCAACCACCTCCTCAACTTTGTCGCACCCGCTGCCGCCGTGGCGCTGGTGTTGGTGCTTTCGGGCCGTCTGGTGGGCTCGCGCAGTGCCTCTGCAATGTCTGTGTGGCTGCGGTGGGCGATTCTGTTTGCCGTGGGGGTGGCGGTGCTCGCGGCAGGGCTGGTGCTGTGGGGACGTGACGGCAAGATGCTCACCTATGCCGCGCTGGTGGTGGCCTGCGCCACTTGCCAGTGGGTGCTGGTGCGGGGCTGGAAGGCTTGAAGCTTTCAGCAAGCCGTCACGTGTTTTGAGGGTTTGCGAGAGGTGCTCTGGAGGGCTGTTGCGCCCTGGGGTCTGATAGCCTCTTTGCATCTTCCCATGCAGCCGCCATGGCCCGCGCCGACGGAAGTGGCAAGCATCCCTCATACCCACAACCAATGCTGGAGACAACCCCATGAAGCTGCTGCGTACCTGCATCACCCTGGCCGCAGGCCTGGCCTTGGCTGCCGCCGTGCATGCGCAGGCGTTTCCGTCCAAGCCCATCCGTATCGTGGTGGGCTTCCCCGCCGGCGGG
>NZ_JADHVT010000216.1 GCF_016783915.1 Acidovorax sp.
ACCTCGATGTACGCATTGATCAAAAACCGCAGCCAGCCCGGCCCGCCGGTCTTGCCCCAGGCGCAAAAGATGGCCACCACCAGCCCCAGCAAGGTGGCGGTGAGCGACAGCTGCACGGTGATCCAGGTGCCCTTGAGCAACAGGGGCCAAGCGGCAAACACGGCATCGAACTGGAACTGGTAATTCACGGTGAACAGCGGTTATTCCAAAGTGGCGCCAGTTTATGAAACCGGTTTCATGAACGCATCAGGGAATACCCGGCACCCGTCCAAATCGTCGTCGGACCCAGCCCAAAGGCCTCGGTCCGCACGGGTAGGGCGCGTGGGTGAAAATGCCGCATGCCTTCCTTCCACCCCGAACCCCCCTTCACCCACGGCCAGGCCGAACGCACCGCGGTGCTGCTGTGCAACCTGGGCACGCCTGACGAACCCACGGCCCCAGCTGTACGCCGCTATCTGGCGCAGTTTTTGGGCGACCACCGCGTGGTGGAGATTCCCAGGCTGCTGTGGATGCCCATCCTGCACGGCATCATCCTGCGCACGCGCCCGGCCAAATCCGCCGCCAAGTACGCGAGCGTGTGGACGCCCGAGGGCTCGCCCCTGGCGCACTGGACAGCCAAGCAGGCCACGCTGCTGCGCGGCTGGCTGGGCGAAGCGGGCCACGCGGTGCTGGTGCGCCATGCCATGCGCTACGGCAACCCGTCCATCGCGAGCCAGCTCGATGCGCTGAAGGCCGAGGGCGCCACGCGCATCCTCATCCTGCCGCTGTACCCGCAGTATTCGGCCACCACCACGGCCAGCGTGTTTGACGCCGTCTACACCTGGGCCGCCGCCACGCGCAACGTGCCCGAGCTGCGGTTCGTCAACCACTACCACGACGCCCCCGGCTACATCGATGCCCTGGCGCGCACCATCGAAACGCACTGGAAGCACCACGGCCAGCCCGACCAGCTGGTGATGAGCTTTCACGGCGTGCCCGAGCGAACCCTGCACCTGGGCGACCCCTACCACTGCGAATCGCGCAAGACCGGCCGCCTGCTGGCCGAGCGCCTGGGCCTGCGCGAAGACCGCTACCGCATCACCTTCCAGTCGCGCTTTGGCAAGGCCAAGTGGCTGGAGCCCTACACCCAGCCCACCATCGAGGCGCTGGGCAAGGCGGGCACGCGGCGGGTGGACGTCGTGTGCCCCGGCTTCACCAGCGACTGCCTGGAGACGCTGGAAGAAATCAACATGGAAGTACGCGAAGCCTTTTTGCACGCGGGAGGCCAGGAGTTTCACTACATCCCCTGCCTGAACGACACCAGCCACTGGATCACCGCCCTGAGCCGCGTGGCGCAACAGCACCTGGCAGGCTGGCCCATCGAGGCGCCCACCGCCGCCGCACTGGCCGATGCGCGCAGCCACGCGCTGGCAGGTGGCGCCCCCACCGGGGTATGCCCCGTGGCGCACAAATGACGGAATGACATAGTGATGGCCCACTGGTGGCACCGGGCCAGGATGTATGGGCATGCCTTGGTCAACCACTACACTATTGATAGCAACCAGGGCATATTGCACTAGCGCATTTGCCCGTTTTGACTCATATTTTGGTGAACGGGTGCCGCCAGGCCGTCCCAGACGACCCCGCACCACCACCACCGCACACCCGCACCGATGCCCGCTTTTGCCCTTGCCCCCCACCAGCTTCGGCTGACCATTGCCCCCGAATCGCTAGGCTTTGCCAGCACCACCGAGCTGCAAGAGCTGCCCCTGCCCTGGATCGGGCAGGAGCGCGCCCAGGCCGCCGCGCAGTTTGGCCTGGCGATGCAGCAGCCGGACTACCACTTGTTTGTGCTGGGCGAAGTGGGCAGCGGCCGCGCGTCGCTGCTGCGCCAGGCCATGCAGGCCGAAGCAGCCAAACGCGCTGTACCACCCGACCTTTGCTACCTGCACCACTTTGACCAGCCCGACCGCCCCCGCGCGCTGCGCCTGCCCGCAGGCGAGGCCCGCCTGCTGCGCCAGGGCATGGCCGACATGGCGCGCAGCCTGCAGGCCGACATCCCCAAGCGCCTGACCAGCCCCGACTTCAAGGCCGAGGCCGAACGCATCGAGAAAACCTGGCAAGCCCAAGAGAGCGAAGCCTTTGCAACGCTGGACGCTTTTGCAGAGGCGCGCCAGTTCCGCCTGAGCCGCGAGGCCGGGCACATGGTGTTCACCCTCACCGGCCCCAAGGGCCAGCCGCTGACCGAAGGCGAGGCGCGCGCCCTGCCCCGCGAGCGCCGTGCCGAGATCGACGCCGCCGAGCTGGAGCTGCGCGCAGAGATCGCCAAGTTTCTCGAAACCACCCGCCCGCTGGAGCGCACGCGCGACGACGCCCTGGCCGCACTGCGCCGCCAGACCATCAAGCCGCTGGTGGAGCACGCGCTGCACGGCATCCGCCAGGGCCTGCGCAAGCAGATCAAGGACGCCGTCAAGCTCACGCAATGGCTGGACCAGGTGGAGCGCGCCGTGCTGGACCACATCGACCTGTTCGAGCCCGGCGACACCGACCAAGGCCAGGACGCCGAGGACGACCGCAAGGACGCGCTCGACGACCTGCTGGCCCGCTGCCAGGTGAACGTGGTGGTGGACAACCGCGGCCGCACCAGCGCCCCGGTGGTGGTGGAAGACAACCCCACGGCCCGCACCCTGTTCGGCAGCATCGAACACGGCGCAGACGCCGACACCGTGCAGGCCGACCACGCCAGCATTCACGCGGGCAGCCTGCTCAAGGCGCATGGCGGCTTCATCCTGCTGCACCTGCACGACCTGGCCGCCGAAGAAGGCCTGTGGCCGCGCCTGCGCCGCTTTCTGCGCTGCGGGCGTTTGCAGATCGAGGACGGCGGCGGTGGCGGCCCCGCCCATGCGCCAGGCGGCGCAGTGGCACTGCAGCCCGAGCCGGTGGACGTGGACGTGAAGATCGTGCTGATCGGATCGGTGGAGGAGTACTACGCCCTGCAAGAGGCCGACCCCGACGCCGCCCGCCGCTTCCGCGTCAAGGTGGACTTTTCAGACCGGTTCATCGCCACCCCCGCCACCCACCAGTCCTCGGCCATCCTGGTCGCGCAAGTCTGCAAAAAACGCGGCCTGCCCCACTTTGCCGCCGACGCTGTGGCCCTGCTGCTGGAGCAATCACACCGCGAGGCCGACGACCAAGGCCGCCAAAGCGCGCGCTTTGCCCACACCGAAGCACTCGCCATCGAAAGCGCCGCCCTGTGCCAGGCCCGCGCAGGCACCCTGGTGCAAGCTGCCGACGTGCAAGCCGCCCTGGCCGCCCGCACCCTGCGCCACAACCAGCCCGAAGAAGAACTGCACGAATCCATCACCGAGGGCGAGCGCCTGATCACGCTGCAGGGCTCCATCACCGGCCAGATCAACGCCATGACGCAGATCGACCTGGGCGACTACCGCTTTGGCTTTCCGGTGCGCATCACCGCGCGCACCTTTGCCGGGCAAGAGGGCCTGCTCAACATCGAGCGCGAAGTCGATATGTCTGGCCCCATCCACGACAAAGGCGTGCTCATCCTGCACAGCTACCTCACCGCGCTGTTCAGCCATGTAGCGCCCTTGGCGCTCAACGCGTCCATCGTGTTCGAGCAGGAATACAGCGGCGTGGAAGGCGACTCCGCCTCGTGCGCCGAGCTGTATGCGCTGCTGTCCAGCCTGTCAGGCCTGCCCCTGCGCCAGGGCATTGCCGTGACCGGCGCACTGAACCAGCACGGCGAAGTGCTGCCCGTGGGCGGCATCAACGAAAAGATCGAAGGCTGGTTCCGCGCCTGCGCGACGGCGGGGCTGGACGGCACCCACGGCGTGCTGATCCCCGCCCGCAACCAGCGCCACCTGATGCTGGACCGCAGCGTGCTGGACGCGGTGGAGCGCGGGCTGTTCCATGTCTACACCATGGGGCATGTGAGCGAGGGGATTGCGCTGCTGACGGGCGAGGCGTCGGGCATGAGCCCGGCGGAGTTGCTGCAGGCGCAGGCCGATGAGCTGGCCGGAGGCGCGGCCACGGTGGAGGACACGGTGATGCAGCGGGCAGAAGTGACGCTGCGGGCGTATCGGCGGGCTTGTCAGGTGGCGGGGGGTGCGCGGAGGGCGCGCGTGGTTCGGGGGCGGTAGATTGGTGGTGGCCTGCAAAATTGAATGCTCGGCTTTCCGACTGCTTCGCAGCGATTGCTGCCCATCGACTCCGCAACTTGAATGACGGCTCTTTGCAGTGCGCAAGTCATTCCGTGATAGCAGTAAAGAGTTGCACGCAGTCGGAAACCATCTAGGTAATACCGGTCGATTCAACCTGCTCGCTCCGGCTCTCCAATACTTTTTACCAACGAGTTGTACTGGTGTGGATCTTTTTCATAGATCTTATCCAGAACATAATTGGCCAATTTTGGAATCTCTGGTATCTCCACGGGCTTCATGCTTCGATCAAAAATTGACTCTAAGTGCGAGAGCTCGTTGTTGAGACGATTGATTAAAGCGACCGCTAAATCATCATCACCAAAAAACTTTTTCATGCGCTCAAAGCTGTCGTTTTGATTGTCGTGGTGAGGATATTTGTAAAAAAGAAATGCCTCAAGAAATTTTCGCAAATTATTGCCAAATGAATAAAAAGGCTCATGCGAAACCTTTGCATATTCTGCATCACGACACTTGTAGATCTGATGGAACAGGTAATTGAATTCGGTGATGTATTCTTTGAGATAAGAAGGCATTAGCGAGATGGCACTGGCGCCGCCGTTTCTCTCAATCAAGAAGTGCTGGCTGCCTCCGTGGTTCTTTTCCGGCGGCTGAGACAGCTTCTTGAGATACTTCAAGAAATCCAGATTGTGCGTTGAAATAAATAGTTGTTTGTAGCGGTATGAATTTGAGCCATCTTGATTCTTGTTGGGCTTGGCAATCAAGCTTTCAATCAAGCTGAACATGAAGAAAATGTGATTTCCGTCCAAGCTTGAAATCGGATCATCAATATAAATTATTAATTCTCTGCCTCTGCTTTCTGGATCTTCAAGTTTGGCCATGAAGTAGCAGAATGCGATGAGGCTGCATTCGCCTTCGCTCAGGTTGTACGCCGACTTGCCGTTGCGGGTGATCTCAAACTTGACAGTCGCTTTGTCTGCACCATCGCGCGCTTCCAACTTGATTCCGTCATGGCCGAAGAAGTTGTTGAGCAATGCATTGACTCTTTCCGCCCCCTTGCGCTCGTCCTTCTGTTTGGCCCGCAATGTCTGGACCTCAGCCTCGGCTTCACGAATCTCTTTTTCTGCATCGGTGAATGCCGTGCTTGCGGTATCAGCGGTGGTCTTGAGGGTGGCAATCCGGCCAAGCTCCTTGTCATAGGTTATGGCCTCAGCGAAGGCGAAGACATCAGCCAGGCGAAGCGCCTCTCTCGCACTGGTTTTGTCTTTTTCTAACGTGGCAGTCTTGCCGTTGCTCGTGCCGATCAGCGCATTGATGTCGGCAACGTGCTTTGCGATTTCCTTTGCGTCATGGGACGGAGCCTTGAGGGTCGTGGGCTGGAACAAGTTGTTCTTCCGAGTCTCAAGCGAATTCTTCAGCGCCTCCAGATCCTTCTTGTAGACGGCCAGAGCTTGAGACAGGGCCTTGCTGCTGGTTTCAAACGCTGTGCGCTCGTCAGCGTAGAACTGAGCACCGGCGAAGGTGTTGAGTCCCGCGACGGTGCCAATTTCGGTCGTCACTGACTTGATAGTCCGCCCTGAACAATCCACAAGTAGTTGATTTGACACGTAGTTCTGCTGATTGATGGGCGCAGGATTTGCAAGGTATGGTTTTGCCATTACCTGTTTTCTTGCAAATTCCTCCGAGGAGTTCCATGGGTCCAAAGCCT
>NZ_JADHVT010000011.1 GCF_016783915.1 Acidovorax sp.
GGGGTGAGCATGGGCGTCGGAGCGCCCATGCCTCGTGCTCTGACTCGCCGCGGATGTCTGAACGAAGCTGCACCGCAGCGCAGTGAGTTCCACGGCGCACCCCGCAACCGCCCCGCCGCAGGTCTGCCCCTTCGCACCGCGAAGGGGCCGCAGACTGGGGGTCGCCTTTTCTTTGGTGACTTTCTTTTGGCGAAGCAAAAGAAAGTTACTCGCACGCCGGGCGACTCCCGGCTCCCGCACTTCACACGGGCATGCAGTAGCCACCGCCAAAACAAGCTTCGGTAGGCCAACCCGAACGGGTGGGGCGCGAACGAGCTATAAAAACAATAGCTGCCAGCGCTTTATTTACAAGCGCCAGCAGCCAAAATACCTCAAAACTAGCGAATCAAACCGCGCTGAAATCAGGCTTTCTCTTTTCCATAAAAGCCGAGAACGCTTCCCGCGCTGCAGGCTCACGCAACATGCGCCCAAAGCTCTCGCCCTCTTCCGCCATCACCTCCAGCACCTTCGCTGTCTGCCCGCCCTTCATCAACCGCTTGGTTTCGATGAGCGACGACAACGGCTTGGCAGCCAGCTTCTTCGCCTGCGCCTGTGCGACGCCATTGCACTCGGTGGGCGGCACCACACGATTCACCAGCCCCACTTCCAACGCGGCCTCGGCCATGAAAGGCTCGCCCAGCAGCAGCGCTTCCGCAGCGCGGTGGTACCCCAGCATCTGCGGCACCAGCAGGCTCGATGCGGCCTCGGGGCACAGGCCCAAATTCACGAACGGCATGGAGAACGCCGCGTTGTCGCCCGCATAGACCAGGTCGCAATGGAAAAGCATGGTCGTGCCGATGCCCACGGCCGGGCCGCAGACCGAAGCGATCACGGGCTTGGGGAAAGTGGCGATGCCGCGCAGAAAACGGAACACGGGCGAGTCCTGCGTGGCAGGCGGCTGCTGCAGAAAGTCGCCAATGTCATTGCCCGCGCTGAAGATCGCCACGTCGCCCTGGAACACCACTACGCGCACGCTGGCATCGGCCTTGGCGGCATCGAGCGCATCGGCCATGGCGGCGTACATGTCGCGCGTGATGGAGTTCTTCTTGTCCACGCGGTTGAAGGTGATGGTGGTCACGCCCGCTTCGGAGTGGACGAGGATGTCTTGGGTGGCTTCGGTCATGGTGGAGGTGATTCCGGGTCTGATGGATGGGGACGAGAGGAACGATGCACGGCGGCGCAGAGCCACCGGTCCGCGCACTATTCCTTGTAGTAAACGATCTGGTGGCTGGTGGCGAGCATGGTGCCTGCCTCGTTCCAGAGCTGCACGGTCTGGTCAAAGAATCCGTTGCGGAACTCCTGCCCGCGCGCCTGGCCGAGCAGGAAGCCCGTGCCCGTGGCCTGCAGCTGCTCTGCTGTGGCGTGAAAGTACACGGTGATGGACACCGTGCCCGCAGGCACCTGGCGCGCACGGCGCAGCCACACGCGGGGGAAGAACACATCGGCCAATGCGGACAGCGCCACAAAGTCGAGCGGCCGCGGTGGTGTGTCGCGCATCCACAGCTGCGTCAGGCTGTGGTCGCCACTGCCGTCCCAGGTGCGCGGGATGAAGCCAGCGATGGGACGCATCTCGTAGCGGTTGAGCCATTCCACCGCACCCAAGGGGGCAACGATGGCTTTTTGCTCTGCAGGTGGGGGCACCTGCGGCATGGGCACATCGCCCACGCTCCAGGTCTCGCGGCGCACGGCCGTGACGGCGGTGGCCGTGGTAGTGACCACCTGCGCGCCGTCGGCACCGGCCTGCAGGATCGACAGCGTCCAGTGCTGGGTGGAGCGATTGGTGCGAACAGGAGTTGCCTGCACCGTGAACGCACCAGCGGTCAACGCGCCCGCGTAGTTGACTGTGAGCGACAGCGGGTCGCCCAGCCGATCGGGGTGCTGCAAGATGGCCTGCAGCAGCGTGGCAGCGGTGATGCCGCCAAACGGGCCCACCATGTTCCAGTAGCCGGGGTGGGTCTGCCCTTCGTACTGGCCGGTCGCAGCGGACGAGGCAGTCAGCTGCAGCGCCTCGTCCAGCGGGTGGGCAGCGGAGGACGAAGACGCAGACGAAGAAGTGGATGAAGAGGAAGTCATGCTGCGAGTGTGCCGCGAAACGACCGCTCAGGCCGTCGTACCGGAGACTTCGCCGTGGGGCATTCCGCCACCGCCCAGTGCGGCCAGCGCAGCCGCTGCGCGCGGCCACAGGCTCTGCTGGAACTGGTCGCGAAAGAAGCCGAAATGGCCGATGCGCCGCACCTGCAAGTCAGCCGGGGTGATGCTCTCCACCCGGCGCTCGGTGTTGGCGTACAGGTTCACCAGGTTGTGCGTGCCGCGCAAGGTCATCAGCTCGTCGTCCGCCATCGACAGCGCCAGCACCGGGAACCGCACCGCGCCATAACTCTGCGCCACCGCAGGCCCCTCAGCCCCCACGCTGTAAGCGGGGTCCAGACACCAGCGCCGCCACTGCAGGATCACCCCCGCAGGCAGGTCGCCCACCTTCTTGAGCGTGCGCCCCGGAAAGTACCCGCACAGCCGCGTGGCCAGCGGCACCAGCACCCACCAGAAATACGGAACGATGCGCTTGAGCTGCGGAGCGTTGTCACGCCAGTAGCCGCTGCCTGCGGCCACGCTCAGCAGGCCAGCCACCTGCCCAGGCTTTTTCAGCAAGCCCGGCAACTGCGCGCCCAGGCTGTGGCCCAGCAGATACAGCGGCTGCGACGGCAACGCTGCCTTGGCGACGGAGATCACCGCCTCGTAGTCCTCGGCCCAATCGAAAAGATCCGCCTTCACGTCGCGCATGGCGCCCTGCAGCGAATCGCCGTGGCCTCGGTAATCAAACGTGGTGACCCGAAACCCCTGCTGCGCCATCCACAGCGCAAAGGCCTCGTAAAACGACTGCCGCACCCCCATCGCGCCGCCAATGACAACGCTGGCGCGCGGAGCGCCCTCGGGCTCATAGACACGCAGCGCCAATGACACTGCCCCGTTCACCTGCAAGGTTTGCTTGTTCATGTCTGTCTCCTTGGTTCAATGCCGATCTGCGCCAGCTTGAATGGAAAAGAAAAACAGGCAGTGCACTTCCCCCTGCCTTCACACCCCGCCCTCAAGGGCGTAGCGAGCGGGATCAGCTGCTAGGTGGACGGAGCACAGGAACCGGAACGTACTTCCTGTACGTGAGGATTCCGAGCACCGCCCAACGACGCAGATGGCCCGCGCAGTAGCCGGTTACAAAGCCTCGATGATGCCCGCGGCGCCTTGGCCGGTACCTACACACATCGTGACCATCCCGTACTTCAGCTTGTGCCGACGCAGCGCATGCACCACCGTCGCCGCACGGATGGCACCGGTAGCCCCCAGCGGGTGCCCCAATGCAATCGCGCCACCCATGGGGTTCACGTTCGCAGGGTTCAGACCCAGCGTACTGATCACCGCCAGCGACTGGGCCGCAAACGCTTCGTTCAGCTCGTACCAGCCGATGTCATCGCTCTTGAGACCCGCATAACGCAGGGCTGCAGGAATCGCTTCGATAGGACCAATGCCCATGATCTCGGGCGGCACGCCACGCGCGGCGTAGCTCACAAAGCGCGCGAGGGGCGTCAGGCCAAACTGCTTCACGGCCTTTTCGCTGGCCACGATCAGTGCACCCGCGCCATCGCTGGTCTGCGAGCTGTTGCCTGCCGTGACACTGCCGCGTGCAGCAAACACGGGCTTGAGCTTGGCCAGGCCTTCCAGGGACGTGTCGGGGCGCGGGCCCTCATCCAGGCTCACGGTGCGGCGCTTTTCCACCACTTCGCCGGTGGCGAGGTTGGGCGAACGCTCCACGATTTCGTAGGGCGTGATTTCGTCGGTGAACTCACCGGCCTTTTGCGCCTTGATGGCACGCAGGTGGGATTCGAGCGCAAAAGCGTCTTGCGCCTCGCGGCTGATCTTCCACTGCTGGGCCACCTTCTCGGCCGTGAGGCCCATGCCGTAGGCAATGCCCACGTTCTCATCACGCGCAAAGATTTCTGCGTTGAACGAGGGCTTGTTACCGCCCATGGGCACCAGGCTCATGGACTCGGCGCCGCCAGCGATCAGCACATCGGCCTCACCCACGCGGATGCGGTCAGCAGCCATCTGCAGTGCGGTGATGCCGGACGCGCAAAAGCGGTTCACGGTCACGCCGCCCACCGGGTGGTCGAACGCCAGGCCCACTGCAATGCGGGCCATGTTCATGCCTTGCTCGCCTTCGGGGAACGAGCAGCCAATGATGGCGTCTTCAATCGCCTTGGGGTCCAGCGTGGGCACCTGCAGCATCGCGCTCTTGATGGCTGCGACCAGCAGGTCATCGGGGCGGGTGTTCTTGAAATAGCCGCGGCCCGAGCGCCCGATGGGCGTGCGCGTGGCGGCAACGATGTAGGCGTCCTGGACTTGTTTTTGAGCCATGGTGAAACTCCTTCAATTCTTGGGGGGGCGGCTGGAAGGAACCCAGGCCCACGTAAATACACATTCGACCGGCTCCACACCGGCTTCGTCGGTCACGGTGACCTTCACCTGCACCTCGCCCTTGTCGCTGGCCCGCATGGCGGCGCGCTGCTCGGCGGTGAGCGTGGCCACGGCTTTGAGGCCGCCCGTGGCGCGCTTCTTGAACGCCATGGACAACTCCTTGGCCAGCGGCAGGCAGTCGTCGCGCACGTTCATGCCCACGGCCATGCCGGTGGCCGTTTCGGCCAGCAGGTTCATGGCCGAGGCGTGCACGCCACCGATGTGGTTTTGCACGCGGTGCTCGTTGGCAAGATGCACTTCGACACGCTCAGGCGTGAGCGATACAAACTTCACCCCGGCCGTGCCGGTAAAGGGCACGGCCCGGCGCAGGATGATGTTCTGAACGAAGCCGCGCATGAAGGCGGGGGCCTCGTCCAGGCGCATCAGCGAGCGCTGCAGTTTGTTGGGGGCGTGTTCGCTCATGTCGGTCAACCGGTGATCCATCGACGCTCGGATCAGTTGCGCACCGGCTTGCCGGTGGACAACATGCCCAGGATGCGCTCGTGCGTCTTGGGCTGGGCGATCAGGTGGCAGAACACCTTGCGCTCCAGCGTGAGCAGGTATTCCTCGCTCACCAGCGCACCTGCGTCCACATCGCCCCCACAGACCACCTCGGCGATCATGGCGCCGATCTTGAAGTCGTAGGCGCTGATGAAGCCGCCGTCACGCATGTTCACCAGCTGCGCCTTGATGGTGGCCAGACCACTGCGGCCCGCCACGGGGAACAGGCGCTTGTGCGGTGCACGCCAGCCGCTGGCGGCCATGGACTTGGCTTCGTTGATGGCCACGAACAGCAGCTCATCCTTGTGGGGCACGATCACGTCGCTGTCCAGCAGGTAACCCAGCTTGCGCGACTCCAGAGCGCTGGTGCCCACCTTGGCCATCGCGGCGGCAGTGAAACCTTCCGTCAGGAAGGGCAGCAGATCTTTGCTTGTCGAAGCCGCCATGTTCTCGGCCGCACGGCGGGCGATGTAGGTCAGGCCGCCAGCACCGGGCACCAGGCCCACGCCCACTTCCACCAGGCCGATGTAGCTTTCCATGTGGGCCACGCGCTTGGCCGAATACACGGCCAGCTCACAGCCACCGCCCAGCGCCATGCCATGGATGGCTGCGACGACAGGCACCTGCGCATAGCGGATGCGCATCATCAGGTTTTGCAGCTCCTGCTCGATGCTTTCCACCGCATCGGCACCGCCGACCATGAACGCAGGCATGGTGGCTTCCAGGTCAGCGCCCACGCTGAACGGCGCGTCGCCGGACCAGATGACCATGCCCTGGTACTCGGCCTCGGCCAGTTCCAGGCCCTCCATCAGCGCTTCCATCACTTCGGGGCTGATGGCGTGCATCTTGTTCTTGATGCTGGCGATCAATACCTGGCCGTCGAGCGTCCAGGTGCGCAGCGCCCTGGACTCGGCAATGGTCGTACCGGCGGTGCGCCAGTCGGGCAGGCTGGACTCACCCAGCAGGGCCTCGGGGAAGATCTGGCGCTCGTACACAGGCAACTGGCGGCGCGGGACAAACTTGTTCTGCGATGCGCTCCACGAACCTTGCGCGGTGTGCACGCCACCGGCTTCAGCTACGGGGCCTCTGAAGACCCACTCGGGCAGCGGTGCTTTGGAAAGGGCCTTGCCCGCGTCGATGTCTTCCTGAATCATTTTCGCCACGTCGAGCCAGCCCGCTTCTTGCCACAGCTCGAAGGGGCCCTGCTTCATGCCAAAGCCCCAGCGCATGGCCTGGTCCACGTCGCGGGCATTGTCGGCAATGGTGCCAAGGTGCACGGCAGCGTAGTGAAAGCTGTTACGCAGGATGGCCCAGAGGAACTGGCCGGGCGCGCCTTCGGCGTTGCGCAGCAGGCGCAGGCGTTCGGCGGCGGGCTTCTTGAGCATGCGGGCGTATACCTCGTCGGCCTTCTGGCCAGCGGGCACGTACTCTTCGCTTTCCAGCTCGAAGCGCATCACGTCGCGGCCGACCTTCTTGAAAAAGCCGGCCTTGGTCTTCTGGCCCAGATTGCCCAGTTCCAGCAACTTTTTCAGCACGGCGGGCGTACCAAAGCTTTCGTAGAAGGGGTCGGTCTCGATGCTCAGGTTGTCCTGCAGCGTCTTGATGACGTGGGCCATGGTGTCCAGGCCCACCACATCGGCGGTGCGGAAGGTGCCGCTCGATGCGCGGCCGAGCTTCTTGCCTGTGAGGTCGTCCACCACATCGTAGGTCAGGCCGAAGTTCTCGACCTCTTTCATCGTGGCCAGCATGCCGGCGATGCCCACGCGGTTGGCCACGAAGTTGGGCGTGTCGTGCGCACGCACCACGCCCTTGCCCAGGCCGCTGGTCACAAAGGCTTCAAGCTGGTCCAGCACTTCAGGCTGGGTGGTGGGGGTGTTGATCAACTCCACCAGCGTCATGTAGCGCGGGGGGTTGAAGAAGTGGATGCCGCAAAAGCGGGGCTTGATGCTCTCGGGCAGCACTTCGCTCAATTTGGTGATCGACAGGCCCGAGGTGTTGGACGCCAGGATGGCATGCTTGGCCACATGGGGAGCGATCTTGGTGTACAGGTCCAGCTTCCAGTCCATGCGCTCGGCAATGGCCTCGATCACGAGGTCGCATTCCTTGAGCAGGTGCATGTGCTCTTCGTAGTTGGCCTGCTGGATCAGCGCTGCGTCGTCGGCCACGCCCAGGGGCGAGGGCTTGAGCTTCTTCAGGCCTTCCACGGCCTTGGTGACGATGCCGTTCTTCGGGCCTTCCTTGGCAGGCAGGTCGAACAGCACCACGGGCACCTTCACGTTGACGAGGTGGGCGGCAATCTGCGCGCCCATCACGCCTGCGCCGAGCACGGCGACTTTTTTCACTTGGAATCGGGACATGGGTTGAGTTCCTGGTTGGGGCGCGGCGCAGCGCCTCTGGCGGTGCGCGCGGCCACGGGAATGGGGTTTACTGGACGCGGATCCAGGTTTGCGTGCGGCCGAACGGGCCGATCGAGCCGCGCACTTCGAGCTTCTTGCCGCCCTCGATGGGGGTCATGCGCAGGGTGTAGTTGCGGCCATTCTCGGGGTCGAGAATCTTGCCGCCCTCCCACACCTCTTTGCCTTCTGCCTTTTTGGCGCCACGGATGATCTCCAGCCCCAGGATGGGCTTGCCCTTGCGGTCGTCCGAGCATTCGTCGCAGACATCGTCAGGCTTGGCATCCTTGGTCAGGCGCTTTTCCAGCGCTCCGTGCAGCATGCCACTGCCGATGTCGCGGATGCGGATCTCGGCCTTGGCCTCACCGGTCTTGTCGTCGATGTTGCGCCACAGGCCTTCGGGCGTCATCTGCGCCCAGGCCGGAAGCGTACCCGCTACCAAAACAATAGCTGCTACCGCTTTGAACATGTGCGCTCCCTGGCAAAAAGGCTTGAAAACCGCATCCGGCACCAATCAGGCCAAGGCCAGATCGGTGTCCATCAGCACCTTGCTGCCAGCACGTGCGGTGCGCATCAGCGTGGCGGTTTCGGGGAACAGCTTGGCAAAGTAGAAGCGAGCGGTCTGCAGCTTGGCGCCGTAGAACGGATCGGTGTTGCCAGCGGCGATTTCGCGCAAGGCCACCTGGGCCATGCGGGCAAACAGGTAGCCGAACACCAGGTGGCCGGCCACGCGCAGGTAGTCCACGGCGGCAGCGCCCACTTCATCGGGGTTTTGCATGCCCTTGAAGCCGATCTCGGTGGTGAACTTGGTCATCTGGTCGCCCAGCATGGCCACGGGGTTGATGAACTCGGCCATCCGTTCGTTCACGCCCTCTTCTTCCACCAGCTGGCCGATCAGCTTGCCCAGCTTCTTGAGCGTGGCGCCGTTATTGCCCAGCACCTTGCGGCCCAGCAGGTCGAGCGACTGGATGGTGTTGGTGCCTTCGTAGATCATGTTGATGCGGTTGTCCCGCACGTACTGCTCCATGCCCCATTCCTTGATGAAGCCGTGGCCGCCGAAGACCTGCATGCACGCGTTGGTGCTGATGTGGCCGTTGTCGGTGATGAAGGCCTTGACGATGGGCGTGAGCAGAGCGACGAGTTCTTCGGAGTCCTTGCGCACCTTTTCATCGGGGTGGCTGTGCACCTTGTCGAGCAGCAGCGTGCAATAGATCTGCAGCGCGCGGCCGCCTTCGGCGTAGGCCTTGGCCGTGAGCAGCATCTTGCGCACATCAGGGTGCACGATGATGGGGTCGGCGTCCTTGTCCTTGGCCTTGGTGCCCGACAGGCTGCGCGACTGGATGCGGTCCTTGGCATAGGCCAGTGCGTTCTGGTAGGCCACTTCGGTCAGGCCCAGCGACTGGTTGCCCACGCCCAGGCGGGCAGCGTTCATCATCACGAACATGGCAGCCAGGCCCTTGTTGGGCTGGCCCACCATGGTGCCGATGGCGCCGTCGAGCGCAATCTGCGCGGTGGCGTTGCCGTGGATGCCCATCTTGTGTTCCAGGCCGGTACAGAAGATCGGGTTGCGCTCGCCCAGCGAGCCGTCGGCCTTGACGTGGAACTTGGGCACCACGAACAGGCTGATGCCCTTGCTGCCCTTGGGTGCATCGGGCAGGCGCGCCAGCACCAGGTGGACGATGTTGGCAGCCATGTCATGCTCACCGGCACTGATGAAGATCTTGTTGCCGGTGATCTTGTAGGTGCCATCGGCCTGGGGTTCGGCCTTGGTGCGCATCAGGCCCAGGTCGGTGCCGCAATGGGGTTCGGTCAGGCACATGGTGCCGGTCCACTCGCCGCTGGTCAGCTTGGGCAGGTACAGGGCCTTCTGGGCGTCGGTGCCGTGGGCGTGCAGGGCTTCGTAGGCGCCGTGCGACAGGCCGGGGTACATCGTCCAGGCCTGGTTGGCCGAGTTCAGCATCTCGTACAGGCACTGGTTCAGCACAAAGGGCAGACCCTGGCCGCCGTAGGTGGGGTCGCAGCTCAGCGCCGCCCAGCCGCCTTCGACGTACTTGGCATAGGCGTCCTTGAAGCCCGTGGGGGTCTTCACTTCGTGCGTGGTCTTGTTGAGCACGCAGCCTTCGGTGTCGCCGCTGATGTTGAGCGGGAACGCGACTTCGGCGGCGAACTTGCCGGCTTCTTCGATCACGGCGTTGATGGTGTCCACATCCACTTCGGCGTGGGGTGGCATCGCCTTGAATTCATCACTGACCTTGAGCACTTCGTGCATGACGAATTGCATGTCGCGCAGGGGCGGCGTATAGGTAGGCATGGGTTTACTCCTTGGATGTGGTGGTTTGGTTGGAAACTTTGCGGCGCGCCACTGTGGGTGCCTTGGCGGCCGCTGTTGGCGCGCTGTAACGCGCCAGAATGTTGTGAAAGCCCACGACGGCCCGGTCGATGGAGCCCGGGGTCTGCAGGAACCGCGCCTCGTAGTGCAGCGCGAGGATCAGGCCGTGGATCTCGAAGAGCATCTGCTCTTCCTTGGTGTCGGCACGCAGCTCGCCCAGTTCCTTGCACTGCTCGATGGCGCGGCGCATGGCGGCATGCCATGTCAGCACCGAGCTGGCGAGTGCATCGCGTACTGGGCCGGTGCGGTCATCAAACTCGACCGCGCCGCTGATGTAAATGCAGCCCGAGTCGATTTCGATGGAGGTGCGCTTCATCCAGTTGTCGAACAATGCCGACAAACGCGCCACGCCGCGTGGGGCGGACATGGCGGGGTAGAACACCTCTTGCTCAAAACGTGTGTGGTACTCGCGGATGACGGAGATCTGCAGCTCTTCGCGGGAGCCAAAGTGGGCAAACACGCCCGACTTGCTCATGCCGGTGACGTCTGCGAGCGCCCCGATGGACAGGCCTTCCAGCCCGATGTGCGTGGCCAGGCCCAACGCCGCCTCGACGATGGCAGCCTTGGTCTGCTGGCCTTTTTGCAGGGCGCGGCCGGTACCGCTGCGAGCGCGCGGGATGCGGGTGACCTGACGGGATTCGGGGGTGGAAGACATGGGCACGAATAAAAACGAACGTTCGTTCTATTCTGCAGCAAATTCCCCGCAGCCCCCAAGCCCCCGAAAAAAATAGGGAGACCCACCCAAACCGGCCGTTGCAGCCGCGCAACCCCCTTCATGACGCCCTGCCTCAAGGGCTCGAGCCGCTACAGCATCAACGCCAGGCTGGCTTCCAGATGCTCAGTAGGCAGGCGCCGGAAACCCGAGCGCGCATAGCCCTGCAGGCGCCCGACCACAAAGGCCGTCAGCACACTGGCTGCCACCTGGGCATCGACCGTGGGTGTGCTGGATGCTGCCGTGGTCGCCCGCAGGCACTGGCGCAAGGTGGATTCGATGCGGTCAAAAAACTGGTTCATGCGCTGCTGCAGGCGTTCGTGCTCAAACACCAGCGCGTCACCCACCATCACCCGCACCATTCCGGGGTTGCGTTCGCCAAACTGCAGCACCAGCGCCACGATGCGCGCCGCCTGGCGAGCGCCCGCATCGGCAGGCTGTGCGGGGTCGGGCACGTCGCGCCCGGTGATCTGCTGCACCAGCGTGAACACCGATTGCTCGATGAAATCGATCAAGCCCTCGAACATCTGCGCCTTGCTGGCGAAGTGGCGGTACAACGCCGCCTCGCTGACCGACAGGCGTGCGGCCAGCGCGGCGGTGGTGATGCGCTCGGCCCCCGGCTGCTCCAGCATGGCCGCCAGGGCTTGCAGGATCTGGATGCGCCGCTCTCCGGGCTTGGGCCGCTTGCGGGCAGCCACAACATCACCCGCTTCGGCGGTACTGGCAGGCTCGGGGAGGGGCGAGATTTCAGACATGCAGGACAGGGGCTCCGGTGGGGCCCTGCTCCCGGAGCGCATGCCACGGGGCATGGTCGGATCACAGCAGGGCGTGGATCACGATGTCACATCTTGCCGCAGCCAAGAGGGGCGGGGCCGCCACCTGTTTGCACAAGTCAATCGTGTATGGAAATGATTCTCGCACAGGCCCCAGGCCGGTCCAGACAGCCTGCGGGCCACGCACGGCTAGAGAGGAAACACCACCGTCACGAGCAGCCCGCGCCCCTGGGGGCCCGTGCCCAGCGTCAGTGCGGCGCGGTGCACCCGGGCAATCTCGTCCGCAATGGCCAGGCCCAGGCCCGTGCCCTCGCCTCCCGCGCCGGGTACGCGGTAGAACCGCTGCAGCACGCGGGTGCGCTCGGCCTCGGGCACGCCAGGGCCGTCGTCCTCCACCTCCACGTAGGGCCGGGGCGGGCCCGCGCGCCCCTGGCGCAGTCCGCAGCGGATGGTGACCACACCACCGGGCGGTGTGTATTTGATGGCGTTGTCCACCAGATTGGACAGCAGCTCGCGCAGCAGCCAGCCATGGCCTGTCACGTGAACCAGCTGCACATCAAGCCCCAGGTCCAGGCCCTTGCCGGTGGCGGCGTCCAAAAAGGTTTCCAGCAGCGATTCGCACAGGTCCTTGAGGTCCACCCGCTGCGGTGGCTGCGCGTCCAGGCTGCGGGCGTCAGCCCGGGACAGCGCCAGCAGCTGGTGCGCCAGCTGCGAGGTGCGGCGCGTGGCGTTGCGCAGCTTCTCGATCTGATCAACTCCTAAAACAATAGCACCCTGAGCACGATCTTCATGCGCTAGCGGCATTTTTCTATCGAAGTCCGGGAAAGACGTGCGTGGCGGCGCTGCCGCCTTGGCCATCATGGCCCAGGCCTCCACCTGGGCCTGCAAGCCCGCCAGCGGCGTGCGCAACTGGTGCGCCGCGTCGGCCACAAAACGCCGCTGCCCTTCGGCCTGTGCGTTGACCAGCGCAAACAGGCGGTTGAGCGAGTGCACCAGAGGCCGCACCTCGTCGGGCGAAGCGGCCTCGTCGATGGGGCTGAGATCGCGCGGCGAGCGGCGCTCCACCGCCTCGGCCAGCCCCACCAGCGGCTTGAACGCCTGCCGCACCGCCCAATGGATGGCAAAACCGGCCGCAATCAGCAGTACGAGGTTGGGCAGCAGCACCCTCAGGAGCAGTTGCTGCGCCCATTTCTGGCGGGGGTCCGACCCATCGGCCAGGGCCACCACCAGTTCGCCCGCCCCCGTGCGCCCGCGTTGCGCCGCCACCCGGTAGGTCACCCCGCCGAACTCCACGCTGTGGAACTCTGGGGCCTGTGTGGTGGGCACTGCGCCGTGTACCCAGCCCTCTCCGAGCAACAGGCGTCCCGATGTGTCACGCACGCTGTAGGCCGCAAAGCCCGCGTTCTGGCGCAAAAACTCTTCGATGGGCGGCGCAAGCAGCAGCAGCGGCGGGTCGTTGTCGTGGATGGGCGGCGCCAGCACCGAATCGGCCAGCGCGGGAAGCAGCCGCACCAGACGCTGGTCGTGCTGGCCAGCCGCCTCATCGGCCGACCGGTAATCCAGCCAGACCCCCGCCAGCACCAATACGCACAGGGGCAGCACCAGCATCAGCAGCAGCCGGGTGCGCAGGTCCGACGTCATGGCGCGCAGGCCGGGCCGCCGGGAGGGGGTTTTCCAAAGCATGGCGAAGCGGCGAAGTGGGGCGGAAAATTCCCGCTCAGGTTACCTGCAGTTCAAGCCGGTAACCAAAGCCCCGTATGGACCGCAGCGCCACACCATGGGGTTCCAGCTTGCCCCGCAGGCGCGAGACATAGACCTCCACCGCGTTGGGCGTGATCTCCTTGTCCCACCCAGTCAGCGCCTGCAGGAGCTTGTCTTTGCTGGCAGGCTTGGGGGCGTTGATGAGCAGGTATTCGAGTACCGTCCACTCGCGCGGGCCCAGTTCGATGACCTGCTCGCCCGACGGCGTGCGCATGCTGGCACGGCGCCCGGCCGTGTCCAGCTCCAGGGGGCCAAAACTCAGCACGGCGGTGGTGGCGGCCTGAGAACGGCGCAACAGCGCCCGCAGGCGCGCCAGCAGCTCAGGCAGCTCGAACGGCTTGACCATGTAGTCATCCGCGCCCAGGTCCAGCCCCTGCACCCGGTCGTGCAGCGCATCGCGCGCGGTCAGGATCAACACCGGCATGGCCGGACTCGCCATGTCAGGGCGGCGCAGGCGGCGCGTCAGCTCCAGGCCATCCATGGCGGGCAGCCCGATGTCGATGATGGCTGCGTCAAACGACTCAGCGCGCAGCACCTCTTCGGCCCGCTCACCACTGCCCACCCAATCCACCGCATACCCCGCATCGGTGAGCCCCAGCTTGATGCCGCTGGCCACCATCACATCGTCTTCGACCAACAGCAGGCGCATTTTTCAGTGACCTTGTGCAACGGATACCACCCATGTGGCCTGCAACTAGCGCGATCCAGGGCAGCGGGGGCCACGCAAGGGCCACCCCGCCGCGCCGGCTGCGTCTCCCTCCCTCGCAGCGTGAGGGGGGGAGGACGCCAAGCGGCTCAGGGGAAGCATCTCAATGACTACGAATCATGGTGCCGTAGGCCTGCTCGGTCAGGATCTCCAGCAGCATGGCATGGGGCACACGGCCATCGATGATGTGCACGGCGTTGACCCCCGCCTTGGCTGCATCCAGCGCGCCCGCGATCTTGGGCAGCATGCCGCCCGAGATGGTGCCGTCGGCAAACAGCTCGTCAATGCGGCGGGCCGTCAGGTCCGTCAACAGGTTGCCCGCCTTGTCCAGCACGCCCGGTGTGTTGGTCAGCAGCATCAACTTTTCGGCCCGCAGCACCGTTGCCAATTTGCTGGCCACCACGTCGGCATTGATGTTATAGCTCTCGTTGTTCTCGCCAAAGCCGATGGGGCTGATGACGGGGATGAAGGCATCGTCCTGCAACGCCTTCACCACGCTGGGGTCGATGGAGACAATGTCGCCCACCTGGCCCACGTCGTGTTCGATGCTGGGGTCCTTGCTGTCCACCATTTTGAGCTTCTGAGCGCGGATCATGCCGCCATCACGGCCCGTCAAACCCACAGCCTTGCCGCCGGCCTGGTTGATCAGACCCACGATGTCCTGCTGCACCTC
Organism: Acidovorax sp.; assembly: GCF_016783915.1. GTDB lineage: Bacteria > Pseudomonadota > Gammaproteobacteria > Burkholderiales > Burkholderiaceae_C > Acidovorax. The sequence goes on from NZ_JADHVT010000011.1 coordinate 14,451, forward strand.
ACCGGCCAGCACCCATTCGACCACTTCCATGGTCTCGGCATCGGTCACACGCATGCCCTGGATGAACTCGCCCTTCTTGCCCAGACGGTTGAGCGCAGTCTCGATCTGCGGGCCACCACCGTGCACCACCACCGGGTTCATGCCCACGAGCTTGAGCAACACCACGTCTTCGGCAAAGTCGGCCTGCAGGGCCGGGTCCGTCATGGCGTTGCCGCCGTACTTGATCACCATGGTCTTGCCATGGAACTTGCGGATGTAGGGCAGCGCCTGGGCCAGGATTTCAGCCTTGTCGCGCGGGGCAATCGAAAGAAGGTCGGTCATGGAGGCGTGCCATCCGGAGAAAACTGTGAGGCGCAAATTGTGCCGCATTCGCCGGGCTCGCGAACACAAGAAGTGGTCAGTGGCGCAGCCAGTTAGGCACTTTGAACCGCACGATGGCCAGGTAGGCCATGACATAGCTGACCACAAAAAGCCCACAAAACGCCATGAGCAGGGGCGTGTTGTTCCAGAACAGCACTGCAGGCACCACCGTCAGCAGCGTGAAACCCCACAGATAAGGCGACGTACGGTTGTTGCGCATGAGTACCCGGCGGGACTCATCATCGTGAAACACCCCGCGCACAATGCGGCGGTAGATGAGCTGGTGGAAATGCAGCGCATCGGCCACACCCGGAGAAACACCCCGTACCGCCTTGCGGTAAATGGAAAAGATCGTCTCCCACACCGGGTAGATCAGCAGCAGCATAGGAAACCAGGGTGATACGTCCGCATTGCGCTGCACCAGCGAGATGCTGGCCATGGCGATCACCACGCCCCACACATAAGCCCCCCCATCTCCGGCAAACAACATGCCGCGCGGGTAGTTCCAGACCAAGAAACCGCCTGTGGCTGCGGCAGTGGATACCAGCAGCGCCGCCAGTGCCCGGTCACCCACCTGCAGCGCCACGTGCGCCAAAGCGAGGCACACGATCAAGGCAACCATTCCCGCCAGCCCGTTGTAGCCGTCGATGATATTGAAGGCATGGGGCAGGCCTGCGACTGCCAGCACGACAATGGCGATGCCAAGCCAGGGAGCGGCAACCAGGACAGCGTCGAGCCAGGGCCAGCCGATGCGGGGTAGGGTCAGATTCAACAAAACCACAGCAAAGACACCTGATGCGCCGGTCAGGATCAGCCTGTACCGGACGGAAAGACGCTGGGTCATGTCCTCTGCAATGCCTCCTATGGCGGCAGGCAGCAACACCACCAGCCAGCCGCCCACCCATGCCCCGAGCTTGAGTGAGCCCGGATCTCCCCACTGAAGAGACTGCAGTACCCCCAGTCCCCAGCTGCAACCAATGCCCACGAGGAGGGCAGCCCCTCCCAAGCGAGGAACATCCCCCAGATGAAACCGCTGAGGCATGCCATTGCCGTACACGGAAGCGTGGCTGCGCATCCATCGCACGATGTACCCTGCAGCCAACGCTGCGACGATAAATGCCACCACAGACAACCAGATCATGAGCAGCTGATCGTACCCGCACTCAGCGCATATACCTGCGACAAAGCACTAGCCAAGGCACGGCGTGACCATCTATTGACGCGCGATGCGCAAAATGAGGCGCTCATTGCGAAAGGAAGTGACGAGCAACTACTCACAAGCTATCGCACAGGAGCTTTGAACAGGAAATGCAAGAGTGAACGCGGATCCGGCCCACTCGCTACCGAAGCAGCGCACGATATAAACGCATTACTTTTGCGACATATTGCTGCGTTTCCGGGTAAGGGGGAATCTGCCGCCCATACTTCATTACGGCCCCCTCGCCCGCGTTGTAGGCGGCCAAAGCCAGCTCCTTGTCGCCGTCAAACATGCGCAACAGATCTGCTAGGTAACGGCTTCCAATCTGCGCATTCACCTTAGGCTCCATGGCTACATGCGCCCCTTCTGATGCAGGACGGGCCGCAACGCCATAGCGCTCGGCGGTGGCAGGCATCACCTGCATCAGGCCCAGAGCACCTTTGCGCGAAACGGCCTTCTCGTTAAACGCTGACTCCGCAGCCGCAACGGCGATCACCAATGCGGGGTCCAGCGACTGCGCCAGGGCAGCAGCTTCTAGGTGAGGCTTAGCAGCGTCATAGCCAGGAAACTGCAGCGCAGAGGGGTCTCGCCCCTTACCCTTGACAACCGTATCGGCCTTGACGGATGGGATCCGGCCGAGCCATTTAACGCCTCTGGAGGCAGACGGAGGAGACCCATTGCCCATGTGCACCACCCCATCTCCATCCACAAACTCCCATACGGCGTCTGCCTTGGCTGCGGGATGCAAGGCGCCCCACAATACAACGGACAGCGCTGCACAACGCAGACGAAGTATCACCCGCAGCCAACTACCCGCCTCCACCTGCAGCCAATCCACTTTACTCATCATCGTCCTCGATGCAGCACGCCGTGCCCCACGCTTTTCAGGCGAGACCAGACCCGCAGAAACCCGACCGAGTGCGCCTGGGGCTCGGGCCAGGCGTCTCCACGCCGTGACCGGATCAGCCGAGCAGGCATTCCGGCGGCTACCATCCCGGCGGGGACATCCTGCCGAACCAGCGCCCCCGCAGCCACCACAGCACCACGGCCAATGGTCACACCTTCCAAAACTATAGCGCCAGCCCCTATCCAAGCCCCATCTTCCACCGTGATTTTTGCGCGGGTGATCCGATTGCGCGCAATGATCGCATCTCCCTCGTCAATAGCGTGCCCCGCAGACAGGAGCTTGGCATGGGGACCAATCAACACATCTTCACCAATATCAAGCCCCCCTTCCCCTGAGAGGTAGCACCCCACATTCACAATGGTACGAGCACCAATACGGATTCCCACGAGGGGATCAGCCACTACGTCGCCCAGTACCAGGCGCGTGTGCGAATACAGACTGACTCCGTCGGCTAGACACAACACCCCTGAACGCTGGCCAAAGCGCATTACAGACACGGAGGGATCGATTCGACAATCTGCGCCGAGAACATCCACACCGGCATGCGCAAGCGTGAAATCAGGAACCCCTAGCAACATATTTGCCCCACCATGACATTCGGCTCAGGCTCGGCCCACGAGCCGACGCAAACGTCCGAACCACACACTCTCGCGAGACTCTGCCTCGACCATTTTGGCCGCCAAGTCCGCCTCCACCACCTTCTTTTGCGCGCGCAAGATCTCCATCTCGGTGCGCAACTCATTAATTTCGAGCTGCATCTGACCGATGATTTCTTTGGCTTCAGAAAAGGCTTTCTGGTGCTCAAGTAGTGACGCGCGCTCGCGCTGATGAACCACCGTCAGGGCCTGCAAATCATCACGCAGCTTGTCTGCGATACCACGGGTCTCAATCAACTCCCAGGCCGATGCATCCACTGACGGGGTCACCACCACCATCCACTGGTACACGTCGAAGTCCTGCCAGCCAGCGAGCAGCGCCTGGCGCTGATCACCTGACAGCGAACTCCAGTACCAAGCGAACTCACTGCACTCCACCGGCACCCGGTTGGCCTCCCAGACCCTGGGCGCCCACCCGCAGTCCAGCAGCGCCTTTTCGATGCTGCGCTTGGTAAAGAACCGAACATGGGTTCTGTCCAGTTGCCCTTTGTCTGAATAATCGAAAATACCATTGCGCATCGCCGCCACCACACCTGCATAAGCAATGTTGGGGACAGAAATCACCAAGCGCCCCATGGGGGTGACAAACTCGCTCAAACGATGCAGCACATCCTCGGGTTTTCTGAGATGCTCCAACACATCGCAGGCCAGCACCGCATCGAAACGCCGACCAGCGAGCGCTTCCAACCAGTCCGTGCTGTCCAGATTCCCGGGGATGACTTCCACCCCTAACGTCTTGAGGACCTCCAAAGCCTCGGGGTCGTTTTCCACCACAGTCACCCGATGCCCGCGCGCCAACAAGACACGGGTCATGGCGCCAGGACCCGGGCCCAACTCCAAGACCGAGCCGCCATCCGGCGGAACACGACGTAAGATCCGTGCCGCCCACTCCTGCCCGTCTGGCTCGAAAGCGTAGTCGTAACGCTCAACGTTGGTCATAGATTCCCCTCCGCTCCTGATGTCGGCTGCCACATCTGATCCCATAATCCCCAATGCCACCATGCCCAGGGCCTGGCTATGACGTCCTGTTCCAGGCGTTGAACGACGGTATCAATAGCCTTCCCAGGATTGTCCGGCAGCCGCTCGACAACCACCTCCAGGTGGGCCGGGCTTCGCGAATATGTCACCGCATGCAGCAATGGAACACCCGTGGACTGAGCCAGGCGCTCTATGCCGGTGGGCAGATTCAGCGCCCCCCCTAAAAAAGGATGACCACGCAAACGACCAAACTCGGGTCGCCATGCGTCGGCCAAAATCACCCACCCCTGGCCCGCCCGCAGGCTCTCGTGCACCGGGCGCAGGCCGTCACTCGTGGTGTGCCATCTTCCCCCAGTGACCTGGGTATAGCCGCGTATCTTTCGCAGCAGAAATCGACGCTGCGCCGACTGAAGCTCTGCATTGTCAAGCACTGGCATCGTCAGGACATTGGTGGCGACCCCCACTCGGGCGAGCGCTACCGGCGCGGTCAGTATCCGATCGAAGTGATTGAGCACCAAGATGAACCCCTTGCCCTGGCGGGTCAGGCTTTTCGCATACTCAGCCCCTTGCAGATCGATAGCAGGCCCCCCCCAGCGGCCCAGACGGTGGAACGCCATGGCGTCCACCATCTCCTGGGCCAGCATGGCCAGATGAGCCTTTGCCCATTGGGCGTACTCAGCGTCCGTGGCATGCGGGAACACCCGAGCAAAAAGGCTTTCCAGCCAGCGCAATAGATGTTCACGTTCCGAGGGGGATTCGCGACCTATCCGTCTGGCCAGCCGCCATGGCAAGGTCGTGGGCACACGAGCAATAGAGGGAAATAGCAGGTCCAGAGACCAATCACGCGTCATTCCACCAATACCCATTCATGCTCGAGCCAGGTCACACCAAACTCTCGGTGTTTTTGGTTTAGCACGGTAAAGGGCTGAATCAGCTCTGCCATGTCCAGAACCTGGATGCCTGAATCATCCAGAACATACACACTCCACAGGTATTCCCCAGACAGCAAAGACAACCGAGGAAATCGCATGCGAATCCGGTGAGTGCCGACGCCCTGGAGCGGCTTCTCTTCCGCCCGGAACTGCGTACTAGTGCCAAACACATTGTCCTTGTCCGGACGGACGATGGCAAACAGCACATGAAATGGCGCATCGGCGTAAGACTCGATCACGATCTCCACTGACATATCCTGAAACGAGTCCACCTGCGCAGGATTGACCCCATCCCCGGTCTCGATGGTCAGCCCCCCGATCTTCACCAGCGCCAGCGCCGACAACGGTGCAATCGACTGTTCCGCATCGTCTTTTTTTACGATCTCATTCGACTCGACACGCAGATGCGCATACCGACGCCGTTCATGCGATTCGTAGGCAGTCACCACGTCCTCGGTCGCTCCAATAGCCTGTATCCGCCCGCCATGAATCCACGCGGCGCGTTGGCACAGGCTTCGCACCTGGTACAGATTGTGGGAACAAAAAAGGACCGTCGCACCACGTTCACGCAGCTCCAGAATGCGGTTCAGGCTCTTTTTCTGGAAATGCAGATCCCCCACAGAGAGGGCCTCATCCACGATCAATACGTCGGGATCGATGGCCGTCGCGGCAGCAAATGCCAAACGCATGAACATGCCAGATGAATAGGTCTTCACAGGGCGCTCCAGCGTCTCCTCTGTCAGCTCAGAGAAGGCTGTTGCCCGGACGATGAATTCCTCCATGGCATGCCCCTCCAACCCATGGAGGGCAGCCATGAAACGGATGTTGTCATAGCCCGACTCCTCGGGATGAAAACCGGCGCCGAGTTCCAGAAGTGCAGCCACACGCCCCTCTTGCGTCACCTGCCCGCACGTAGGCCGGATAGTGCCCGCAGCAATCTTCAGCAGGGTGCTTTTGCCTGCGCCGTTCTCGCCGATCAGCCCGAACGTCTCGCCGGACTTCACCTCAAAATCGATACCGGTCAGTGCCACATGCACCCGGTGGCGCTGGCTACGTGTCACCCACTCCCACAATCTGTCCTGAGGACGGGCATACACCATGTAGGTTTTCTCGATACCCTCAAAGCGGATAGTCATGATTTACAAGGCCTCGCCCAGCGCGGACTTCATCGAACGGAAGAACCACCACCCACCACCGCCGAGCAGCACCACCCACACCGCCAAAGCCACTGGTGTACCTGGAGGCACAGGCATATGCAGCACGGTTCCCTGCACCATCAACACCAAACAGGCCAGTGGATTGAACAAGAACCAACGATGAAACTGCTCCGGCACCTGCGACAGCGGATACACGATGGGCGTCACGTAAAACCACAGCTGCAAGCCAAAAGCCACCATGGACCCCACATCGCGCCACAGGAAATGCGCCATGCTGAGCAACAAAGCAAGACCATAGGTCAGCGCAATCTGGGCCAGCACCAAAGCAGGCAGCCATGCGAGCGACGCATAGGGCCCCACGCCCTGCACTACCGACAGCACCAGCAACAGCCCGTATCCAATGCACAGAACCAGCAGACTCCCCCCGACCGACACAGCGGGCAGAATCTCTGCAGGCATGGGTTGCTTACGCAAAAAGTCTTCATATGCGGCCAAGCACCCTACGCCTCGACCGATGGCATCAGTGAACGGAAGCCAAACAGCCAGCCCCGCCAGCAGGTGCAACAGATAGCCGTTGTTCACATCAAGCCCGGGCACCCGCACGGCGAGCACCAAGCCAAACAGCACATAGAAGATCGCCAGGGAAGCCAAGGGCTGAACAAACGCCCAGGCAAACCCTAGCACCGACCCAGCATAACGGGTCTTGAACTCCCGCACCATCCAGTACCGCCACAGAACCCACAACTGGCGCGCGCTCCTGGGAGCCGCCGAAGACACTGCTGTCACAGAGGATTCTGGGCGCGTCATGGCACCGTCCGCAGCCACTGCACAGACTTGGCCACGCCCTCCTCAAAAGCCATCGCCGGGGCCCACAGCAGTTCCTCCCGGGCACGTTGGATGTCCAGCACATTGACCGGAGGGTCAAACGGACGCGCCAGAAAAACTCTCCGGTCTATAGTCTTGCCCAACAACTGCTCCAGGGTATGGATGATGTCGTTCACACTGTGTCCCGTACCACCACCAATGTTGAAGATCCGCGTCGGCCCCTCGTGGCGCGCTGCACATACAAATGCGTGCCCCACATCGGCCGCATAAACAAAATCTCGCACCACGGAGCCATCGCCCCACACGTCTAACGGCTGACCATGCAATGCCCTGTGGGCAAAAACTGCAATCACGCCTTGCACTCCATGGGGCTGCTGCCACTCGCCATAAGGATTGCTTAGCCGCAAGATGCGGCATGGCAGGCCATGCTGCGTCTCCTCGATACGCAAATGGTGCTCAATCGCCAGTTTGGTGGCACCATAAGCTCCCATAGGCATGGTCGGGTGCGCTTCGCTCAGCGGGACAAATTGCGGCCGCCCATACACGGCTCCGCCCGACGAGGCAAACAACAGCCTGGGGCGAGCCTCCTTCTGGCGCAGCGCCTGCAACAGGCGCAGGGTGCCCACCAGGTTGGTCTGCGCGTCCTGCACTGGGTCTTCACTCGCCGTGGCGGGCACGGTGGACGAAGCCAGATGAACGATCACATCCGCACCGCCTACTCTGTCCCACCAGGAGGCCAAGTCAAAACAATCCGCTTGCACCTCACCCGCCAGCCAGGGGGCACTTCCCGGTTGCGGCAGCATCCGGTCCACCGACCACACCGCCATGCCCTCGACCGCCAAGGAGCGTCCGATGTGGCGCCCCAGGAAGCCAGCACCGCCCAGAATGGCGCAACGCATCAGGATTCACCTCGCGGTTTCTGCGCACGGGCGCGCTGCAAGCCCACTTCGAAATCACGGGCCACGGCATCCCAGGTCTGGCTTCGGGCAAACGCCTCGGCACGCTGGCTCATGGCGTGGCGCCGCGCATTGTCCTCCAGCAAGACACACACAGCGTCTGCAAGCTTTTCGGGCGATGACTCCGCCAGCATCACCACATCATCGTTGAGCAGCCACTCCACGTTGGCCCCCCTGTTGGACACCACGGCACAGCCGCTTGACATCAGCTCCAGAGGAAGCAGCGATGCATTGGTGAGCGACAGCACCAGCGCGGCATCGCACTGGCTGTAGAGGTCAGGCAGATCGTCCAGCGCCAACGTGCCGCAATTCAGGTGCGGAAACGGAATGTGGTAGCCCGCCGTGTCCCAGCCCGCCAGCACAAACTGCACATCGGGCAAACGCTCCCAGACGGCATTCAGCACCAGCAGGCCCAGTTCAAACGCACGCCGGGGCGTAGGAGGGCGGGCATAGAAGAACACCCTGCGGATTTCCGGCTCGCGCCGGGGCAGGCGGCGGTAACGCTCCAGCTCCACACCAAAACCCACCGGATGGGTGGTCATGCCGTATTCCTGCGCCAGCTTCTGCGCCAGCCAGCCACCAGCCGTGATGCCAAAGAATCCGAAATGGTAGGTGTTCTCGGCCAGCACCGACTCTGACCCCGCCGGGTAAAAATGGGGCTCGTAGTCCTGCACGAAATACAGTTTGTGCTGGGCGCCCGCGAATGCCCGCACGGCATAGGCCGTGTCCCAGCCCGTGGCCAGGGCAAACTCGCAAGGAGGCAGTTGGTCCAGCCCCAGCAGCACCTCGGCCTGCAATGGGAAAAAATGCTCGCGTATTTCGTCACGCGCCTCGTCTGCGTTCTGGTGCATGACGGGCTTGCCGATCACGATGGTGGACGTGTAGCCCATCTGCTCCAGATGCCAGATCGTGCGGAAAATATTGAGATGCCCTCCCGAGCCCAGGTTGAAATCGGGGATAAACCACAGAAGGGTTCCCACCCTGGCCTCGCCCGGCAAGGCATGCAGCGCATAAGGCAGTGCAAAGTCGTAATGCCGGAAAACATCGACATACCGGCCGGGCCCCTGGCGCAGGCGGCGTACCACGGCACGCAGGGCAGGGACCACCCCTTCCTTGCGCACCATCTCCTTCACGCGCCAGATTTTCTTCTTGAGGTTCAATGCCATGGTCAGGCTGCCCCTGCACGCTGCAATTGCTCATCGCGCGACACCGAGCGCAACAGCCAGGCGGGCAGACGGTCATGGCGCGTGCCCAGGTACTGCCCCACCACACGAGCCAGCTCAATGCACGCCATGTACCCTGCATTCTTGAACAATCGCCACCCGCGCAAGCCACCGCTGCGCAACCACGCAAGATCCCGCTTGGCCAAATGCGCGGCCGACCGCAGTGCCTGGGGCAGGTGATCCTGGATGCGGTAGCCAAAATAGAGGTTGAATGATCGCGCCTCGTCAAAATTGCGTTGCAACGTTTCCCACACGCCGAAATCGTGCGAGTGGTACACCACCGCATCGGGAACAAAGGCTTTGGCATGGCCCGCCTCAATGGCGCGCAAGGCCCAGGTCTGATCTTCGGCAAAAGCCACTTCGGGCAAGGGCAACTGCGCCCATACCGAACGACGGATACACGAGTTGTTGCTGGAAAAGAAATGCAACCACTGCCGATAACCGGGGTCGGCAGCAAAACGGGCGCGGTCTTCCAGGCGCACCACCGATAGCTTGTCGCCAAAACCGGCAAAGTGCTGGTTCAGCTCGCAGTGCGTGACGTGGCGGGCGTGGGGATGAGCCCGATGCGGGCCGAAAGCTCCCGCAATTGCAGGATCAGAATCGCAGCCATGCACCATGTTGGCCAACCATTGCGGGCTGGCGGGCCGTGCGTCCTGTGTGATAAATACCAGAAACTCACCAGCAGCCATCGACGCCAGAAAGTTACGTGTTCGCCCGTGGCCGAACTCCGCTGCGGGAATGGTCTCAACGCGCACGCCATAGTGGCGCGCCAACTCGACGGAGCCATCCGACGAGCCAGAGTCCACCACGATCACTTCAAAGGGCCACGGTGCCTGCTGGGCCAGCACTGCCTCCAGCACATCGCCCAGTAAGGGCCCGCCATTTTTGACTGGTATTAATACAGACGCTCGAATATCAGCCATGCGATGCAACAGCAAGTCCTAAAGAAGGCAAACCTGGGAGTCTAACAAAAGCGCCTAAAGGGACCTACCCGACGCAGCCTGGCAGCTATTGCTGCGGTTTCGCATCAACCTTGTCGTCTGGTTTGCCGTCCGCCTTATCCGCGGCAATGCTGTTGGCCCCGGTCGTAAATTCACGGATAGCTGCGCGGTCAATTTCCACCCCATAACGCTTGAACAGATCAGTGCGGATCCTGATTTGCGCCTCCTGACGACAATGACTCGCGGCACGGCTAACGGCGAAGGACTTTGACTCATCCCACGACAGTTGGCGAGCCTCGCGCTTCTGCAGCACTGAGAACAGGTACACGTAATCGCCCTCCTGCACCGGCCCCAACATCTCACCCGCCTTCACCGTCTGCAGAGCGCGCATGAGAGTGTGATCACCATCCAGCGTTAACCAACCCAAGTCACCCTGAGTATCCAGCGAATACTCCCCTTGCGCACGCATGGCCACAAGGGCAAACTTCCTCTGCCCCTGAGCCACAGCTCGGGCTTGATCCTGCAACCAAGCCATGGCAGAGCCACCGCCGATTTCGGTCGCAGCTGGAAGAATGATACGTTCGACGCGCGCCTGTGGCGGCAACACAAAAGCTTCCGGATGGGCGTCGTAGTACTGACGCGCCTCCTGTTCACTGGCGGGGGGTTCGCACGCAGGTGCCTGATTTTTATAGACCGACAGCCCGTACACATCATCAAAACGCTGAAGTACACCGTCTGCCAGCTTGCGTGGGAGCTTCAGGCGTTCACCCTCCAGCACAAGCACACGGGTCATGACCATTTCCTGCACCGTACCCTCTACCCCCCAGGCGTTGCGCGCAATCTGGCGAAGGTCGATACGACGCCCCAGGTAATCTGACAGATCCTGTCCGCTCACCACTTCGCCATTCGCCAAGCGAGCCAGGGGTTTGTCCATCAAGGCTGAAGACTGAGCCCACGCCGATATCAACGTCATTCCCACCAAAGCGAAGACAATATTTCGAATTTTCACTCTCATTTCTTTTAATCCTGTTCAAGGCATGTTGGGTTGCGCCTGCTCCCACAGAGGCCCATAAATAATTTCGACACCCATTTTTTTGGGCAGAGCAGCAGAGTTGTAGACCACCAGATCCTGCACTCCGTCCACATCTGCATCCACCAACTGCAAACCCGTGGCAAAACCGTCCACTGGCAACCAGCGTGTCTCCAGCACAGCGCCGTCACCCGCCAGACGCTGGAAGTACAAGCGCGAATCCGCAGCCCAAATCACCAGGTCGTCAGCCAACGGCAACACACTCACGGTCCCCAAAAGAGGCGCGGCAATCCACTGAAGTTCCCCGCTGTCCATGTCAAAGCGCAGGTTGCGGCCACCCGTTTCCAAAGCTACATACAGCCAGCGGCCTGAGGGGGATGGGCGGGTCTGCCGCGGGACGATACGCACCTCCCCCGGCACTGCCACCAAGTTGCGCGCCACCCCAAGAAGATCCCCTTCCGGCACAAACACCACCCGCTTCTCATCCAGGCACGCTGTCACCACCCCCCCATAAGGAGCACCGGGAGCACGATGCACACGAACCGGGTGCCACGGCGCCTCGCACCAAAGTGCGCGTTGCACCCGCGTGGCGTCGGGTTGGTCGGGCGCGTAATCCACCCAAACCACCTCCTTGCCGCTATAGGGCGTGGCCAGCAGGCGGAAACGCCCTTCGGACCCTTGCACCAACACCACATCCCGTGGCGATATCCCAATAGGTATCTGCTGGAGCAGCTGCAAACGCCCCTGCACGACCCGGAACACATCCAGACTGAAACTGCCCTCCACTGCGGCAACCACCAAATCATCGGCAAGCCAGATTGCCCCGTCCGGGTGATAGGCGACGGGCTGCCTATCCAGAAGGCGCGCTTGGCGCCCTTGCACCTCGTAAAGCACTACCGTGCTCTTTTCATGCTCCACAGCTACCAGCCGGCAGCCCTCCTTGCCACAGCGCAACTGCCCCCCCCAAGCCAATGGCACGTCAATTCCCGTACGCGCCGCCGACTGCTGCACTTGCGGCCGAGCCTTGTCAGAGCCAACGCCAAGCTGCCTCCCTTGGGACAAACCAGTGGGGGCCTGGCAAGCCGCGAGCAACAACGAGGTGGCAACCACTGCAGCCACCTGAAAAGGACGTCCAAATGTCATTCTAGAATTCCTATTTTTGACACACCAAAACAAATAGCGCCCAAAGGCGCTATTTGTTTTAGGGGTGGCATCACACCACCCTTAGTTATGCGTAAAGATGCGGACAAGCCGCATCCTCATGCATTAACGGTGTGCGCCCAGCAGGGTTTGCACAGCGCCAAAGGCGGGAGCAATGATCGTGGAGTAAGCAACCACGTCACCACCGATAGCGGCGATAGGACCTTCAACCGAAGCGGTAGCTACAGGCGCATCCGAAGGCAGAACGGATGGGTTCCACTCGATGAAACCATCGGTGAACGCAGCAGGGCGGCCAGAGATGGATTCTGGGTCAAACCACGACAGTTCGTTTTCAGCCAGAACGAAGTTCACAGACTGACGGTTTTGGGCGTTGTCATAGATGTTGACAGTGTGGGTACCCTTGTGGTTACCAGTGGACCACACGGTGATGCGGGTGTCGTTACCACCAGCTGCGCCATCGATGAAGTAACGCAGCGACAGTTGCGTCGTGTTAGCGCGACCAAACGCATTGACATTCACGCCAGCAGCAGCAGGAATGAGAGCGGGTTCAGGCGAAGTAATCGCAGCACCACCAGCACCACCCAGCACGGCAGCAGCACCAGCCACGCGCTGCAGGCTGAAGGGACCCATCGTGGTCAGGTTAGTACCGCCAGCCAACACCAGAGGACCATCGATCACGGGCGTGTAGGCCACGCTCTTGCCAGCCACGTCCACGTAGAACGCGTTGCCAGCGATTTGAGCGGTAGCAGCCACAGGAGCCAAGGTTTGGGTTGCGCCCGTGCAAACGTTAGCAGCGGTAGCACCGCCAGCAGGAATACCCACAGCAAACACCAAGTAACCACGCTTGTTTTCCATGCCAACGCCGGAAACCGCAGCCCAGTTGAAACCGGTGTATTGCTTGGCGGTCATACCAAAGCAGCCGTCCACGCCGTGGTTGGAATTCTGGTCAAAGAACGTCCAAAACACTGGGATCGTACCAGTGGACTGGTTCACGATACCAACAGCGGTCGTGTTAGCAGCACCGTTGTGGATCACGTTAGGAACCACGAAACCGTTAGAGAACGAACCAACGGTATAAGCCTGAGCCACACCACCCGTCAGCGCAGCTGCCGCAACGGCTGCCAGAGCAAATTTTTTCATCTTAAATGTCCTTAGAAAAAAGAAGGAAGCTTCCCACCCTTGCGGGCTGTGCAACCCATCCGTCAAACCGTTTGGGCTGCAGGTATCTTAGCCCGTGAACACTCCGTTTTCAATCCTTGCATCACTTTCATTTCGTTCACCCTTGTTTTGTTGCACCAAACCAACATGAAATACCATGACTGGAGAACCTTAAAGCAGGCTCTTGCGGTCCGCGTGATACCACAGCCCATCTAGCCGCACCCATTCATCTTTCAAAACCACCTCCTGGCTGTTCAGGCGCAGCAGCGGCACCGAGTAGGTGACCTTGACGTTGACAATGGCTCGATCGCCTTCCAGCGAGTGCACGTCCTGCACCTGCACGGTTTCATAAAGAATGCCTTCACGCTTAAGGTAAGCCTGCAGAGTCCAGCCGGGCTTCTTAGACACCTCTTCAAACTTCCAAGAGGTGATTGAGTCGTTGTCTTGCACCGACTTCCAGAACTCCTGGGCTCGCTGCAACAGAACCTCGCGGTCTTTGGCGGGCGACGGGCCGCTGGCGCAACCCACCAGCCCGGCCGCCAGAACTGCAATGGCAGGCGCTGCCAAGTAGCTCAGCACGCGACGGCGTTGAAACATAGGCAATTTCATGCATATTCTCCTAGAAAATTGGGGCAAACAAAGCACTCGCCCCCTGTACGTAGTGGCTATCTACTAGATTGTGGTCGCTGCAGCGCTGGGCTCAGCGTTGCAGGGGGGTTTGCGCTGGCAGTGCCGCGGGCACGGGTACCCCACGGTCCAGGGACGGCGCCGACTGCAAGGACATGCTGCGCATGCGCTGACGCATCTCGGCGCTGGCGCTGCGCAGAGCATCATCGTCTTCTAGCGCGCGGGGCGTCATCAACACCAGCAGTTCGGTGCGGTTGTTGTTGTTGGTGGTGTTGCCAAACAGGGCACCCACCACTGGGATGCTGGAGAGCAGGGGCACCCCACTACGGCCGGTGGTGTCGTTTTCACGGATCAAGCCCCCTAACACGATGGGCTCGCCGGAGCGCACGGCCACTCGGGTCTGGATCTGGCGCGTGAGGAACGCCCGCTGGCCCGTGGCGGTATCCAGGTCGCCCACATCGGTCACCTGCTGTGAAATGTCCAGGGTGATCAAGCCTCCCGCATTGACCGAGGGCGTGACGGACAGCATCACGCCCGTGTCTTTGTAGACAATGGATTCAGTCACCAGATTGCCAGTGGTGACTGAAGTGGAGCTCTTGATAGGCTGTTGTTGACCCACCTGGATGGTGGCGTTGTGGTTGTTCAACACCAGCACCGAGGGGCTGGACAGCAGGCGCACCTGGGATTTTTCGGCCAGGGCATTGAGCGTGGCGCGCACGACCCCCGCCTTGTTGAGAATGGTGTAGGAGAAGCCGGGCTGCTTGGGTCCAATGTCCCCCGTTTTGTTGAGGTTTAGCAGCGCCTGCCCCTCCCGGCCGCCCGAGAGGCTGTTTTGTACAAACCATTCCACCCCATATTGGAGGTTGCCCGTGAGGCTGACTTCCACAATGCTGGCTTCGATCAGCACCTGGGACGGCGCCTTGTCCAGCTCGCGCAGCGCCTGCTCGATGCGGCGGTACTCGGTGCGCGGGGCTCGGATGAGCAGGGCATTGCGCTTTTCATCGGCCACCACACGCACATTGCCGTCCAGCTGGCTGGCGGACGTGAGCGAGGTGTTGTTGGGCGAGGCCTTGTTAATGTTGTTTGCCATGGCCTGGAAGCTTGAGCCACCCGCAGAGCCCGTACCGGTGCTGGAGCCCCCCCCTACGCTGCCGCCCCCAAAGGGGTTGGTGCTGCCTGTGCTGCCAGAGCCAAAACCGCCGCTACCCGCGCCCGCACCCTGGGTGAATTGCGTCGGAGCGGAGCCGCCCGCTACGCCGCC
This sequence comes from Acidovorax sp., assembly GCF_016783915.1. GTDB lineage: Bacteria > Pseudomonadota > Gammaproteobacteria > Burkholderiales > Burkholderiaceae_C > Acidovorax. Next base: position 29,821 of record NZ_JADHVT010000011.1, read on the forward strand.
GCCCGACTTGGCCTGCGAGGACTGACCGCCAAACAGACCGTTGAGCATTTCTGCCAGTTGCAAGGCCGAGCCGTTTTGCACGGGGTAGACAAACAGGCTGGCCTCCAGCGTGTCGGTGGGGCGGTCTAGACGCCGCACCCAGGTTTCGACCTGGGTCAGCAGGTGAGCGCGGGGGGTGACCACCACCAGGGCGTTGAGCCGTTCAACCGGAAATACACGGATGAGCCCGCCCAGAGGGCCGGTCGCCTGCGCCGATGCAGCACCCGCCGCAGCGCTACCGCTGGCACCAGGGGCCGCGCCCGCGGGCGCTGCAGGGCTGGCGCCGCCATAGGGGTCAGCGGATTTATCCGATCCCAGCATGGCCTGCAATGCGTCACGCACGACATTGACGTTGGCGTTTTCCAGTACGAACACCCCCAGCGACATGCCGGAGAGGAAGTCCACGTCAAAGGCTTCCACCATCTCCAGCCATCCGCCCAATTGGGCCTTGCTGCCCTGCAGCACGAGCAGGTTGCGCATGCTGTCCACGTAGACGATGGCTTCCTTCGGAGAGATGGGAGCCAGGATCTTGGCCATTTCGGCGGCCGCGATGTGATTCAGCGGCACAATGACCGTGCCCGAGCCCGACAGATCCTTTAAATTGGAAGCGCCGACTACCGGCCGCGCACCCAGGGTGACCGTGCGCTTGGTGACGTGATACACACCTGCGTTATCACGGACGATAGCCAGATCGTGGGGCAAGAGGACTGCGTCCAGCACATCAAGCACCTGGCTGCGCAGCAGCGGCTGGCGAGTGTGCAAGCTCACCACCGCGTCACCACCAGCGTCAATGGTGTAGTTGAGCTTGAGCAGATCGCCCAGCAATGCTGTAGCCAGATTGGCCACAGTAACATTCTCGAAGTTCAAGGCGACCTTGTCGCCCTGAGCCAAAACGGGGTCCACGCGTGGCGCAATGCTGCGCTTGAAGAGCCCGTCGTCTCCAGGGAACAACCTGGAGCCTGTTTCTTTCCGTTTGGTATCAGGCTCTTTTGGCGCCCCTATGGCAGTCGCGGGCTGGGTTTCGGCCACAGCGGACACCGGCGCTGGCGCTTCGCCCTTGCCGGCTGGGGCCATGCCAGTTGTTGCAGCATCCTGCACCGCTGAAGAAGGCACGTGCAGGGGTGCCGCACCTGAAGCGGGACCATTCTGTGTGTTGGCACAGCCTGCGGCTAGCAACGCCAGCAAAAGAATGGAAGGCCGAATGTTCATAAGATGTAACTCCACAATGTTGGGGGGCACTACGGTGGCTGATCTACTGGCTTGCCGCAGGGTTGCGCGCACGATCAGCCACGGGGCCCAGTTTTACGGGCGCTGCTGCCAGGCTTCCCGCCTCCAGTGGCCGCTCCACCTGCCCCTCGTCCGCCGAGGCAAAAACAGCCTTGCGGCCGTCAAACGACACAATGCGCCAGGGCTGCGTAACCGCCGTGATCTTGAGGGTGCTGCCATCCGCACGCTGCAAAATGGCCACACGCTCCCCGCCCGACTCCAGCACCGCCGTCAGCCGCGACTGGGTCAACTCACGCGCCACACTGCCCTTCTTGTCGTCCACATCCAGAGGTCGACGCGACACCCAGAACACCGGGCGCTCCAACGCCTGCCTGGCACGCATAGAAGCAGTCTGCGGGATGGGCTCCACCTTGGGCAGGTCGGGCCGACGCGCCTCCGGAGGTGCCCAGCGGTCTTTTTCGGCCTGCCACCAATAGGCGCTGGCAACCAGGGCAACAGCGGTCAGGACAGGGCCAAGATACCAAGGCTTGAGCATCATGGGGTGGCCTTTTCTGGCGCAAGGGGCGCCTCCAACTGCAAGGCCAGACGCCCAGCTTGCGGCCCAGCGCCCGAGCTGCCGCCTTCGCGAGTGATGCTAGCCGTGCGCACCCAAAACGGCGGACGGTGCATTTGCAGGCTCTCCATGAAAACTACTAGCTTGGACCAGTCACCCGTAACTGTGGCCGTGAGGCGTATGCGCGCCAGCTTACCGTCCACACCCGGCTCCAGGGCAATCTGGGAGGACACCAGGGTACTGCCTGAGGCCACGATCATCTGGCGCAACTTCTGCTGCACATCGTTCTGTGCGGTCTCTCCCGCGGGATGAAGCCATGGAGCCACTGTGCCGCTTGCTGTGCTTAGCAGGGTTTCTATGTCTGCTCCCGCGTTCACCACGCCCTCCAGCCTCTCACTGCGAGGTTCCAGCTGTTGCAATGCGTTGTCATAGCGTGTCCACATAGCCTGGTACACCAACGCAGCACAAACAAGTCCGCCAAAGAACAACAACATCACAACGACCACCGAGTGGCGCAACCACGGATTCATCGGTTTCATGGCTTTGCTCCTTCGCCGCGCCAGCGCATCTCGAAGGTGAAACGCTCCTTGTTCGACTGGCCATCACGCACATTGGCTCCCGTGGCACGCACGTCAGCCAGCGAGGCATGGCGCCCCAACTGCCCAATGAGCTCAGGCGCATTGGACGTCAAACCCGTGATGCGGATCTCGGAGCCATTGATTTCAATACGATCGAGCCAGGCATCCGCCGGCAAGGCCGCCGAAAGGACGTCGACCACACTGGCGAGCGGCAAATCCGTGCCAACGCTCTTACGCAACTCCTCGGCAATGTCGGCCTGGCGGCGTAGCTCATCCATCTTCTGGCGAAGGGGCGCTGCCTTGGGCACCAGCATGTTGACATGCTCGACCGCCCTCACCACCGCCTGGCGCTTCAACACCAGAGGCATCACTGCAGAAAGGGATAGCGCCACCAGCAGCAGCAAGAGCAGCACCCAGGCGCCACCATCCATCCACCGCTGGCGGCCGCTCTGCTTCCGCCAAGCCACATTGCGCACCGGTACAGCGCACCCCTGACGCACCAGAAACATTGGGGCGCCTTCGCCCAGTCGGTACTTGGTCAGCAGTTGGTCGCGCTCGCTGCGCCTGCACACTCCCCACTGAACGGACCAACCCCCATTGTTATTCGGCTCGGCCTTCCAAGCAGCGACAATCTGGTCCGGCGGGAGAGGGGATACACGCCAGAGCGCCTCATCCACAGCGTCGCTCAAAGCTTTGCGTGGCATCGTGGGAAGTTGCACCGTGCCCCAGAGGCATTCAGATTCGGGCACTAACAACCCCACAGCCTTACGGCTGCCGCGAAGCTTGCGCAAGCGCCCTCCGAGCACCGACCAACACTCCCCGTCGGGTGCTACAACAACGCTCGCGCTGGCGGGCCAAGCACCATGTTCCAGCAACAACCGCTTAAGGTCACCAAAGCCCCAAACAAGGCGGTCAAGCGTGGCTTGCACACGAAGAGATAGCTGCCCCTGACTTGTCATGGCTTGAATTCCTGTTCCGGCTTGGTAAAGCGGCGTGTTGGCTCAACCGAGCGCGTTGTCCAAGGTGTCAGTGCGTCCGGACGTTCGCTGAGGTCAATCCACACCTCGCGCTGCCACCAGCGGTCGCCCTCGGCCTGAGCAAATGCCCGCAAACGCACGGTCTGCCCCCCTGATGAGCGAGCAGGCGTGAAGAACTCGGCAGCTGCTCCCGAAAGAAGCACACCAGCCCGCATTTCCGGTGGAGATTTGTGAATACGCGCACCAAGACCCTGCTGGCCCGTCAGGGCGTCGATCAGCGCAGGGGGAGCGGAATCGATTTCGATGCGTTGCTGCCCGTTGGTACCCAAATGGGGCGCGATTATCTCATAGAGCCCCGCAGTCATTCCCAGCACCGACTTCAGGTCGGACAGGTCTTCCAGCGCCGCATTGCGGGGCATGGAGGGCCAACCAGCTGCGCGGTACTGCGCCGCTTCAGCCCCCCCCACACCGCCGGGGGTATCGTCGGGGTCGATGTAGTCCCTCACACGCGAGACAAGGATAGCCGCCTCACCCGGCGAGAGTCCTCCCGCCCTTTGGAAAAGCGCCTGGAGCAGAGCCTCACTGGCGACGTTCACGTCCACCAGCCCCCCAGATGGAGTGATCTCCACCCATGTGTCGGTTTGACCCAAAGACAAGCGCTTAATCTGGTATTGACTGTCCTTGCCCCTGTCCAACAGCAGGCGCTGGGCGGTCAACTGTATCGCTGCATCCAGAACGGATTCCGCTCGCAGGCGCTCCAGATCAAGCGCTGTCCGCTGGATTTGTTGCCGCACCCCTTGCGCACCCGCCAGCACCACCAACGACAGCGCCGCCACCAACCAGAGCACCATGATGAGCGCCGCTCCCCGAGCATTGCGTAACGACCAGACCATCACCGGGCCCTCGCCAAAGTAAACACCAGGGGCGGCCAGACGCCGCGTTCGTCGGCGATTTCGACCCGAACCCTGGCGGGATACCCCGATCTGGACGCGTCCCACTGCTGCGCCCATTCGCCCGTGCGGCCATCTTGGTAGTACCACTGCAAAGCACGCACATCCCGCAGCAGCGTCTCACGGAGGGCCTTGCTCCAATCTAGGGCCATGAGCGCGCCGTCGTAGGGAACGGCCTCTACGGAAAGATCGACACGGCCACTGTCATGGCGCAGAGGGTTCATGCGAAACACATAAAGCCCACCCGCATCACCGCGCTCCGGCAAGGGCGCCACCCAAATGACGCCCGCAGCGTTGCCACTGAAGAAATTGACAAAAGTATTCCCATCACGCCGGCTGAGCAGCCGCAATGTATCGAATTTGCGTCCAAGCCACTGACTGACCACCAGCATGTGCTCGGAACGATCCATCACGCGCTGATTGCGCTCCTCAGAACGGCCGATTACGCCGAAGCCCGCAAACATCAGAGCAACCACCGCCGCAGTGACAGCCAGTGCAATCAGTAACTCCAGCAGAGTGAAGCCGTGCGACCGGCTTTGGAGAACACGACTCATGGCTCGGACCGGTAAGGCTTCCAGGTGGTCCAGGTCATGACCATCGGACCGTCTTTGCCACGCGTGACTTCGACAGTGAACTTGGCGGCACGCAACGGTGCACCTGGCGCGGGCCGCCCATCCTCTTCACGCAAGGGGATCTGCTCCGCCTGCATCTGGACATGCCAGTGCCAAACCCCTGCAACGCCGCTTGGTTGGCGCTCAGCCTCTTCGGCAAACGTGCTGCTGGCCAGCACCGAGCGGGCCACCAGTGCCGCCTCGATCCGTGACTCGACATCCACCACGCCTTTGGAGCTTTGCCCCACCGTTCGATAGAGGCTGGCAAGCGCAATGGAGGCAATGGACATGGCGACGAGCGCCTCCAGCAGGCTGAAACCCTGCTGGCGCTGCCCATGGAAAGCCTGTCTGCAACTGCCGAAATGAGGGGCCAGGCAGCGCAGCAGGCGACGCAGCCCCATCATGATGGGGCCACGGCGGCGTCTTGCTCGACCGTGCCTAGCAACCAGTTCACCCGAAATGCCACGCCCTGCCCTCCCCGCAACACCGCCAAACGCCCTCCCTGCGCTCCGCCATCGGCATTGAACACAAAGACCGGAACACCCGGCCCGGACGCCACCCCGGCACTGCGCGCAATGGCGTCCCATTGGACCAACAACGCAGCGGGGATGTCGAGGTATAGCCGCCCATCGATCAGGAGCTTGCGAATTTCGGGCTGGTAAGTGACAACCACAGACCGCCCCTCCCGCACGCTGAGTGCCCGCGCCTGCTGAAGCTGGCTGGCAACATCGCGCACGGTCTGGTGATAGCGGGATCGCTCCATGAACGATTGCCCCCCCACCCCGACCACCGACACCGCAATAGCAGCCACAACCAGTACTACCAGCAGCTCCAACAAGGTGAACCCTTGACTCGCGGGGCCTGTAGGGTGCGCCCGAAAACGCCCCATCATGCGATGCTTGTCACTGAATAGCCATCCTGTGCTGCAAATGCTCTTCAGTTGTAGACATCGGCGTTCTCGCCGTCGCCGCCAGGCTTTCCGTCCGCCCCTAGGGAAAACACATCTGGCCCCCCATGACGGCCGGGGTTCTTGTACAGGTAGGCAGCACCCCAGGGGTCGGTAGGCAGTCCCTTTTTCAGATAGGGTGCCGTCCACCCCTGGGCAGTGGCAGGCCGCTCAACCAAAGCCCGCAAGCCTTCCGCATCGGTGGGATAGCGCCCGACATCCAGCTTAAAGAGATCCAGGCTTTGTTCGATCTCGGAAATCTGGACCCGGGCCGTCTTGGACTTTGCACCACCGAGCTGGTCGAGCACCTTGGGGCCAACCAAACCAGCGAGCAGCGTCAGGATCACCAGCACCACCAACAATTCGATCAGGGTGAACCCCGAGGAACGACGGATTTTCAAAGCACTTCCATTACTGCAAATTTTTGTAATATTCATGACGAACTTTCTCAGACAATCAAATATTCAATATCAAATAGTGTCATTGATGGATAACACACCACCCAGAATGGCAATAATAATGAAAGCCACCAGCGCCCCCAACACGATGATAATCAATGGTTCCATGGCCGCCAGTACGCGCCCCATGGTCCGCCGACCTTCATCTTCATAACGGTCTGCCAAGCCAAGCAAGGTAATATCAAGCTGCCCGGTTTCTTCAGCAACACGAATCAGCTGCGGCGTGCTGGATTTGCCCAGATAGGGAGAAACAAAACCTGTGGACAGCCGTTTGCCAGCCTTCACCAATCCCACCAGCGGCTCAATGTCCTTGCGCAAAGCGGTATTGGTCAACGTATCTATCGCGATTCGCAGGGCGTCGACCATGGGCACGCCGCGCTGCAACAGGATGCCAAAGGTTCGAAAGTAGACCGCGAACTGCAGGTTGCGCAGGACCTTCCCAAACAGGGGGATGTCCAGCAGCAGGCTGTCAAGACGCAACCGCCCGTCCGCAGACGCAGTCCAGCGCGAGCCCAGAAACAGCATCACCGTCACGCCAGAAAGAAGAGCCATCCAGTGCGAACGGATCATGTCGCTCAGGTCCACAACGAGGCGCGTCGAATACGGCAACTTGTCGCCCATCGAGTCGAAAATCTCCCGGAACTGTGGCACGACGAACGCCAACAGCAGTATCACGGAGAGCACCGCCACCACTAGCAGGATGACGGGATATGTCATGGAAGAGATGACGTAATTGCGTAGCTTATCGTCAGCCTCCAGTTGAACCGTCAGCTCCTTGAGCACCACGTGCAGCGAGCCCGATGTTTCCCCGGCACGGATCAGCACCAGGTACTGGCGGCCAAGGTCGCTCTCGAACGGAAGCAGGGACTGGTAGAGCGACTTGCCGCCCCGCACGCCTTCTTCCACCTTGGAGATAAAGACCTGCAAACGGGCCGTGTCGGCCGTCTCCTTGAGCATGGCCAGCGCCTTGTCGAGCGGCATGTTCGCCTGCTTCAAGTGCGCCATTTCACGGCTGAACAGCAGGATGTCGGCTCGCTTGAGTCGGACGCCGCCGCGGCCCCGTGGCACATCCTGGGACGACTCTCCGCCTGCGCCAGCGATGCGCACGGGCGTCACGCCCTGGCCGATCAGGCGCAACCTCGCAGTTTCTTCATTCGGCGCGCGGATGGACCCCTGGCAGGCCTTGCCGTCTGCCATCACACCATCGTATTGAAAATCAATCATTTTGACGAGCGACGCGCAACACTTCCTCTGCAGTTGTCAAACCCTTGAAGACCTTGGTGGCTCCATCGTTCAACAAGTTCCCCCCGGCGTAGGCGCCAACGTCGCCGCCAAGGGAAGAGCCTCGCTCCAGCACGACCTTCTTGACCTCGTCGGTCAGGACCAGCAGCTCATGGATGGCCACCCGCCCCCGATAGCCCGTACCACGGCATGCGGAGCACCCCACGGCTCTGTACAGCGTCTGCCCTTCGGGCGCTGCCATGCCGAGGGAGGCTGCAGCGGCTTGCGCCTGGTCGGGCGTCAGCGGCACCTTGCACTCGCCGCACAGCTTCCGCACCAGGCGCTGCGCCAGCACACCCACGACAGAGGCGGTGATGAGGTAGGGCTCCACGCCCATGTTGATGAGGCGAACAATAGCGCCCAGGGCGCTGTTGGTGTGCAGCGTGGAGAGGACCAGGTGACCTGTCAGTGCGGCCTGCACGGCGATTTCGGCGGTTTCCCCGTCGCGCATTTCACCAATCATGATGACGTCTGGATCCTGGCGCAGGAAGGAGCGCAGCACTTTGGCGAAGGTAAGGCCAATTTGTGGCTGCACCTGCACCTGGTTGAGCCACTGGAGGCGGTATTCCACCGGGTCTTCTACGGTCAGGATCTTGAGGTTCTCTCCCTCCAGCTCCTGCATCGACGCATACAGTGTGGTGGATTTTCCGGACCCCGTCGGACCCGTCACCAGAAAGATGCCGTGCGGCACGCTCAGCATCTGGCGCATGGCCCTGAGCGTGGGCGGCGTGAAGTTCAGGCTCTCCAGCGAGAGCAGATCGAAGTTCTTCTCCAACAGCCGCATAACCACCGATTCGCCGAACATGGTAGGAATGGTGGAGACCCGTGCATCCATCTCCTTGCCGTGCACCCGCAGCTTCGTGCGGCCGTCCTGAGGCATACGGCGCTCGGCGATGTCCAGCTGCGACAGAATCTTGATGCGTGACACGACCGCAGGCGCGTCCTTGTTGTCGATCTCGTCGATGGGAAAAATCTCCCCGTCAACGCGGATGCGCACCACCGACTTTTCTTCGTAAGTCTCGATGTGGATGTCCGATGCCTGCGCTGCCACGGCCTGCGCCAGGATATGGCTCACTCGCTGGATGATGGGCGCCTCGGACGCCATGTCGCGCAGGTGCTCGATGAACTCCGACGCCTCCGGCCGGTCGCCACTGCCTTCGTCATCCTGCGACGCATCCTGCAAATACCACTCGCTCAACTGGCTAGATATTTCCGATTCGAGTCCGAAAACGATGCGCGGTACGTCACCGAATACCAGCCGAAGCGCGCTCTGGAGCTGAGGGTCTCGGGGATCCACCGACGCGAAGTCGGGTGGCGAGCCCTCGTCCTCGGCGTCGCCTAGTGGCAACAGGTTGTGGGCCAGCAGGAAGCTGGTGTTCAGACGCGATGTCGTCGGCTTGTCCTTGGGAAACGCCTCCTGGCGCACCAAAGGGAGCCCCGCCTGGCGGGAAAGGGCGGAATACACATCAGCCTCGGACACCAACCCGAGGCTGATGATTAGCCGGCCAAGGCGCCCACCCATGGAGCGCTGGACCTCCAGCGCCCGGTCAAGGTCGTTGCGGGTGAGCTTCTGGTCGGCCAGCAGCATTTCCCCCAGCTTAGGCGCGGCGGCTTCAACGCTTTCCATATCGATTGTTTCAGCCGAAGATTTCATTACCAACGCCTTTGCACGTTTGCGAACCAGATACACTGGAATTTTTAATATCCACCCGGCAGAGTGTTGCTAAAACCAAAGCAAACAGCGGCTCAGCCGGTCCAGCTCGGGACCGAAATAATAATGGCGGTAGCGTGCGAGCCTCGCCCACAAAGGCCGGGATCTCCAAGACAGATATTCTGACACGTAGCCCTCGTCGCCCCCTTGCAGGTGCAGCCGCTGCCGCAAGGCCTCCGCCTGCAGCCGGGTGGCACGCCCCAGCATTCGAACCCTCTGCACCACGCCGCGGCCATCGGTGAGCATGCGCAGCAACCGGGTCTTCAGTCCACGGTCCTTGGCGCCAAGTTGGTTTGCGCCATGCTGGCGGTACAGGATCAGGGGTTGGTCGATGAAAGACCTGCGCCCGCTGCCACTGATCAAGGCGCACCACCAGTCGTGCATGATGGTTTCGGCGGGCAGCGGCAGGGCCTGCGCCAGCAGTGCCCGGTTGACCATCATTGTGCAGCCCGTTACCTGGTTCACGCTCAGCAGCGACAGCTGCGAGCAACCGGCAGGGTCCATCCTCTGATACCGGGCGAAGGACGGGGACAGCACCGCCAGGAATTCATCTACGACCGTGAGATCCGAATGGACCAGGCAGGGCACCGCGTGTGCGTCGCCGCCTTCGATACGCGCCATCTCGCGCAGCTGCGAGGCCATCTTTTCAGGCAGCCAGACATCGTCCTGATCGGCAAAGACCGCCCACCGTGCAAGGCCGTCGTTCAGGCTGGCCTGCATGAGGTTTTCGAAGTTGCGGACCACCCCCCTCCCGGCATCGGGGTTGGGCACCAGAACCAGCCGCTCGCCCAGCCGGGCTTCATACCGCCGCAGGATCGCAAGGGTTTCGTCCGATGACCCATCATCGCTCACGAGGATGCGCCACGAGGTGTGGGTCTGGGCCAGTATCGAGTCGAGCTGCTGCGCGAGGTACCGGGACCCGTTGTAGGTGGCCAGCAGCACATCAACCAGCACCGACTCCATGGAGGACGTCAGCGAAGTCACGGGCGCGGCACCCCTAGGCCCTGCAAGCGTGGACGCATCGGAATCGGCACTCACGGTGTGGCCGCTCCGGCAGGACGGCGGGGCTGGCACTCGGCACGCATAAGGGCTTCATAGGCATCTGTGATGCCCTCCCACGTGTAGTGTTTCGCGACGATGTCACGTGCACGCCGGGCACGCTGGGGCTGCAAGGCCGCTCCCTCCCTCACCACGCGGTCAAGGCTCTGGGCCAGCTGCTGCGGGGTGCTGAAATACTCGGCCGCATCGCGCGCCACCTCGCGGTTATAGGGGTTGTCATGCGCAACCACCCAGTTGCCGCAGGCCAGCGCCTCCAGCAGCGATGGGTTGGTGCCGCCTACCGAGTGCCCGTGCAGGTAGCACGCGGCATGCACGCGCAGACTGTTGAGCTGCGCCGCGTCGTAAATACCGCCCACGAAGCGCACCCTGTCGCTGGCCATCGCCTTCAGTTGCTGCTGGTAGGCCGTGCCACCCGACACATCGCCCACCACCACCAAAGGCCAGTCGCCACCATGCAGCACGTGGCCCTGCACGATCTCCAGGATGTGGTTCTCCGGCTCGGGCCGCGCCACGACCAGCATATAGCGATGGGCCAGCAGCCCCCAAGCCGCCAACAGCGAAGGATCTGTCTGGTCCGCGTGGACCAGCTCCGCGCCATAGGCAATGAAGCTGCTCGGCGCGCCACTGGGGTACGTCTGCCGGAACCTCAGCGCTATGGCATCGGCATCCGCGATGAGGCGGGTGGCCACCTTGGACGCAACCCACTCCATGCAGCGCAGATACGTGCGCGCGCCCCAGCCCCATTTGCTGCGGGCCCACTCGAGGCCATCCACGTTGATCCAGACCGGCACGCCGAAGACGCGCGGCCACCAGCAGGCCCACGCCGCCCCGTAGCCCAGCATGTAGACCAGGTCATACCCGCGGCGCGCGTCCCACAGGCACGCGCTGTCGTAGGCCAGCACCGAAGCCGCCCCCCAACGGGGCCGGCGCCGGGAACGGACCCGCACGCCCTGATACACAGTATCTGCAACCGGCTGGTCGCCACACTCTGCATAGACCGTGACCTCGTGCCCACGCGCGGCCAGACGGGTGGCGAGCTGCTCGGCAAAGGTCTCGAAGCCTCCGTAGCTCGCGGGAATGCCCCGCGCGCCCAGCAAGGCTACTCGTAATGCAGTCCTGGGGGCCTCAGGCACCAGCGCATCGGGCGCATGCGCCGCCAGGGGGATCAAAGGTCCGCCTCGGCCAGCCAGCGCCCCGCCTGGTCCTTGGCCGACAGCTGGATGGCTACATCCAGGGATGGCCAGGCGATCGCCAACTGGGGATCGTCCCAGCGGATGCATCGCTCGTACTCGGGGCTGTAGTAGTCGGTGGTCTTGTAGAGAAAATCTGCCGATTCAGACAACACCAGAAAACCATGAGCGAGACCGGGCGGTACCCACAGCTGCCGGTGGTTGTCTTCCGTCAGCAATATGCCCACCCACTGCCCAAACGTGGGGGAGTCCTTGCGGATGTCCACGGCCACGTCGAACACGGCGCCCCGCACCACCCGCACCAGCTTGCCCTGGGCCCGGGGCGGCAGTTGGTAGTGCAGGCCGCGCAGCACGCCCTGGGTGCTACGGCTATGGTTGTCCTGCACGAACGCGGCCTGCACGCCAGTGGCCTCGCGAAAGGCCTTCTCGTTGAAACTCTCGTAGAAAAAGCCGCGGCTGTCACCGAACACCTTGGGTTCGATCAGCACCACGTCTGAAATAGCTTGCCGTATTGCTTGCATGGAAGATCAATAAACTTTGTCGTTCAGCAGGCGCTGCAGGTATTGCCCGTAGCCATTTTTGGCCAAGGGCTGTGCCAGCCGCTCCAGTTGGGCGCTGTCGATCCATTGGGAACGCCAGGCGATTTCCTCCGGGCACGCGATCTTCAGGCCCTGGCGATGTTCCAGGGTGGCAATGAACTGACTGGCTTCCAGAAGGCTCTCGTGTGTTCCTGTATCAAGCCATGCGTAGCCACGCCCCATGATTTCCACACTCAGTTGCCCTTGATCCAGATACAACCGGTTCAGATCGGTGATTTCGAGCTCTCCGCGCGGCGATGGTTTGAGACTCTTGGCAAGGTCCACCACTTGTCCATCATAAAAATACAAGCCAGTCACCGCATAACTGCTCTTGGGCTGCGCAGGTTTTTCCTCCAGAGAAAGCACTTTGCCCTGGGCATCGAACTCGGCTACGCCATAACGTTCGGGGTCCTGCACATGGTAAGCAAAAACGCTGGCGCCCTCAGCGCGCTGCTGGGCATTGCCCAGCAGTTCGTGGAAATCGTGGCCATAAAAAATGTTGTCACCCAGCACCAGCGCGCTAGGCGCCCCGTCCAAAAAGGACTCGCCGATTAAGAACGCCTGCGCGAGACCGTCGGGGCTTGGCTGAATCGCGTACTGCAGGTTCAACCCCCACTGGCTGCCGTCGCCAAGCAGTTGCTCGAAACGTGGCGTGTCCTGCGGCGTGCTGATGACCAGGATGTCGCGGATACCCGCAAGCATCAATGTGCTCAGCGGGTAATAAATCATGGGCTTGTCGTATACCGGCAGTAGCTGTTTACTGATAGCCAGTGTGGCCGGGTGCAACCGGGTGCCGGAGCCTCCCGCGAGGATGATGCCTTTGCGTTGTGTCATGGTCTGGGGCCCGTTCAGAGAATTTCCGTGAGCATGCGCGCCACCCCGGCCTGCCAGTGGGGCATCTGCAAGCCAAAAGTGGACTGCAGCTTGTCGGTGTTCAGGCGCGAATTGCGAGGGCGCACGGCAGGTGTCGGGAATGCGCTCGTGGGAACAGGCGCCACCTCTTTTGCTTTTATTTCGATAGCATTCTGCACTTTCTGTGCCTGCGCCAGCACGTATTTCGCGTACTCATTCCAGTTGGTCTCGCCAGCGGCTACGCAGTGGTACAACCCGGCATCCTGCGGGCGCTGCTGCAGGTGGCGCAGCGCGTGGGCGGTCACATCCGCCAGCAGGTCGGCGCCGGTAGGTGCTCCCCATTGGTCATCGATCACCGTCAGCCGTTCACGCTCTTGCGCCAGCCGCAGCATGGTCTTGGCAAAGTTGCCGCCGCGTGCTGCATAGACCCAGCTGGTGCGCAGGATGAGGTGTTTCGCGCCGGATCGCGCGATCAACTGCTCGCCCTCGAGCTTGGTACGCCCGTAAACGCTCAACGGTGCAGGCGTATCAGTCTCCACCCAGGGGCGGCTACCACTGCCATCGAAGACATAGTCGGTGCTGTAGTGCACCAGCCAAGCACCCAGCTTCGCGGCCTCCTGCGCAAGGGCTCCGGGCGTGGTGGCGTTGAGGGTGCGGGCAAACTCGGCTTCGCTCTCAGCTTTGTCCACGGCCGTGTGGGCGGCGGCATTGACGATGACATCGGGGTGCAGGGCGCGCACCGTTTCGGCCACGCCGGCGGGGTTGGAAAAGTCACCGCAGTGCTCGGTGCTATCGAAGTCCAACGCCGTTACAGTGCCCAGTATCGACAGGCTGCGCTGCAGCTCCCAGCCGACCTGGCCACCCTTGCCAAACAGCAGGATGTTCATGCAGTGGCGCCCGTCACAGCCGCAGCGGAGGCCTCCTGCGCATACTGGGTCTGCACCCAGTCGCGGTAAGCCCCCGTCTGAACGCCGGCCACCCAGTCGGCATTCTCCAGATACCACTGCACGGTCTTGCGGATGCCGGTATCGAAGGTCTCGGCGGGCTTCCAGCCCAGCTCGCGTTCGATCTTGCGCGCATCGATGGCATAGCGGCGATCATGGCCCGGACGGTCCTTCACGTAGGTGATCTGGGTTCGGTAGCTCTGGCCGTCGGCGCGCGGGCGCAGCTCATCGAGCAGGCTGCAGACCATGTTCACGATATCGATGTTGGGCTTCTCGTTCCAGCCGCCCACGTTGTAGGTCTCGCCAGGGACGCCCGCATCCAGCACGCGGCGAATGGCGCTGCAATGGTCCTTCACGTAAAGCCAGTCGCGCACCTGCATGCCATCTCCGTACACGGGCAGGTTCTTGCCGGCCAGCGCGTTGACGATCATCAGCGGGATGAGCTTTTCGGGGAAGTGGTAGGGCCCGTAGTTGTTGCTGCAGTTGGTGGTGAGCACCGGCAGGCCGTACGTGTGGTGCCAGGCGCGCACCAGATGGTCGCTGGCGGCCTTGCTGGCGCTATAGGGACTGTTGGGCTCGAAACCACGGGTCTCGGCGAAGGCCGGGTCGGTAGGGGCGAGCGAGCCGTACACCTCGTCGGTGGACACGTGCAGGAAGCGAAACGCCGCACGTTCTCCCTCGGGCTGGGCACTCCAGTAGGCGCGCACTGCCTCCAGCAGGCGGAACGACCCGACGATATTGGTCTGGATGAAATCCTCGGGGCCGTGGATGGAACGGTCCACATGCGATTCGGCCGCAAAGTTGACCACGGCGCGCGGCTTGTGCTCCGCCAGCAGGCGGGCCACCAGCGCGGTGTCGCCGATATCGCCCTGCACAAAGATATGGCGCGCGTCGCCCTGCACGCTGTCCAGGTTATGCAGGTTGCCCGCGTAGGTGAGCTTATCGAGGTTGACGACGGGCTCGCTGGAGGCAGCAAGCCAGTCAAGAACGAAGTTGGCGCCGATGAAACCCGCGCCGCCAGTAACCAGAATCATAGGGAGGGCCGTGTGAAATGCCAGCTCGGCAGAGCCCACGATTATCCCACCCCGCCCGGCCCCCGGGTAACAGAGTTCAACGCGGGTATTTCTGCCCGGGCCAGAGGGTCATCAAAAATGGATGCCACGCATCATCTGCTGCAGGGCCACCGCCTCGGCCGACAGCTGCGGCTTGGCGTCCTTGCTGCCCTTGGCGGCGGTGGAGTCCGGGAACATGCGAAAGCTCGTGTTCATGGTGATCTGCGCCACGCGTGGCACCAGCGCGTGCAGCAACTGGCCGGTGATGCCCAGGCGCGTGGCAATACGCACCGGCTTGAAGATGCACGCCTGGGCGATCATGTCCGCCGCCTCTTCAGGACTCAGCGTGGGCACGTTGTTGTAGATCTTGGTGGGCGCGATCATGGGTGTGCGCACCAGCGGCATGTTGATGGTGGTGAAGGTGATGCCCTGGTCGGCGAACTCGCTGGAGGCGCAGCGCGTCCAGGCGTCGAGAGCCGCTTTGCTGGCCACATAGGCTGAAAAGCGCGGCGCGTTGGTGAGCACACCAATGGAGCTGATGTTGACCACATGGCCCTTGCGCTTTTCGACCATGCCGGGCAAGAAGCCCATGGTCACACGCAGGCAGCCGAAGTAGTTCAGCTGCATGGTTCGCTCGTAATCGTGGAAGCGGTCGTAGCTCGACTCGATGGCGCGGCGGATGGAGCGGCCTGCGTTGTTGATCAGGAAGTCCACACCGCCATGCTTGTCGATCAGAAGCTGCACGAAGCGATCGCAGTCGTTCATGTCGGCAATGTCGGCCGAGTACGCGATGAAGCTGTAGCCTTTCGCCTTGGCTTCGGCACAGGCCTCGTCCAGCTTGTCCTGGTCGCGCCCGCAAATGATGGTGGTGGCACCCGCCTCGGCAAACTTGTGCGCCGCCGCCAGCCCGATGCCAGACGATCCACCGGTGATCAGCACCACCTTGCCCGCCACCGTGCCCTTGAGGGTGCGATCAATGAACAGCTCAGGGTCCAGATTGCGCTCCCAGTAGTCCCACAGCCGCCAGGCGTAGTCCTTGAGATTGGGGCAGGTGACGCCGGAGCCCTTGAGCGCGGCCAACGTTTCGCGGCAATCAAAGCGCGTGGGGTAATTCACGAAGGTGAGCATGTCCTCGGGCAAGCCCAGGTCCCTCATCACCGCGTTGCGTACGCGGCGCACGGGCGCCAGCGCCATCAGGCTCTTCTTCACGCTCTTGGGGATGAAGCCCAGCAGCGCGGCGTTGACAAACAGGTTCATGCGCGGCGCATGGGCGGCGCGGCTGAAGATGTCGAGCACATCGCCCACGCGGTAGCCCACTGGGTCCACCAGGTGGTAGCACTTCTTGGAGATGTCCTTCTGGTGGCTGATGACGTAGAGTGCGTTGACCACGAAGTCCACCGGCACGATGTTCACGCGCCCCCCTTCCAGGCCCACGGTGGGCATCCAGGGCGGCAGCAGCTGGCGCAGGCGCTGGATCACCTTGAAGAAGTAGTAGGGGCCATCGATCTTGTCCATCTCGCCCGTGGTGCTGTCGCCCACCACCATCGCGGGGCGGTACACCGTCCAGGGCACCTTGCAGTCCTGGCGCACGATCTTTTCGCTCTCGTGTTTGGTCTGGAAGTACGGGTGGTCCAGGCCCTCGGCTTCCTCGAACATGTCTTCACGGAACACGCCTTCGTATAGACCTGCGGCCGCGATGGAGGAAACATGGTGAAAATGCCCGGCATCAATGGCCTTGGCCAGGTCCACCGTGTTGCGCGTGCCCTCGATGTTCACGGCCACCTGGGTTTCTTCGTCAGCAGAAAGGTCGTACACCGCAGCCAGGTGGTAGAAATGGTCGATCTGGCCTTTGAGCTTCTTCACGTCGTCTGCCGCCACGCCCAGCTTCTTCGTGGTGAGATCGCCAAAGACAGGGACCGCACGCGTGGGCCCGACACCCCAGAAGCTGCGCAGGTCGGCCACCTTGTCCGCACTTTCCTTGCGGATCAGGAAATGCACCACCGCCCCCTTGCGCTCCAGCAGCTTCTTGACCAGCCGCTTGCCAATGAACCCCGTTGCCCCCGTCACGAAATACTGCATGGATAACTCCTCTGAGATAGCTTCATTCTTGCCCAAGGCCTGCGCGCACCGATTCAGCAGAAACCCGCGCCGATGCTAGGCGGCCAGCGAACGCCCCCGCTAGGTGGCACGCTCTACATTTTTAGGAGCGCGCGCCTACACCTGTCGCGCCGTGCGGCGTACAGTGCGGCCATGCGTCGAAGGCAACCCGCCCCGGCAAACCCAACCAACCGCACAACGGAGGCCCCATGGTCAAGAAACTGCAGAAACTCAGCGCCGACAAAAAGAAGAGCAACGCCCAACTGTCCAGCACCGTCAAGGACTCCGCCCAGCAGATCTGGCTGGCAGGCCTGGGTGCCTTCTCCAAGGCGCAGGAAGAAGGCGGCAAGGTGTTTGAAGCCTTGGTCAAGGAAGGCCTGACTATCCAGCGCAAGACCCAGGCCGTGGCCGAAGAAAAGATCACCGAAGCCACCAGCCGCGTGACCACAATGGCCAGCGACATCGGCTCCAAGGCCCAAGGCCAGTGGGACAAGCTCGAAAACATCTTTGAAGACCGCGTGGCCAAGGCCTTGGCCAAGCTGGGCGTGCCCTCGGCCCGCGACCTGGAAGCCCTGAGCGCCCGAGTGGACGCCCTGGCCAAGAGCAGCAAGGCCGCACCCGCCAAAGCTGCTGCCAAGGCAGCAGCCAAGCCTGTTGCTAAGGCCCCCGCCAAGAAGGCAGTGGCAAAGAAGGCTGCTCCTGCAAAGGCAGCCGCCAAGCCTGCAGCCAAGGCCCCCGCCAAGAAGGCGGCTGCAAAGAAGACCGCGACACGTGCCGCTGCCGACGCAGCCACCAGCACGCCATCGGCCAGCTGATCACGGCTTGCCACCGGCAAGCACCCAGCCCGCTCAAAGCGGTCCACGCGCCACGGCGTTTGGACCGCTTTTCTTTTTTTGGTGAAACCCATGAAGTGCGCTACAAGCAGCCTAGGCACTGCATACGCACCCCACCTTCATGTCGCACTGCAGCATGACCGCGTGGGTTAGAGTAGCCATCAGAGACAACGAAACAACGACGCGAAGGGGCCCGCACACATGGTGAAGAAAGCGCCACGCCGCACCGCAGAACGCATTCTGGAAGTGACGCTGGACCTGTTCAACCGGTTCGGTGAACCCAACGTCTCCACCACCCTGATCTCGGCCGAGCTACGCATCAGCCCCGGCAACCTTTACTACCACTACCCGGCCAAGGACGAGCTGATCAACGCGCTGTTTGATCGCTACGAAGGCTCGCTCACCGAACTGCTGGCCGCAGCAGAGGGTGTGCGCAATGTGGAGGACGCCTGGTTCTTCATGCACTCGCTGTTCGAGCTGATCTGGCAGTACCGCTTCCTGTACCGCGATCTCAACGACCTGCTGTCCAAGAACCGGCGCCTGGAAACCCACTTCCAGTCCATCCTCAAGAACAAGACCCGCGCCGTGCGCGCCATGCTCGACGGCATGGGACGCGCAGATGCGCTGCACATCGACTCGCGCGAGCTGGAGGCCACCGCCACCAGCATGGTCGTGGTGCTGACCTACTGGCTCAGTTTTGAGTACGTTCGCGACCCACGCCGCGCGCTGGAGCCTGAAAGCGCCCAGGCCGCGCTGTTGCGTGGTGCCCACCATGTACTGAACCTGCTTATGCCTTACCTCGAAAGCGGCCAGCGGGCCCATCTGCTGCAGCTGGTCGGCGCCTACGCAGCAGCGCCAGGCTGATACACAGCCCACCCGCCACAGACACCCACCAACAAGAACTTCCGGAGACACACACCATGGCCAAATGGACCCCCTTCCCCCACGCCGGCGACTACCAGTTCGACGCAGCAAGCGTCAAGAAGCATTGGGCACGACTGCATGGGGGCGATGCCGAACCCTGCCCCAAGGACGTTGCCGCCCTGGAAGCCTGGGCGCTGTTCCACAACGGTGATTTTGAGAAAGCTGCGGCAGCAGGCCTGGCAGCCGGTGGCGCGGGCATCACTGCAGTCAACAAGGCCACCTCCATCTATGCCAACTACCTGGAGCCGAAGGAAAAGGCGCGCCTGGACCTTTTCATGCAGGTAGCTGAACGGGCGGAAGCCCAGGCTGCCAAGGAGCCCGATAACGCCAACGCCTGGTATTGGCATGCCTATGCGCTGGGACGCTACAGCCAGGGCATCAGCGTGGCCAAGGCGCTGGCGCAAGGGCTGGGTGGCAAGGTGAAGGACTCGCTGGAGAAGGCCATCGCCCTGTCGCCCAAACACGCGGATGCGCGCATTGCGCTGGGTGCCTTCCATGCCGAGGTGATCGACAAGGTGGGTTCACTGATTGGCAGCATGACCTATGGCGCCAAGAAGGACACGGGCCTCAAGCTGTTCCAGGAAGCCCTCAAGCTCAATCCGGGATCGGCCATTGCGATGATTGAGTACGCCAATGCCCTCGTCATGCTGGAGGGCGACAAGAAAATGAAGGAAGCCACCGCGCTCTACGAAAAAGCCGCCACTGCCGAACCCATGGACGCCATGGAGCGGCTGGATGTGGAGATGGCACGGGCGGAACTGGAAGAGGAATAAGGGAGCATCCCCCCGAGGCGCTTCGCGCCTTCCCCCTTCTCTCGAATCACTGCGTGATTCTGGAAGGGGGACGCCGCCAGCGCCCGCAAGCGAAGCGCCGCCTTTGCGGCTAGGCAGCCCTTGCGCGGCGGTCGCTGGTGTTTTGAGCAGCGACCGTTTCAACCCTCTGTGACGAAAGAAGTCCCACCAAAGACCGCGCAGTGAAAGGTTGGCTGGAGCGGTTTCCGATTTCCGGTTTCCGTTTTCTGGCGGGCGAATACCCGCTGCAAAACCCTCGCACTGCCATCTGCAGCCGCAGCCCTCAGCCCCCAAACCGCTGCGCGGCAATCTCCAGCAGCCCATCAAAAATCAGGTTGTCCACCAGCTCGAAGGGCCGCGTCATGCTAGGCGCCATCTTCCAGCCGGCGCCGCCCGTCATGATGCAGGCAGGCTCCTGGCCGCAGTGCTGCAGCAGGTGCTGGTACATGCGCTCCACGGCACCGGCGATGGCGTAGGTGCCGCCGCTGGTCAGCGCGTCGCTGGTGTTGGTGGGGAACGGGCGCACCTCGCCCGTGGGCACGTGCAGACCGGCGGTGCCGGACTCGAGCGCGCGCAGCATGATGCCGTGGCCGGGCAGGATAAGCCCGCCCATGAAACGGCCCTCGGTGTCGATGCATTCCACCGTCACTGCGGTGCCCACCATTACCACCACCAGCGGCCGTGCGGGGCCGCATGTCAGCACATGGTGGCGTGCACCGATCATGGCCACCCACCGGTCCGAGCCCAGGCGCGAGGGGTGGTCATAGCCGTTGGTCAGCCCCGCCTCCTGTGCCGAGGACACCACCCACGAGGGGGTGACGTCCCAGATTTCCATCTGCTCCTGCACGCGGCGTTTGACGGCATCGCCCGCCACCACACAGCCCAGCATGCGCTCCGGGTGGGGCAGCGACGCCCAACTGCCTTCAGCCAGGCGGTCGATATGGTCGAGGAACTCGGCGCCATGCGCAATGAGCGCAGCCCCGGGGCGGGGAGCGTCGTACAACGCCCATTTGAGACGGGTGTTACCGACGTCGATGGCCAGAAAAGTCATGCGGCGGATTATCCCGAGTTTTGCAACATGCCCCTGCCCGAGGGCGACAGTCACCGGCGCATCCGCCCTCCCGGCCCACAAATTGTGAAAAATCGTGTCGCGCGCCTGTCCGACACAACGCAGCCGTCCATTGCAGCTACAGTGACCTTTCCTGTTTCTGCAACATTAGGAGGTACGACATGGGTCTTTTCAGTTTCATCAAGGAAGCCGGCGAAAAACTGTTCGGCGGCAAAGAGGCGCAGGCCGCCACGGCAGCCGCCCCCACGCAGGATGAACTCAACGCCAAGGCATCCAAGGCCATCGAGACCTACATCGCGTCCCAGAACCTGGGCGCCAGCAACGTCCAGGTGGCCTTCGACGGCACGCAAGGCAAGGTCACCGTCAAGGGCACCGCCCCCACCCAGGCCGCCAAGGAAAAAGTTACCCTGTGCTGCGGCAACGTGGCCAGTGTGACCAGCGTCGAGAACCTGATGGATGTGACCAACCCCGAGCCCGAAGCCCAGTACCACGACGTGGTGCGCGGCGACACTCTGAGCGCCATCGCCAAGAAGTTCTATGGCGACGCCAACAAGTACCCCGTGATCTTCGAGGCCAACAAGCCCATGCTGAGCCACCCCGACAAGATCTACCCGGGCCAGAAGCTGCGGATTCCGCCGTTGGCCAAGTAATCTCTCGCAGATTCAAGCCCGCAGAGCTGCCAGCGCTAGTACAAAAAGCGCTGGTAGCTCTTTTTTTGATAGCAGATCAGCCTTGCCTCCATGGCAGACCGTGCAAGCGCCAGCCGCCGCGTTTGCCGCGCTGGCCCTGCGCATCGGCATCGCCCTCAAAACCCTCCAGGATGTTGTAGGCCGTGATCCCCAGTTCGGTGGCGCGGCGCGCGGCGGCAATGGAGCGCACACCGCTGCGGCACAGCAGCACGGCCCGTCCGCCCTCGGGCACAGCAGCGCGCATCTGGGCATCAAAATCGGCGTTCATAGCCATGCCCGGCCATTGTTTCCAGGCCACAGCGGCGGCGCCGGGCACATGGCCCACCCACTCACGTTCGGCGTCGCTGCGCACGTCCACCAGCACGGCCTGCCCGGCCTGCACCCATTGCCAGGCCTGTTGGGGCGTCACGTCACCGGCGTAGCCTTCGGCGGGGGAAATCTTGGCTTCGGTCATCGTCAGGGTCCTTCTTCAATCCCACAAGGGGGCGGGTTCGTCACGGAGATGGCTGCGCAGCTGCGCGTAGTCCGGCACCACGGTGGCCACGGTGTCCCAGAAGCGGGGGCTGTGGTCCATCACGCGCAGGTGGGCCAGTTCGTGCGCCACCACGTAGTCGATGATGGCCGGGCGGTAGTGCAGCAGGCGCCAGTTCAGGCGGATGGAGCCGTCGGCCTTGGCGCTGCCCCAGCGGGTGTTGGCGCTCGACAGGCGCAGGCTGGCCCAGCGCACACCCAGCAGCGGGGCAAAGTGGTCCAGCCGCTCGGTGAAGTGGCGGCGCGCGTCGCGCATCAACCAAGCCTG
This sequence comes from Acidovorax sp., assembly GCF_016783915.1. GTDB lineage: Bacteria > Pseudomonadota > Gammaproteobacteria > Burkholderiales > Burkholderiaceae_C > Acidovorax. The sequence continues at coordinate 52,029 of NZ_JADHVT010000011.1, forward strand.
CACAGTGTCGCGGACCTGCGCAGCGCTGGCGCTATGGGGCAAGCCGATGTGCAGGCTGGGCGTGGCAGAGCCGCCCTGCTCCACCGCCACCACCAGCGCTCCGCCTTTGCCCGCGAAACTGTGGCTGGGGTCGAGCACCAGCCTCAGCGGCTCACCCAGATAGGGCAGCTCTGCGCCATGGGCCCAGACGATGCGGCCGCCTTCCATGCGCTGCTGGCGCTCGCGCGCCTCCGACAGCTTGCGCAGGATCCAGTCGGACTTCTCGCGCAGCGCGGCATCCACCGCGCCCAATGTCACCCAGCTGGGGGCCCGCACCGACAGGCCGTCAGCCCCCACAGTAAAGCCGATGCTGCGGCGGCGCGCGCGCTGCAGCGCATAGGCCACGACGGCATCTCCCAGCAGCACCTCGCGGCTGGCCTGGGGGTGGCGGAACTCGGCGGGGGACAACAGCGAGGGCAGCGGCACCGCTGGCGCTGCAGGCCGGCTCACTATAGTTTTAGGAGCTACCGGCGCTTGATCGACTAGCGCTTGTGGCTGATTGGGCTTGAAACCTGCAGCCACAGGACTGGGGCCTGCTGCAGGTGCCCCGGGTGGGTCAAACAGGTCCAGCGCCAGTTGCACAAGCCGCTGCATCACGGTCGGTTTACTTCCCGCTGGGTGCCGTGGTGTTGGCCGCCAGGGCCGGGTAAGCCTCTGGGTCCAGGCGGCGCATCTCGGCCTCGATCCAGGCCTCCACCTCGCGCATCAATTCGTCGGGCTGGCGCCCCACGCTGGAGATGGGCTTGCCAATCGACACATCCACCACGCCAGGGCGCTTGACGAACGCCTTGCGCGGCCACACCTTCGCCGAGGTGACGGCAATCGGAATCACCGGCGCACCAGTGTCAATCGCCAGGCGCGTACCGCCGGTCTTGTAGTTGCCCTTCTGCCCCCGCTCGATGCGCGTGCCCTCGGGGAACATGATGATCCAGATGCCCTTGGCCAGCAGGTCCTTGCCCTGCTGCACCACCTTGTTGAAGGCCTGCGTGCGCTGGTTGCGGTCAATGTGGATCATGTCCAGCCGCCCGATGGCCCAGCCGAAGAAGGGCACATGCAGCAGCTCCTTCTTGAACACGTAGGCCAGGGGGTGCGGCATGATCACCGGCATCAAAAAGGTCTCATACGTGGACTGGTGCTTGACCAGCAGGATGGCGCCTTCGTTGGCGCCCTGCGGCAGGTTCTCCATGCCGGTCACCTCGGCGCGGATGCCCAGGACTACCCGGGCGCCGCTGATGCACAGCGACAGCCAGGCCCGCGCGATGCGGTACAGGGGCACACCGCGCACGCCCAGCAGCGTGCCCAGCATGATGGCCAGCGCGTAGGGCACCACGGTGATGCCCATCCAGAGAAGGTGAATGACGGAGCGGAAAAAGGCCATTTTGGAGTCTCAGGGGCCACAAGCGCTAGTGAATCATGCGCCAGCAGCTATTAATTACATAGCATCAGGAACCAGCAGGGCCATGACCGGCGAGGGGCAGCGGTGCCGCAGCCACGGCAGACGCAGCACCCTGCACCACCGGCAGCAACTGGTCCACAAAATCGGCCAGGCTGGCGTGCACTTGTGTGCCCGGCGGCACACCCGCAGGCAGTGCCCCGCCCTGCCCCAACGAAGCAGACCGGCCGGTGCATACCAAGTGCAACTGCCCCCCCAGGGCGGCGCCCGCCTGCAGGTGGGCCTCGCAGTTGCCGACCACGCGGACCTCGTTGCGCTCTACGCCATAGCGGTCGCAAATCTGCTCCAGCAGGCCCGGCGCGGGCTTGCGGCAGCTGCAGTCCTCGTCGGCCGCATGGGGGCAATAGAACACCGCGTCAATGCGCCCGCCCACCGCTGCCACCTGCCGGTGCATCTTGGCGTGGATGGCGTTGAGCGCCACCACGTCAAACAGGCCCCGGCCCAATCCGGGCTGGTTGGTGGCCACCACCACATGCCAGCCCGCATGGTTGAGGCGGGCAATGGCCTCGAGCGCGCCCGGCACCGCCGTCCACTCGTCGGCCGAGGTGATGTAGTCATCCCCCAGCGGGTTGAGGGTGCCGTCGCGGTCGAGGATGGCGAGTTTCATAGGAGGTGTTTGCCTTGTGAGAACCACCAGCCTAACAGTTCCGGGGGTCAGGCAGCCAGCCGGGACAGGTCGGCCACGCGGTTCATGGCTTCGTGCAGCGTCTTGAGCAGGCCCTGGCGGTTCAGGCGCAGGTCCAGTTGCTCGGCGTTCACCATCACGTCGTCAAAGAACGCGTCCACGGGCGCGCGCAGCACGGCCAGGGTCTGCAGGCTGGCGGTGTAGTCGCCAGCGTCAAACTGGGCGTTGGCCTCGGGCACAAAGCGCTGCAGTGCGGCGTACAGGTCCTGCTCCGCCTTTTCCTGCAGCAGGTTGGGGTTGACGTGGGCATCCACCGGGCCTTCGACCTCGGCCTTCTTGAGGATGTTGCCCACGCGCTTGTTGGCGGCTGCCAGTGCGGGGCTTTCGGGCAAGGCGGCAAAGGCACGCACTGCGGCCAACTGCTTCTCGACCAGGGCCAGGCGCTGCGGGCGCAGGGCCAGCACGGCGTCCACTTCTTGCGCGCTGTAGCCTTGCTCACGCAGGCTGCCGGCGAGGCGGTCGTAGATGAAGTCAGCCAGAGCGGGCGTGGCGTCGGTGATCTTGTCGCCAAACGCAGGCACGGCACCGGCCAGCAGCGCGTTCAAGTCCAGCGACAGGTCCTTCTCGACCAGCATGCGGATCACGCCCAGTGCATGGCGGCGCAGTGCGAACGGGTCACGGTCGCCGGTGGGCAGGTTGCCGATGCCGAACATGCCGACCAGGGTTTCCAGTTTGTCGGCCAGCGCCACCACCACACCAGCGGTGTTGCGCGGCAGCGTGTCGCCCGCAAAGCGGGGCTTGTAGTGGTCTTCAATGGCGTGGGCCACGGTGTCGCCCAGGCCGTCGTTGAGGGCGTAGTAGCCACCCATGATGCCCTGCAGCTCAGGGAATTCGCCCACCATATCGGTCACGAGGTCGGTCTTGGCCAGCTGCGCGGCCAGATCGGCATCCTGCACCAGTTGCGCGTCGCCCAGCTGGGATGCGATCGCCTTGGCGATGGCGCGCACGCGCTCCACGCGCTCGCCCTGCGTGCCCAGCTTGTTGTGGTACACGACCTTGCCCAGGCCCTCGACACGCGAGGCCAGGGTCTTCTTGCGATCCTGGTCAAAGAAGAACTTGGCATCGGCCAGGCGGGGGCGTACCACGCGCTCGTTGCCGCCGGTCACAAAGCTCGTGTCTTCGGGGCTGATGTTGCTGACCACCAGGAACTTGTTGGTGAGCTTGCCCGCGGCGTCCAGCAGCGGGAAGTACTTCTGGTTGGCCTTCATCGTGAGGATGAGGCACTCCTGCGGCACACCCAGGAACTGCTCTTCAAACTGGCAGATGACCACGTTGGGCCGCTCGACCAGCGCGGTCACTTCGTCCAGCAGCGCTTCGTCTTCGATAGGGCGGGCGCCGTTGCCCACCTTCGCAGCAGCCGCAGCCAGCTGGCGCGCGATCTCGGCCTTGCGCTCGGCAAAGCTGGCGATCACGGCGCCGTCCTTCTTCAGGGTGGCGGCGTAGCTGTCGGCATCGGCCAGCACCACGGGCGACACGGCGGCTTCAAAACGATGGCCAGTGGTGCTGTTGCCAGCGGTCAGACCCAGCGCCTTCACGGGCACCACCGTGCTGCCATGCAGCGCGACCAGGCCGTGCGCAGGGCGCACAAAGTTCACGCTGGTCCAGCCGGGCAGCTCGCAGTCGGTTTCGAGCTGGTAGCTCATCACCTTGGGGATGGGGAGCTTGGCGATGGCTTCATCCAGCGCCTTTTGCAGGCCAGCCGCCAACGTGGCACCGGGCACCACGCTGTCGTAGAACAGGGCTTCGGCCTTGCCGTCCTGCGCGCGCTTCAAGGCGGCCACAGCGGCTGCGGGGTTGGACACATCGGCGCCCAGCGCCTGCAGCTTTTTCAGCAGCGCGGGCGTGGCGTTGCCGTCCGCTTGAAGGCCCACGGTCACGGGCATCAGCTTTTGCTGCACGGCCTTGTCAGCGGCCTTGTCGGCCACCGCCGTCACATGCGCAGCCAGGCGGCGGGGCGAGGCAAAGGGCGTGACCACCGAGGCAGCCGTCGCCAGGCCCTGGGCCTTGAGCTGGTCGCCCAGCACGGTGGCGAAGGCATCGCCCAGCTTTTGCAGCGCCTTGGGGGGCAGTTCTTCGACAAACAGTTCAACGAGGAGGTTTTGGGTCGTCATGTTCTTGTTCTTTCGCTCGTTCACGCTGCCTTTTTGACCATCTGTTCCACCCACTCGCGCGGTGCCATGGGGAAACCCAGGCGCTCACGGCTTTCGTAGTAGCTCTGCGCCACGGCACGGGCCAGGTTGCGGATGCGGCCGATGTAGGCAGCGCGTTCGGTCACGCTGATGGCGCCGCGCGCATCCAGCAGGTTGAAGCTGTGCGCGGCCTTGAGCACCTGCTCATACGCGGGCAGCGCCAGCTGCTGCTCCATCAGGTACTTGGCCTGCTTTTCGTGCGCGTTGAAGGCGGTGAACAGAAAGTCCGCGTCGCTGTGCTCGAAGTTGTAGGTGGACTGCTCCACCTCGTTTTGCTTGTACACGTCACCGTAGCTCAGGGTGTCGGTCCACTTGAGGTTGTAGACGTTGTCCACGCCCTGCAGGTACATGGCCAGGCGCTCCAGGCCGTAGGTGATTTCGCCCGTGGCGGGCTTGCAGTCGATGCCGCCCACTTGCTGGAAGTAGGTGAACTGCGTGACTTCCATGCCGTTGAGCCACACCTCCCAGCCCAGGCCCCAGGCGCCGAGCGTGGGGTTCTCCCAGTCGTCTTCGACAAAGCGGATGTCGTTCTTTTTCAGGTCGAAGCCCAGGGCTTCGAGGCTGCCCAGGTACAGCTCCAGGATGTTGGCCGGTGCGGGCTTGAGCACCACCTGGTACTGGTAGTAGTGTTGCAGGCGGTTGGGGTTCTCGCCGTAACGGCCGTCCTTGGGGCGGCGGCTGGGCTGCACGTAGGCGGCCTTCCAGGGCTCGGGGCCGATGGCGCGCAGGAAGGTGGCAGTGTGCGAGGTGCCGGCGCCCACTTCCATGTCATAGGGTTGCAAAAGGGCGCAACCCTGCGCGTCCCAGTAGGACTGCAGCTTCAAAATGATTTGCTGGAATGTCAACATGGCGTCTTTGGCTGAGGCACTGGCAAGCCAGGGCCGAGCAAGTAAAGGGAAAAGAAGAAAACGCGGTCCGTGAGCAAACCCAGGGCCCACCGCCCCACAGGGCTGGAAGGGCTGGCATTGCGCGCGCAAACCAGTGATTTTACGGCGCACCGCCGCGCGTGCTGCGGCAGCGCCAGCAACATCGGCCCCCGCCCATGAAAAAAGGCCGGAGCCCTTTTGGAGCCCCAGCCTTCCCAACCAGTCACGCGAGCTATAAGCCGGTGCGTACCGGTGGCCACACGGGTGTGGCCGTCAACGCATGCATCGCGTCAAAGCATGGCGTTCTAACCTCGAAAACAGGGATCAATACTCCCAGAAAATGCGCTGCAGTTCCTTGCTGTCATTGGTCTTGGTGAGGGCCACCATGGCCAGGATGCGGGCCTTCTGGGGGCGCAGGTCGTGTGCGACCACCCAGTCGTACTTGTCGTCGGGCTGCTCGGCATTGCGCAGCACAAAACCATCGGGGACGCGGGCCGAACGGATGATCTGCACGCCCTGGCCGCGCAGGGCCTTGAGCGAATCGACCGCCTGCGCGGCCACCGAGCCGTTGCCGGTGCCGGCATGGATCAGCGCCTTGACGCCAGCCTTGCCGTAGGCCTCGATGCCAGTGGTGTTCATGTTGCCGTAGCCGTACACAATGTCCACGGCGGGCAGCGCCTTGATGTCGTCGATGTTGAACTCGGAGTTGGTCGTGTGGCGCTTGACCGGGGCGCGGAACCAGTAGTTCTTGCCTTCCACCACCATGCCCAGCGGGCCCCACTGGCTCTTGAAGGCCTCGGTCTTGATGTTGATGGTCTTGCTCACATCGCGACCGCTCTGGATCTCGTCGTTCATCGTAACCAGCACGCCCTTGCCGGCGGCGTCCTTGCTGGCGGCCACGGTCACGGCGTCGTACAGGTTCAGCGCGCCGTCGGCCGACAGGGCCGTGCCGGGGCGCATGGAGCCGACGACCACGATGGGCTTGTTGGTGCGCACGGTGAGGTTCAGGAAGTACGCGGTTTCTTCCAGGGTGTCGGTGCCGTGGGTGATCACGATGCCGTCCACGTCCGCCTGCTTGGCCAGGGCCGACACGCGCTGGCCGAGGCGCAGCAGGTGCTCGTTGGTAAAGCTCTCGGAGGCGATCTGGAACACCTGCTCACCCGACACCTTGGCCACATTGGCCAGCTCGGGCAGGCCCGCCAGCAACTTATCGACTGGCACCTTGGCGGCGGCATAGGTTGCGCTGTTGGCGGCCGAGGCGCCCGCACCGGCAATGGTGCCGCCCGTGGCCAGCACCACCACATTGGGCTTGGCAGCCTGGGCCATGGCAACGGCGGAGGCAGCAGACAACAGCAAACCCGCGAGCCAGCGGCTGGCGGCGGGGGAGGAAGAAATGCGCATGAAGAAGTCTCCTGATTTTTTTGGGTGGCAGCGCGCGTTGCGCCGCTTTATTCAAAACCGCCGGTGAAGCGGTGCCGCATCCTATGAGAAACCAGAACACAGTCATGCGGAATAATTGACCCACCCTTATGAATTCAGTTCACACCCCAGAAGTGCCGTTCGAAGGCCATCAAGTGCCCCTCGGCCACCGCCACAAAACAACTCCGCCATGAACTTGAGACAACTGGAAGTTTTTCAGGCCGTGCTGCAAACCGGCAACATGAGCGCAGCGGCGCGGTTGCTGTGCATCACCCCCTCAGCAATCAGCAAGGCCGTGGCGCACACCGAGCTGCAGCTGGGCTACCGGCTGTTCAACCGCTCGCCCGCAGGCCTGACCCCGACGCCCGAGGCCCAGGTGCTGGCCACCGAGTCCACCGGCATCTATCGGCAGCTGGATGCGCTCAAGCGCACCGCGCGCAACCTGGCCACCAGTGACTCGGGCGATGTGCGGCTGGGCGCCATACCGTCCATCACGCACGAATTTCTGCCGCGGCTGCTGCAGCACCATGCCGAGCAGCATCCGCAGGTGGGTGTGGAGGTGCGCACCCTCCACCAGGACCAGATGACGCAGGCCCTGCTCACGCGCAGCGTGGACTTTTGCCTGGGTTTCTACAAGCACCCCCACCCACAAATCGCGAGCGACCTGTTGGTCAGTGGTCGCTTGTACCTGGCGGTCGCGACCAGCGTGTGGGCGAGTGCTCCCCGTGCCGCCAGCCCCGGTGCGCGGCTGGCGCAGGTGCCCGTGATCCGCCTGGTGGGCGACGACCCCATGCGCCAGGCGATTGACGAAATCGCACACCGCCTCGGCTCGCCCGCCGGGCCTGGCATCCAGGTGCAGACATCGCGCCTGGCGCTGGAGCTGGTGCGCCGGGGCATGGGCTGGACGGTGGTGGACTTTCTCACCGCCAAGGGGCTGGACCCTGCGCAGATGGTGGCACAGGAGCTGCACGAGCTGGCCCCCATGTCGCTGTACAGCTACCACGCGCGCGCCTTTCCGCCCGGTCTGCAGGCCACCCGCATGCTGAGCATGCTGCCCGCCTTGCTGCACGAGGCCCTGCAGCCCAACCCAAAGGCCCGTCAGGCGCTGACGGCCCGATAGAGCCCATGAAAAACGGCCTGCATGTCAAGAGACAGGCAGGCCGTTGCGGTGGGGAGTCCGCGGTCAGTGGTTCCAGCGGCGCAGCACCAGGCTGGCGTTGGTGCCGCCAAAGCCGAAGCTGTTGGACAACACCGTGTTCAGCTGCGCATCGCGCGTTTGCGTGACCAGAGGCATGTCGCCCAGGGCCGGGTCAGGTGTCTCGACATTGGCCGAGCCGGCGATGAAGCCCTTGTTCAGCATGATCATGCAGTAGATGGCCTCCTGCACGCCCGTGGCGCCCAGCGAGTGGCCGGTGAGCGACTTGGTGGACGAGAACGGTGGCACCTTGTCGCCAAACAGGGCACGCATGGCGCGCACTTCCTGCATGTCGCCCACGGGAGTGGAGGTGCCGTGGGTGTTGATGTAGTCGATGGGGGCGTCCAGACCTTCCATGGCTTGCTGCATGCAGGCAATGGCGCCGTCGCCCGAAGGGGCCACCATGTCTTCGCCATCGCTGGTGGCGCCAAAGCCCACTACCTCAGCGAGGATGTTGGCGCCACGGGCCAGGGCATGGTCCAGGCTCTCCAGCACCACGGCGCCGCCACCACCCGCGATCACAAAACCATCGCGATTCGCATCGTAAGCGCGCGAGGCTTTCTCGGGCGTGTCGTTGTACTTGCTGGACATGGCGCCCATGCCGTCAAACAGCAGCGACATGCCCCAGCTCAGCTCTTCACCGCCGCCCGCAAACATCACGTCCTGCACGCCCCATGCGATCTGCTGCGCGGCCGCGCCAATGCAGTGCGCCGACGTCGAGCAGGCCGAGGTGATGGAGTAGTTGATGCCCTTGACCTTGAAGTTGGTAGCCAGGCACGCGGACACGGTGGAGCTCATGCAGCGCGTGACCTGGTAGGGCCCCACGCGGCGGATGCCCTTTTCGCGCAGTGTGTCGGCCGCTTCGATCTGGTTGGCGGGAGAGCCGCCGCCCGAACCCATGATGAGGCCGGTGCGCGGGTGGCTGACCTGTTCAGGCGTGAGACCCGCCTGGGCGATGGCGTCTTCGAGCGCGATCTGCGCATAGGCCGCCGCGTCGCCCATGAAGCGCAGTTGTTTGCGGTCGATGCGCGCCTCGATGTCGATATCGGGCGCACCACCCACCTGGCTGCGCAGGCCCAGCTCGGTGAATTTTTCAACGGCCTTGATGCCGCTTTTGCCTGCACGCAGCGAGGCTTCCACGGTGGCCAGGTCGTTGCCAATGCACGAGACGATGCCCGCGCCGGTGATGACTACGCGCTTCTTGGTGGTCATGCTGCGTCCTTGTCGTCGCCCTCGCGCTTGAACAGCCCCACGCGCAGGTCATTGGCTACATAGATTTCCTTGCCATCCGCGAGCAGGCGGGCATCGCCAATGGCCATGACCAGCTTGCGCTTGATGACGCGCTTGATGTCGATTTCGTAGGTGACGAGCTTCACGTCCGG
>NZ_JADHVT010000217.1 GCF_016783915.1 Acidovorax sp.
CATCCTGCGGCTGGATGGCGCGATCAAAAAGCGCAAAAAGAAGCTGTCCAAGCAGGTCTGCGGCACGTCGCACACCATTTCCCTGGACGAGGCCAAGCACGTGTACGAAGAAGGGGCGGAGTTGCTCATCATCGGCACGGGGCGCTTCGATTCGGTGCGCCTTTCGGAAGAAGCCGAGGCCTACCTGGAGAAACACCACTGCCGCACGAAGCTGGCCCCCACGTCCGAGGCCATCCACATCTGGAACGAGGCCCAGGGCCAGGCCATCGGGTTGTTCCACGTGACCTGCTGAGGCAGTATCTAGCTTCTCTAACGCGGTCGCCCGTAGCGTTCACCAGCGGCAGATCTATGCCACCGACCGGCAGATTGACGCGCTGGTGTATGAGTTGTACGGGTCGACGGAGGAGGAGATTGGGGTGGTGGAGAGAGGGGATTGATGTGAGGGAAGCTGTTGATTGGCAGAATAGCAGCCGCTGTGGTATAATTGAGTAGCTTGTCTGTAATCAAAACAGGGGGCTGCCTTTGAATATCATCAGTTTGTTCTCAGGGTCTGGTGGGCTCGATTTGGGATTCGAGCAAGTAGGCTTCCGGCCAGTCATTGCGTACGATATAGAACCCGCTGCGGTAAGAACCTACAATTATAACCGCGCGGGTGAGATTGCCCGTGAAGCAGATTTGTCGTCGCTTACGGGAGATGATATCATCCGCGAGATTGCCCAGTTGGAATTGGACGAGCCCCCGCGCGGGGTGCTCGGCGGGCCACCTTGCCAGTATTTTTCCAACGGTAACAAAGCGCCCCGTCAAGATGATGACCCCAGACGTACTTTGCCTATCAACTACGCTAATATCTTGCAGCAGTTAAACAAAGAGTACGAGTTAGACTTTTTTATATTTGAGAACGTCTGCGGGCTGGCCCAACTTGCCCACCGTGACGATTTCCAGCGCATTATTGAAATATTTGAAGAGGCAGGATTTCACGTGTTTCACGGGATTTTGGATGCTTACAATTACGGAGTGCCCCAGTTTCGCAAACGGGTGTTCTTGGTGGGGTGGAACCGAGTTCTGTACCCGGAAGCCCGGTATGAATTTCCTGCTGGAAACCCTTGCGGGCTTACAGTTCGAGATAAGATTGGCGGACTGGCAGAACCAAAATTTTGGGCACGGGATCTGAACCCAGACGAATTTCCTGAGCACCCTAATCACTGGACGATGAATCCCATTTCAGATAAGTTTAGAAACCCGCCACCACCCAATTTAAGGCGGTACACGAGATCGTTCCGCAGATTGTTCTGGAACGGACCCAGCTATACGGTTGCTTACGGGCATAACGAGATTCACGTCCACCCAGAAGGGCACCGTCGTTTGAGCATCTACGAAGCGATGCTATTGCAAGGATTTCCACATGGCCGGGACGGGTACCGGCTAATTGGCAATCTAACCAAGCAAGTGACTTTGGTTTCAGATGCAGTGCCCCCGCCCCTGGCTGCCGACTTGGCACGATCTATTCTTCAATTCATGGAAGAACACTCCCGCAATGAGTGACTTAGCTGAACCCGATGTGCTAGAAATCCAGACACGTTTATTAGACTGGTTCCGTATTTCTGGCCGGCAGTTCCCGTGGCGACAAACATGCGACCCGTACGCTATGCTGCTGGCTGAAAAGTTGCTCCAACAGACTGTTGTGCGCGAAGGTGTCGTGCAGGCTTACGACGATTTGCTAGTCGCATACCCTACGCCTACTGCGCTTGCTGAAGCAGATGTGGAAAGTATCAGGACCATGATTCAATCCCTGGGCTTGCACTACAGGGCACAAGAATTGGTTGCACTGACACGGGAAATCTCTGAAAAGCATGGCGGTTGCGTTCCACAAGATTTGAAGTCATTATTGGCATTGCCTGGAGTGGGGGACTATATCGCAAGGGCCGTGCTTTGTTTTGCCTTTGGACAGGATGTACCAATAGTTGATACCAACGTCGCTCGTATTCTCTACCGCTTGTTTGGACTGTCTGGGCCGATGCCAGCTAATCCCGCACGTAAGCGAAACCTCATTGAACTTGCTGGATCACTATTACCAACTGGGCAATCGCGGGAGTTCAATCTTGCGATGCTTGACTTCGGCGCGCTAGTATGCAAATCATCTTCACCTGAATGTGATCATTGCCCCTTATCACCTGTTTGTGAATTCAATATTTCCACCACAGAATAGGAGAAGGAAAAATGACTGCTCGCAATCCCACGACGACCGACATTGATTGGTTCAACGATCTCCTGGCTTTCAAAAGGCTAGATCTAGACCCAGTTTACCAACGGTATTCTGTATGGAGTAAAGGCTATAAACAGTACTTCATAGATACTATACTGGGTAATTTTCCTTGTCCATCAATCTTCCTGCATAAAGAGAACATCTCTAGCACAGAGCACATATACCACGTAGTGGATGGGAAACAGCGACTTCTGGCTATTTTTGGATTCCAGAACAACGAGTTTCCCTTAGCTCGGGATCACGATGAGTTTCCTGGCAAATATTGGGCCGATTTGCCACCTGAGGTTCAGACGCGATTTGGCAATTACCAAATCTCGGTCGAAATACTTACCACCAACAACCGATCATATCTCAAGGATGTGTTCGACCGCCTGAACCGGAATGTCCGGCGTCTCAACGAGCAAGAGCTTCGTCATGCCCGGCACGAAGGCCCGTTCATCAAATTGGTGGAAACACTGGCAAAAGAACGCTTTTGGAAAGATATTGGCCTCAGCACTCCTGCAAGAATACGAAATATGAGAGATACCGAGTACGTTTCCGAGATCTTCTTGCTCACGGTGCATGGTGTATTGGACGGCGGCTCTCGCATCCTTGATGACTACTACGCCGAGTACGATGATGAAGAAAGCTTTCAGGACATAGAAGAGTGCCAGGGTATCTATGAAGAGTGCCAGGAAATAATGAAGCGGTTAGACACCTCATTTTTGCGATCAACCCGGTTCAATAATTTGCATGACTTTTATAGCCTATGGGCAGCTTTGTTGGAATATGTAAAAGTCGCTGATGAAATCGATTACGAAACAACTCGTGTTGAGCTGGCAGCATTCACCGAACGGGTAACCGATCCTGATAACATCGCCTCGGACGATGAGGTTGCGCTCAAGTATTCCGATGCGGTACGCCAAGGTGCTAATAAACGGGCCAACCGCCAGCTCCGGGCAGATATCTTGAAAGACTTGATCAAAACGAAATGAAAATCCCGCCGAGTTTCAAACAATCGTATATGGATATCCATCCTGTCTTGGAACGTCTTGAAGCAGCGGTTCAACCACGTGCCGAGGAGATAGCCAAAAGATATAACGGTGTCTATACTGGTAGGATTAAGGAACCTGAGAGTATACTGATCAAGGCTGAAAAAGAGGGATACAAACACCCGTTCCTGCAAATGGATGATTTGTTTGCTTGCACGATCACGGTGCCGAACTCTCAAGCCATAGAAGACGTCCGCAGGGATGTTGAAGCGATTTTTCAACTTGTCGAAGTACGCCAACGCGCTGTTGAGCCCGAGGAGTTTGCCTATAACGATCTAAACCTATCCCTAAAGACCATTCCTGAATTTTGGAATCGCGGTGAAGCCTATTTGGATTTGGTCTTTGAGCTTCAAATCAAGACGTTACTGCAACAAGCCTGGTCGCAAGCTGGTCACGATGTCATCTACAAAGCCAGAAAGAAAACTTGGGGGCTGACGAGGATTACTAGCCAACTACGCGCGTTGTTGGAAATGGCAGATTCTCTTCTGGCTAATTTGGACAGCGCGGCCAATATTCTTCAAGGGACAATTGAATATCCCAAGTATTCGAAGCGGAACCAGATTATTGATATTCTGGAATGTGCTTGGGACGACCCAAGATTGCCCGGCAATCTCGACCGCGCGGCTCTGGTTATCGAAAACTACTTGGAACTGGCTGGCCTGGCATCTGACGATTTGGTGGAATTACTGCGTAGAGAGGAATACCGTCGATATGTCGAGGCACGCAGCTTAACCCCTACCCAAGCTGTTTTCATCATTCTGTTCCAAGAGAAGTGGGGAGATATGAAGCCGCGTCTGAAAAAGGGCAAACGTAAAGTCCTTGTAACTAGCGAAATGTTGGATCTATGCCCTAATCTTGCCAAGATTCCGCCTGACTATTGTGCAAGCCTTTAAACTTGACCAAATTCAAGCGGTAGGAATGATTCCTACTCCGAGTCAGTCCAGTGAGACAGAGGTATGGTGAACTTGTGAAATTACACCTTCACGTTGTGCTGCTCTGCCGCTGACCATGGCAGGGCAGTTTTTTCCATTGAGTGGCTGGTAGAATGGCTGGAATGGCGGGTAGAAACGGTAGAACGGCACAAAGCCACCGTAGAACGTCGGGCAGCAAGACGGTTGGCGAAATCGCGCCATGCGCCTGCTGCCACCATCCCCGCCGGCAAAGAACTCTACCAGCGGCAGATCGAGGCCACCGACCGGCAGATTGACGCCCTGGTGTATGAATTGTATGGGTTGACCAAAGAGGAAACAGCCATCGTTGAAGGGAGGAAAGAATGAGCACCATTGACCTTGAAACGCTTTTGAAGCTGGTTGGCACACTGAACGACAGCGATGATCCCAACAGCGCTCGTTCCCGCTTTCGAGGCTACTTGCAGGAGAATATTCATAGCGTCGGTGACTTGCGGGCCTATGTAGACGCTGCCCTTTCTTCCACAGGCGAACAATACAACAAGGCACTTCAAGACCTGATCAACCATGCCGGGAGCTTACTGGGATTTAAAGTGGAGTTTGGCCGCTATCGTGGCATGACAGGGCAAATTGGTTTTGATGGCTTATGGCGTTCACCTACTGGTCAAGCGGTGGTCGTGGAAACCAAAACCACTGACGTGTACACAGTTAAGACGGCCACGCTCCTGGGGTACATCAACGACCTGGTGTCTGCGGGCAAAATCCAAAGACCGGACCAAGCTATCGGGCTTTACGTCTACGGCCGGTTTGACGCTGCCACAAGTCAACTGGAGAAGGCCGTCATCGCTGAGGGGCGTCAGGAACGACTGCGTGTGGCGAGCGTGGACGCACTCTTGAACCTGCTGGAGCTGAAGCAGGAATATGAGCTGGAGCATGAGACGGTCTTTCAACTCCTTCTCCCATCTCCTATCCGTGTAGATACCGTCGTCAACCTGATCTTCGACATCACTTCTCAGGAACGGCGAGCGGCAGTCGAGGAAACACCGGCGTTGGTGTCGCACGAACAACCTGTTGCAGTGGAAGGGCAGATCAACTACTACCTGTTGCCAGCGGCTGATTCCGAGGACGGAACGCCCGTGCTGGAGAACTTGCATCATTGGCTCGATCAGGGTATGTGGGGATTGGGACAGCGCACTGGCTATCGCAGACATTTCCGCCCTGGCGACAAGCTGTGTTTCTATGCTGTACGCATCGGCGTCGTGACCGAATGTACAGTCGCTTCCCCTGCGTTTGAACTGGATCGCCAGAAGAGCCCCAAGCCCCACCTGAACGTGCCTTACGGCATTCGGCTGAAGGACGTGCGATGGTTCGAGGACACGCCGGTGGTTCTGACATCGGAGGTACGGACTGAACTCAGCGCTTTCCAGGGGCGTGATCTCAGCAGAGGATGGGCCTGGTTTGTACAAGGCACGAGCAAGTTAACGGCAGGGGATTTTGAGCTCCTGACGGGACAGAGAAGGCCCGGACAGCGAGAAGGCATTGATGCTGCCCACGCTTGAGAACTGCTGGGAACGGCTGCAAGCCTTGCACGCGG
>NZ_JADHVT010000062.1 GCF_016783915.1 Acidovorax sp.
GCCACGTCGATCTCGATCTCCTTGTCATCCAGTGCACCTTCGCGCAGCTTCTTGCGAAAGACCTGGCGGGCCGTGTTGTCAGCGGCGGGTTCGCTGCCTGCCGCTGCGCGGGCTGGGGGGATCAGCACGTCCAGGATGCGTTCCTCGGCGGCATCTTCGGCGCGGGTGCGCACCTTCTTCATCTCGGCCTCGCGCGTCTGCTTCACAGCCATCTCGGCCAGGTCGCGGATGATGGAATCCACGTCCTTGCCCACGTAGCCCACTTCGGTGAACTTGGTGGCCTCGACCTTGATGAAGGGCGCATCGGCGAGTCTTGCAAGGCGGCGTGCAATCTCGGTCTTGCCCACGCCGGTGGGGCCGATCATGAGGATGTTCTTGGGCGTGATCTCCTGGCGCAGGCTGCCTTCCACCTGCTGGCGGCGCCAGCGGTTGCGCAGAGCGATGGCCACGGCACGCTTGGCGCTGGCCTGGCCCACGATGTGATGGTCCAGCTCGGAGACGATTTCCTGGGGGGTCATGGACGACATACAGGTCTTCCTGGTATCAAATGGGGCTGAAGCGCCAGTGCATCATGCACTAGCAGCTATAAAAATCAGAGCATTCAACCCTCCATGCGCTGACCGTGAGGCCAGCGCGGGGCCTGCTCCACCGTCGTACGCTCAGAGCGTCTCGATGGTGTGGTTCATGTTGGTGTAGATGCAGAGTTCGCCCGCAATTTCGAGCGACTTTTTCACGATCTCTTGGGCAGACAACTCGGTGTTCACCAGCAGCGCCTTGGCCGCCGAGTGCGCATAGGCGCCCCCCGAGCCAATCGCCACGATGCCTTGCTCGGGCTCCAGCACGTCACCATTGCCGGTGATGATGAGCGACGCGCTGGCGTCGGCCACGGCCAGCATGGCTTCGAGGCGGCGCAGCACCCGGTCGGTGCGCCAGTCCTTGGTGAGTTCGATGGCGGCGCGGGTCAGGTGGCCCTGGTGCTTTTCCAGCTTGGCCTCGAAGCGCTCGAACAGCGTGAAGGCGTCGGCCGTGGCCCCGGCAAAGCCTGCCAGCACCTTGCCGTGGTAGAGCTTGCGCACCTTGCGCGCCGTGCCCTTGACCACGATGTTGCCCAGCGTGACCTGCCCGTCGCCGCCGATGGCGACCTGGATGCCGGAAGGCGTCTGGCGACGCACACTGAGGATGGTGGTGCCGTGGAACACCGGATGGTTGTCTTGTGATGAGTCCATAGCTGCGGCAGGTGGGGATCGTCACCCATTTTGCAAGCCAGCCCTCATGAAGGACAGCACTCACCCCAAGGTCGCTCTGGGCAATAGAGAGGAGAGGCAGCTTGGCTGGAAAGCCCAGAGGGACCAAGAGAGAGGGCCATACAGCAGCCCATGACGAGGGAAGCCCGCGCTAGTTCTTCCGGGGCACCACCCAGGCGTGCTCGTTGATGCCGATCACGTTGAAGAAGATCGCCACCAGCCGCTGCAGGTTATGGAACTGGATCACATGGCCATGACCCTGCTGCTCGGCCGCCCAGTTCAGCACGGAGCCTGCGGCTGCAAAATCCACCCGGATCAGCTTGTCGCAGGCAATGGTCAGTGGCACGCCGGGCTTGAAGTGCGCCTGGAACGGCTGCAGCAGGGGCGTGGCATCGCCATCGATATAACCACTCAGTTCTGCCACCGGCCCCATCTCCAAGGGCGCTGGAGCCGACAGCTCACCAAGATCGGAGGCCGCAAAGTCATTGTCAGCCGCCAGAGGTGCCGAGCCTGACGACCCGCCTTCGTTGTCCGAATATCCGCAGCGCGGCGACACCCAGGAGGGCGGAGAGACTTCGTAGGTCACGCAGTAGTCCAGCGCCACCAGCTCAAACTCGTCAGGCTTGCCCATGAGGCGCATGGCGGCCATGCGCAAACGCCACCACTCGGGGCTGTTCGAGCGGTCGCCCGACTGGGTCTTTGCGTCGAGCAAGGCATGGAGCTTTTCCACGCCCGAAAACACGATCTGGACATCGCGGTCGGCCCACAGGCTGAATTGGTCGGCCAACAGGGGCACTGCAGCCTCATCCATGGAGACAAGGCGCGACCAGGACAGTGTCCAAGGCGATGCAGCACGGGCCAGCGAGGCCTGCAGGGCCGCGACCGAAGAAACGGCCACGGCGGGCGGGGCGTTCCAGCTGAAATCGCGGCGCATGACAGCGGCTGGCTCAGCAGAAGGCGCCACCTCCACAGCCAGGCCCAATTGCGCCGGGATGGAAAACCACAGCGGCGCCGAGCGGCCATATTGCGCGGCAAAGTCGATGGCCAGGGTGTCAAAACGGTCGTGCTGCCCGGTGGCACGGTACAGGTCGAACAGCGTCATCCAGATTTCCAGCTGCTGTGCTGGATCGTCCTGCTGGTGCTGGGCCAGCACCTCCAGCAGGCCGGACTCAGCCCCTGCATGGTCACCATTGGCAAACCGGATAGCGGCTTCTTCAAGATCGGGTTCGTGCACGAATTCCTCCGGTTCGAATGCGGGCGCGGGCGCAGCCGTGGGAGCCGCAGGGCTGAAGGATGCTTCGACGGGTGGGGGGCTGCCTGGCAGCATGGTGGCATCTGTGCCACCAAAGCGGCCAATGGCCATGCTGTCATCAGCGAACAGGGGCTGAACGGCGGGTTTGGTGTCCAGCGGGGCAGACAGGCTCCCGGGCACTGTGGGCGCATAGGCACGGGCTTGTTCTTCCGCAGACGCCTCCGTGCTGGAGTCAGGCATGACCCCCGGCTGGGTGGGGGCGTCGGCGCCCTGCTTGCTCTTCCACCACTGCTGGGACATCTGCGCTTCGATCTCGTCGATCTTCTTGAGCGTGACGGCCCGCTCGTCGGGCGATGCCATGCTGTTCTGGAAGAACGAAGGGCGCCCTGCGGCGTCTTCCACCCGCTGCCCGTGCAAGACCTCGCGCTGGCGCAGCTTGCGCAGCTGATCGAACTCGCGGCGCCGCACAAAATCGTTGCGGCGCTTGCGCTCGATCATCTCCTTGAGCATCTGCTTGCTGTACTGGCTCTCCCGGTCGTCCTGGAGGGAGTCCAGCTCCGTCCAGTTGACGGTCGGATTCTTCACGAACCGCACCACCTTCGATAGCAGGCCGCCAGGGGTGGATTCTTCCTTGCTCATGGCTCAGGGTGCAGAGTGCGCGCGTTGATCAACAGGCGGGGGCCTGCTCAATCCCCAAACATCTTCTGCTTGAGTTCGCGGCGTTGCTGCGCTTCGAGCGACAGCGTGGCGGTGGGGCGTGCGATCAGGCGGCCCACACCAATGGGCTCACCGGTTTCGTCGCAGTAGCCGTAGTCACCCGCATCAATGCGGGCAATGGATTGTTCGATTTTCTTGAGCAACTTGCGCTCGCGGTCGCGGGTGCGCAACTCCAGTGCGTGCTCTTCTTCGATGGTGGCGCGGTCGGCCGGGTCGGGCACCACCACGGTGTCCTCACGCAGGTGTTCGGTGGTTTCGCCGGCACTGTTGTGGATGTCCTGCTTGAGCTGAACGAGCTTGAGGCGGAAGAACGCCATCTGCTTTTCGTTCATGTACTCGCTGTCGGGCATGGCCATGACTTCAGCGTCGGTCAGCTCGGCGACGGACTTGGTTTTCCAGTTGTTCGCCAGCTTGGGGTCTTTTTTGGCAGCCGTGTAAGTGGGCTGCGCTTGCGCGGTCGTGGGCATGGTGTGTTGATAACTGGCTTTGGCAGCGGTCGAAGCCACCGTCTGTGCCATGGATGGTACGGTCAATTGGGCCAATCGTGAAGAAGGCCGGGTTGTGCGCACGGGTACCTGCGAGCCCGCTTGCAGTGCGGGCACCGGAGCGGGTGCCGCCACGGCCGGGGGCGCGACCACCTTGGGTGCCGCAGCAGCCTTGGCAGTGGCCTTCGCAGCAACTTTGGGTGCCGCTGGGGCGGCGGCGCTTTTCGCCGCGGCAGGGGTTGCCTTGGTGGCCCCCTTGGATTTGCTGGTGTCGGCTTTCACTTCCTGGTCTCCTCGCAGTACGGGCGGGCCCCAGCTGCATTCGCAGCCAAGGGCGTGTGGCAAGCCTTCCGGGGTCTAGAACCTGTTCACAGGTTCTTGCCGGGGCGCGATTGTATCGACCTGGGCTGACGCAAACGGAAACGTTGCAGATACAACACAAATCGGGCTCCATCGCCCCCTCGGAACCGGCGAACAGGTCAAACCAGGCTTTGCTCCAGCCCCTGCAAGAAGATGTCCTTGGGCAGGTCAATGCCAATAAAGACCATCTTGCTGGTACGCGGCTCGCCCTCGGCCCACTGGGGGCCCAGGTCGCTGCCCATGAGCTGGTGCACGCCCTGGAATATGACCTTGCGCTCAGTCCCTTTCATATTCAGCACCCCTTTGTAACGCAGCATGCGCGGGCCGTAAATATTGACGATGGCGCCGAGGAAGTCTTCGAGCTTGGCCGGGTCGAACGGGCGGTCCGAGCGGTACACAAAACTCTTTACATCGTCATCGTGGTGATGGTGATGACCATGGCCGTGCTCATGCTGGTGCGAGGGGTGGCTGCAGTGCTCGCCGTGTTCGTGGTCATGATCATGGTGGTCATGCCCATCCCCTTCTTCCTTGAGGAAGTCCGGGTCGATGTCCAGCTTGGCATTGAGGTTGAAGCCCCGCAGGTCCAGCACCTCCTTGAGGGGTACCTCGCCAAAATGCACGGCCTTGATGGGCGCGCGCGGGTTCATGTGCTTCAGGCGATGGATCAGCGCCTCGGTCTCGTCCTCGGATACCAGATCGGTCTTGGACAGGAAGATCTGGTCTGCAAAGCCTACCTGGCGACGCGCCTCCTGGCGGTCATTGAGCTGCTGCGGCGCATGTTTGGCGTCCACCAGCGTGATGATCGAGTCGATGAGGTAGGTCTCGGCAATCTCTTCGTCCATGAAGAAGGTCTGCGCCACCGGGCCCGGGTCGGCCACGCCGGTGGTCTCGATCACGATGCGGTCAAAGTCGAGCAGACCCTTGCGCTTCTTGGCAGCCAGCAATTGCAGGGTTTCGCGCAGGTCTTCGCGGATGGTGCAGCAGATACAGCCATTGCTCATCTGCACGATCTGCTCCTTGGACTCGGTCACTAGGATGTCGTTGTCGATGTTCTCTTCGCCGAACTCGTTCTCGATCACGGCGATCTTCTGGCCATGGGCTTCGGAGAGCAGGCGCTTGAGCAACGTCGTTTTGCCCGAGCCCAGGAAGCCGGTGAGGATGGTGACGGGAATCAGTGCCATAAATCTGTCTTTCAAGGGAATCAATACTTGCGCTGCGGCCCGGCGCCGCTCTACGCAACGTCCCAGCCGAGGGACTCATTTTTCAGTGTATCGAGGCTGTCAAGCCCTTGCAGGGTACGGATAGCTCACGCCTTGCGCATCACCACCAGTCCCTTGAGGTATTCGCCTTCGGGAAACTCCAAGGTCATCGGGTGGTCGGGCGCACCGCCCAGGCGTTCCAGGATGTAGCCATCCACGCCCGCATCGGCCCCCGCCGACGCAACGATCTTGTGGAACAGGTCGGCGCTGATGCCACCCGAACACGAAAAGGTGAACAGCACGCCGCCGGGAGTGAGCAACTGCAGCGCGAGGCGGTTAATGTCCTTGTAGGCGCGCGCGGCGCGCTCGGCATGGGCCGCCGTGGGGGCGAATTTCGGTGGATCCAGAATGATGGCGTCAAAGCGCTGGCCCTCCTTGAGGAACTGGCGCAGCGAGGCGTTCACGTCAGCATCGAGGAAGGTCGCCCGGTTGGGATCAAAACCGTTGAGCGCCACATGGGAGCGAGCGCGCTCCAAGGCCGGGCCCGACGAATCGATGGACGTCACATGCCCATCGGCCAAGGCGCCTGCTGCGCGCATGCCCGCCAGCGCCGCCACACTGAAGCCGCCGGTGTAGCAAAAGCAATTGAGCACATGCTTGAAGCCCAGGCGCTGTGTGTAGTCGGCAAAGCGCTTGCGGCTGTCGCGCTGGTCCAGGTAAAAGCCGGTCTTATGGCCCTGGGCGATGTTCAGCGTCAGGCTCCACTGGTGCTCGCGGATAGTGAGTTCGAGCGGTGGCCCTTCGCCATCGCCTGCCGCGCCCGTGGGCCCGCCTCGTAGCCAGCCGGTAGCGGGCTCTAGCCCCTCCAGGGCACGCACGCTGGCGTCCGAGCGCTCATAGAGCTTGGTCAGACCCGTCTCGCGCAGCAGCGCATCGGCAATCACGCCCTTCCAGCGCTCGGTGCCTGCGCTGGTGAACTGGGCCACCAGCGTGTCGCCATAGCGGTCCACGATGAGCCCAGGCAGGCCGTCTGACTCGCCATGCACCAGGCGCACGCCATCGCTTTGCACATCAAAACGGGCTCTAGCGATTATGGAACGTGCGCAAGCAGCTATTAAAAACGGAGCATCAATACGCTGTGCCTCGTCAAAGCTCCACACCCGGGCACGAATGCGTGAGCTGGGGCTGTAGGCGGCCCAGGCCAGAAACTGGCCTTCGTGCGATTCCACGCGCACGGTCTCGCCGCTATCGCCGCCGCCCTTGGCAATGGCCGATTCAAAGATCCAGGGGTGGCGGCGCAACAGCGAGCGCTCTTTGCCTGCGCGAAGTCGAAGGGTTTTCATGACCCAGATTGTGCGGGCTTGCGGGGGCTGCCGAACTCCCAGACGACGGAAAAACGCATGTAGCAACACCGCCGCGCCCGGCAATGCCCGCCCCGCGCTCGGTCATCCCCCAACACCGCCAGACCCGTTCGAGCGCCCCAAGCCAGCAGGCGGCATGTCGTCTCAAAATCTCATATTTGACAAATATGATTATCAATCGATAAAATTACGGAAATTGTCATTTTTATCACAAACATTCCTATGAGCCCCCCCGCCACGCTACCCAGCATCACCCGCCGGGCCCCCGCGCCAGGAACGACCCAGGCCGTGATGACCGACTTGCGCGAATTTCTGACCTTTCAGGTCGGCAACGAAGAATATGGGGTTGACATCCTGCGCGTACAGGAGATCCGGTCGTACGAGAAGCCCACCACCATCGCCAATGCGACGGGCGAGTTGCTGGGTGTGATGAACCTGCGCGGCGTGATCGTGCCCATCCTCGACCTGCGCCTGAAGCTGGGGCAGATCGCCGTGCACTACGACCACCTCAAAGTGGTGATCGTGCTGCACATCGGGCAGCGCACGGTGGGCGTGGTGGTGGACGGCGTGTCCGACGTGCTCACGCTGGAGCGCGAGCAACTGCGCCCCGTGCCCGCTCTGCGCGGCAACGTCAAGCCAGAGCACTTGCTGGCCATCGGTTCGGTCGGCAAACGCATGCTGATCCTGCTCGACATCGAGCAATTTCTTTCCAACGCTGTGACGGGCGAAGCACAGGCCACCAGTCACTGAGCAACCACATACACCACTAAAAAAACTGGCCCTACCATGAACTTCAACGACCTGAAGATTTCGACCCGGCTCACGCTGGGCTTTGGCTTGATGGCCCTGCTCATCGGCATCATGGGCTCACTGTCCATGGTGCTGGCGCACAGCGCCGATACGGCGTTTCACTCCATCATCGACGACCGCTTTCCCAAGGTGCTCAACCTGCATGTCGCAAAGGAAGACGTTACCGCAGTGGAGTTGGCCCTCACCCAGATGCTGCTGGACACCAGCGCTGAAAACATCCAGCGGCACCAAGCCACCATCAACAACAAACGACAACAGATCACACAGCTGTTTGACACCCTCGGGCAAAAGATCACCTCGCCCCAAGGCAAGGCTGCGCTGGCCGAGACACTGCGAGCACGCAGCGAATACGCCGCGCAGCTGTTGCGCTACTCAGAACTGGCCAGCGCCGGCCGGATGGACGAAGCACGGGCCATCCTGACGGGCCCCATGGTGGCGCCGCGCAAGGCGTATTTCGATGCACTGGACGGGCTGATCGCCTACCAGGAATCGCTGGCCAAGACGGCCCAGGCCGATGCTGTAGCTGCTGTGTCTACGATGAATGTGTCTGTGCTGTCGCTCACAGGGCTGGCCCTGGTGGCTGGTGTGGTGATTGGCCGTCGCATCGTGCGCACCACCACCGAGCCCCTGCGCTGCGCTGTAGACGCTGCACGCGCTGTAGCGGCAGGGGACCTTAGCCTGCCCATCACCTACCGTGGCACCAACGAAACCGCACAACTGCTCAAGGCATTGCGCGAGATGCAGCAATCATTGGTGCATCTGGTAGGCCAGGTGCGGACCAACAGCGACAGCGTCTCCTACGCATCGGCTGAAATTGCACAAGGCAACAACGACCTCTCGGCCCGCACCGAACAACAGGCCAGCGCGCTCCAAGAAACCGCAGCGTCGATGGAGCAACTCAACGCCACCGTGCGCCAGAACGCCGAGAACTCCCGCCAAGCCAACCAGCTGGCCCAGACCGCCACATCAATCGCAGTGCAGGGCGGAGAGGTGGTGGCGGATGTGGTGCGCACCATGAAAGACATCAACGACAGCAGCAGCAAGATCTCCGAGATCATCGGCGTGATCGACTCCATTGCGTTCCAGACCAACATCCTGGCGCTGAATGCTGCCGTAGAGGCTGCCCGTGCAGGCGACCAGGGCCGCGGCTTTGCCGTGGTGGCTACCGAGGTGCGTGTACTGGCCAGCCGCTCGGCAGAAGCCTCGCGCGAGATCAAGGGTCTGATCAGCACCAGCGTGGAACGCGTGGAAGCGGGCACTGCACTGGTGGACCGTGCAGGTCAAACCATGAGCGAAGTCGTCACCTCCATTCGACGTGTCACCGACATCATGGGTGAGATCAGTGCAGCCAGCACTGAACAAAGCCAGGGGGTCGACCAGATCAACGATGCCGTGACGCAGATGGACCATGCCACACAGCAAAATGCCGCCCTGGTCGAGGAAATGGCCGCAGCCGCTGCCAGCCTGAACCAGCAGGCGGGCGATCTGGTCCACACGGTATCCACCTTCAAGCTGCCTCAAGCACAGGCCCAGGTCCCATCCCAGGAGCTGCGTGCTGTCGTGCAGCACCAGACAACACACCGCCCCTTGCTCGGGCGCGCCCATCTGCCGATGGCAGCCGCCTGACCCGTCCAACCGGGCGGCTCTGCATTTGCTGGACCAGGCTACAGTGCCTTGCCAAAGCGCTCCAGGCGCGGCGCCCAGTGGCCCAGCACATCGGCAGACAGCAACACACGGTGCGCCTGACCGATGAGCAGATGGCGCGGCACCAGGCCGATGTAGCGCGAATCGGCGCTGTTGTCACGGTTGTCCCCCAGCACCAGGTATTCGCCCTCGGGCACCTGCACAGGATCGAAACTGCTGCGCGCAGTCACGCCCTGCAGCCACTGCACGCGGCGCTCATGCCCCAGCAGGCGCTCCGTCCAGCGGGTGGCGGTGAGCGTCTGGCCCGGCAGCACCAGCTCCTGCACCGAGTCAGGCCTCTCATATTCGGCAGCCTGGCCGTTGATGTAGAGCACCTCGTTGCGCATCTCCACCGTGTCTCCGGGCAAGGCAGCAATGCGCTTGATCAGGCGGGTGCCGTCCAGCGGGGACGAGAAGGTGACCACATCGCCGCGCTGCGGATCATCGATGTGCGCCAGGATCATGTCCGTGAGCGGCAGCTTGAGGTCGTAGGCCAGGCGGTTGACCAGCACCACGTCCCCCTCCAGGAGCGTGGGCCGCATCGAGCCCGAGGGGATGGGATTCCAGTCGGCCACGGCGGTGCGAAAAACGCCAAAACACAACAGCAACACGATGAACCACCGGTTCGATTGGATCCAGTTCAGCAGCATGACAACAGCTCCCAGGCGCTCCACAGCGGGCGCGACGTTGTTCGGAGGCGCCTGGTTGTCACTTGGTTCCGCCAGGCTGACGGAAGGGGCGCAGTCACGGCCATAGCCCCATACGCAGCGGCTCAGGGGGACTTCTTCCTCGCACGCGGATGGGCCGCGTCATAAACCTTCGCTAGGTGCTGGAAATCGAGCCGGGTATAGACCTGCGTGGTGGTGATGTTGGCGTGGCCCAGCAGCTCCTGCACCGCGCGCAGGTCACCGCTGCTTTGCAGCAGGTGGCTGGCAAACGAGTGGCGCAGCATGTGCGGGTGCACCGGCGTGGTCAGCCCCGCTTGCTGGCTGCGCTGGCGCAGGCGCAACCAGATCGACTGGGCCGTGAGCCGCGCGCCGCGTTGGCCCACAAACAAGGCGGTATCGAGCCGCGCAGAACCATCCCCACCGAAAGGCGCGGCCCGCAGCGCCAGCCAGGTCTGCAGCGCTGCGGTGGCGGCACGGCCCACTGGCACGCTGCGGCGCTTGCTGCCTTTGCCGAATACATGGGCTTCGCCCGCCTGTAGGTCGACCCAGCCACGGCCCAGGCGTTGAGTATCGGTATTGGGAATGGCGTCAAGCCCGGCCAACTCGCCCACGCGCAGGCCACAGCCGTACAGCAGCTCCACCATGGCGGCGTCCCGCGCCTCCAGCCAGGGGTCGGCGCCGGTGTTGTCGAATTCGGCCAGCCGCACGGCGTCGTCCACCCCTAGCGCCTTGGGCAAGGGCTTCGGCGCCTTGGGCGCGCGCACGTCCTGCACCGGGTTGTGCGGAATCAGCCCCTGCCGCCCCGCCCAGATGAAAAATCCGCGCCACCCCGACAGGATGAGGGCAATACCCCGCCCGCTGCGGCCGCCGCTGTGCATCTGCGCGACAAAGCGGCGAATGTGAGCGGTCTGCAACTGCAGCATCGGCACATTCACGCCGGCCGCAAACTGCGCCAGTTTTTCGAGGTCGAGGGTGTAGAGCGTGAGCGTGCGCGCGGCCAGCCGCTTTTCGACGCGCACATGCTCCAGATAACGCAGGACGTGGGGGTCGAGCGTGGTGGGTGCCGCGGGCGTTTCAGACATGGGGGCCGTGGCTGAGACGCCGCTGAGCAGGCAATGGCGGCTGGGCTTGCGACTGCTTACTGCAGCCGCAGAAGGGCGGCGCTGGCCAGCTCTGCCATGCGCGACAAAAAGTCGGTGCCCATCGTGGCATCAAAACGCTGCGGATCGTGCGAGCCCAGCACCAGCAGGCCAAACGCAGGCGTGGCGCTGTCGATGGCGCCTGCGCGCAGCGGCAGCAGGGCCAGCGACTGGGCAGGCTCACCGGCCTCTTGCGCCAGCCAGCCCGCAGGCTCAAAACCCAGGTTGGGCCCGCAGAACGGCATGGTCAGCGACGAGGCAAATGCCCGCGCGTCCTCGCTCGCGCCCTGGGTGAAGTCGGCGTCGATGTAGGGCGCTGCCACCTCCCACACACGCACCGCCGCCTGGGGCACGTCGAAGACGGTGCGCACGCCATCGACCACGGCCTGGGGCAGGTCGAACGGGTCGCGCACCTGCAGCAGGCTGCCCGTCCACTGGTGCACCTTGTGGGCAATGGCGGCGTTTTCGGTGCTGTTGCGCACCATTTCCATGATGCGATGTTCCAGACCCTTGATCTTCTCGCGCAGCATCTCGGCCTGGCGCTCCTGCAGGCTCACCGCACGCGCACCGTGTGGACTGGTGATCTGCACGCTGGCAAGCACCTCTGCATGGCGCTCGAAGAAACCCGGCGTGTTGGTGAGAAACTGAGCGATGTCGTCTTCGGTGATCGGAGGGATGTGGGTAGTCATACGAGCGTGTCGGGAATGTCGATCTGGCCCTCGAACACCGTGGTGGCGGGGCCGGTCATGAAAACGGAATCGGTGTCGGCGCCGCTCCACGCAATGGTGAGGCGGCCGCCGCGCGTGTCCACATGCACCTCGGGGTCCAGCAGGCCCAGGCGGATGCCGCTGGCTACTGCCGCACAGGCGCCGGTGCCACAGGCCAGGGTTTCGCCTGCGCCGCGCTCGAACACACGCAGGCGCACATGGGAGCGGTCCACGATCTGCAGGTAGCCTGCGTTAACCCGCTGGGGGAAGCGCACATGGCGCTCGATCAGCGGCCCCGTCTGCGCGACCGGAGCGGTGTCCACGTTGTCCACCAGCTGCACCGCATGCGGGTTGCCCATGGAGGCAACAGCTATCAAAACAGAAGCACCCTGGGCATATTCTTCTAGCGCCAGCGGCCATTTTTGCCCCGAACCCTGCTGCACGGGCGTGAGACCAGTGGCATCAAACGGCACCTTGGCGAGATCGAACTCGGGCCGCCCCATGTCCACCGTGACGCGGCCGTCACCCGTGAGGCGGGGTGCAATCACGCCGCTTTTGGTCTGCACGCGGAGTGTGTCCTTGCCCGACAAACCCCGGTCGTGCACAAAGCGCGCAAAGCAGCGCGCGCCGTTGCCACACTGCTCCACCTCGCCGCCATCGGCGTTGTGGATCACGTATTCAAAATCGATGCCGTCACCAGGAGAAGGCCGCACGGTGAGGATCTGGTCGGCCCCGACTCCGAAGTGTCGATCTGCCAGGAAGCGGTATTGGGCCGTGCTCAACCCCAGGCGGCCCTGGGTTTCGTCGAGCACCACAAAATCGTTGCCCGCGCCTTGCATTTTGGTGAAGCGAATCTGCATGGGATGGGATTATGGCCTCGGGCCTGCGCCAACCGGCGAGGCGGCGTAGGCTTGATGCCTTTTCCCTGTCTGCACTACTGCCACCTCCACAACCCCGGCCCCGCGCCACACCCACCAAGCCTCCGCCATGACTGATTTGTCTGCCTTCGCCATCACTCACAAATGGCACGCCCAGCACCCGGACCGCCTGCAGCTGTATTCGCTGCCCACGCCGAATGGCGTGAAGGTGTCGATCGCGCTCGAAGAACTGGGCCTGCCGTACGAGCCACACCTGGTGAGCTTTGAGACCAACGACCAGACCTCGCCCGAGTTCCTGTCGCTCAACCCCAACAACAAGATCCCGGCCATCCTCGACCCCCATGGCCCGGGCGGCCAGCCGCTCGCCCTGTTCGAGTCCGGCGCCATCCTGCTGTACCTTGCCGACAAGACCGGCCAGCTGATCCCGCAGGATGCCGCTGCGCGCTACGAAACCATCCAGTGGGTGATGTGGCAAATGGGCGGCGTGGGCCCCATGTTTGGCCAGCTCGGGTTCTTCCACAGGTTTGCGGGCAAGGACTACGAAGACAAACGCCCGCGCGACCGCTACGTGGCCGAATCCAAGCGCCTGCTGGGCGTGCTGAACCAGCGCCTGGCGGGCCGCCCATGGGTGATGGGCGACCAGTACACCATCGCCGACATTGCCATCCTGCCCTGGGTGCGCAACCTCATCGGCTTCTATGGCGCGGGCGACCTGGTGGAGTTTGGCCAGTTCGCCGAAGTGCAGCGCGTGCTCGATGCGTTTGTGGCGCGCCCGGCGGTGGCCAGGGGTCTGGCGATTCCGGCACGCGGCTGACGGCGGGCGCCAGGGCGCCTGGGTTTCTCATCGGCCCTTGATCTTGATCATGCCGCGCAGCCCGGCACCCGGCCGCCACGCACCTACCATGGGCCTCCTCAAAAAAACAGGGAGTGCCCCATGGGATTGACCGTTGATGTTCTTCAGGATCTGGACCTGCACGACCTCCAGGCTGCCGCCCGTGCAGCGCTGCAGGAAACGAACGCCATCGCCTTGATCGAGTTGCTGGAAATGCTGTGGAGCTGCGATGTGGAGGGCGCCAACGCCGTCATCGACGCCGTGCTGCAGCGCCTGCAGCAACTGCGCGCCCTGCGCTGACGGCGAGCCTGCAAGGCAGGCCTGCTCAGCCCAGACGCTCCTGCAAAAAATCCAGAAAACACGCAATGCGCGCAGCCAGCTGGGTGTTGCGGTAGTACACCGCGCTGATGGGCTGGCGCACGTCCACTGTGTCCTTGGCCAGTAGCTGCACCAGGTCGCCGCGCGCACGGTCACCGGCGGTCATGAAATCGGACAGGCACACGATGCCCACCCCCTGCAGCGCAAGCTGGCGCAACGTTTCGC
Source organism: Acidovorax sp. (assembly GCF_016783915.1). GTDB lineage: Bacteria > Pseudomonadota > Gammaproteobacteria > Burkholderiales > Burkholderiaceae_C > Acidovorax. The sequence continues at coordinate 13,879 of NZ_JADHVT010000062.1, forward strand.
CGTTCGACGCGGTGAGGCTGGGCACGATGGGCCAGGCATCGCCATGCTCGCCCCGCAGCGGCCACTGGTTCAGCGACTCGGGCTGGTTGAAGCCCAGCAGCGAGTGCCGCGCCAGGTCCGCCACGCTCTTGGGCTTGCCCGTCTGCGCCAGGTAGTCGGGATTGGCCAGCAGCCGCAAGCGGCTGGTGCACAAGGGGCGCGCGTGCAGGGTCGAGTCCTGCAGTTGTCCGATGCGGATGGCCACGTCGGTGCGCCGCTCCAGCAGATCAATGTACGTCTCGTCCGTGTCCAGTTGCAGGGTGATCTGCGGATACGCCTTGCGAAACGCCGGCACCAGCGGCACCACGGCGTGCAGCATGAAGGGCGTGGCCGCATTCACCCGCAGGCGGCCCGCGGGCTGCTGGCGGCGCGCAGCCATGTGCTCCTCGGCGTCGTCGATGGAGGCCAGGATGGCGCGCGTGCGCTGCAAAAAGGCCTGCCCCTCCTCGGTCAGCTCAGTGCGGCGCGTCGTGCGGCGAAGCAGCGTGGTGTCCAGCTTTTTCTCCAGCCGCGCCAGTGCCCGGCTGATGCCAGAGACAGTCTGGCCCAGTGCGTCGGCTGCAGCCGTGATCGAACCGCCATCCACCACAGCCACAAAGGCCTGCAGTTCTTCCAGCGTGGTTTTCATGGGTGCTCCTGGCGCTTTGATTGTTGATTTTCAGTCAATTATCAATGGCACTTCATCCTCTTTTTCTGCAAGACCCAAACACCCACACTCCAGGGCCCGAAAGTTTGAAAACTGGAGTTTGCCCATGCCCATTGCCTTGCTCGCGCTGACGCTCAGCGCTTTTGCCATCGGCACGACCGAGTTCGTGATCGTTGGCCTGCTGCCCACCGTGGCGGCAGACCTTTCCATCAGCATCCCCTCGGCGGGCCTGCTGGTCAGCCTGTATGCCCTGGGTGTCGCCGTCGGCGCCCCGGTACTCACCGCACTCACCGGCAAGCTGCCGCGCAAGGCACTGCTGCTGGCGCTGATGGCGCTGTTCACCGCCGGCAACCTGCTGGCCTGGCAGGCACCCAGCTACGAGACACTGGTGGCCGCGCGCATCCTCACCGGGCTGGCGCACGGCGTGTTCTTCTCCATCGGCTCGACCATCGCCACCGGCCTGGTGCCGCGCGAAAAGGCCGCGAGTGCGATTGCCATCATGTTCACCGGCCTTACGGTGGCCCTGGTCACGGGCGTGCCGCTGGGTACCTTCATCGGCCAGCACTTTGGCTGGCGCGAGACCTTCCTGGCCGTGTCAACCCTGGGCGCGGCAGCCTTCATCGGCAGCGCCCTCTTCGTGCCGCGCAACCTGGCGCATACCCCGCCCGCCTCGCTGCTGCAGCAGGCCAAGGTGCTGGCCGAGCCGCGCCTGCTGCTGGTATATGCCAAGACGGCCATCGGCTACGGCGGCACCTTCATTCCGTTCACCTTTCTCGCGCCCATCCTCACCGACATCTCGGGGTTCAGCGCGGGTTCGGTGGGCTGGGTGATGCTGGTGTACGGCGTGTCCGTGGCCGTGGGCAACCTCTGGGGCGGCAAGCTGGCCGACCGGCTGGGCCCCATCCCTGCGCTGCGCATCATCTTTGCGCTGCTGGCTGCCGTGTTGCTGCTGCTGCAGTTCACCGCGCCCCACCCCTGGCTGGCGGTGGGCACCGTGCTGCTGTGGGGCGCCGTGGCATTCGGCAATGTGCCGGGGCTGCAGGTGTATGTGGTCAAGCAGGCCGAGCGCTTCACGCCGCAGGCGGTGGACGTGGCCTCGGGCCTGAACATCGCAGCGTTCAACCTGGGCATCGCCGGCGCCGCGTGGGCAGGTGGTCTGATCGTGACGCACCTGGGCCTGCAGCACACGCCGTGGATCGGTGCGCTGGTGGTGCTGGTGTCGCTGGCCCTCACGCACTGGAGCGGTGTGCTGGACCGGCGCAGCGGCATCCCCGTGCGTGCCGCTGGTGTGATGCCTGTGGGGCACTGAGCCCACCTCAGCCCGCCATCACCCGCACGAAAGCCGGCACCACGCCCAGCAGGTCGTCGCGCCGCTGCACCGCATGCACATCGGCGCGCGGCGCTTTGGCGCCCAGGGGCTTGAACACCACGCGCGGCCCGAACAGCATGCCCAGGGACGAAGGCACCAGGGCCACGCCCAGCCCGGCCGCCACCAGGCTCAGCACGGCGGCCAGCTCCACCGTGGTCTGCGCCACCCGGGGCGCAAAGCCGGCCTGCACGCAGCACTGCACCATGTGCTCGGCATGGGCCGACGAGTCGCGGCGCAGCATCACGAAGGCCTCGCTGCGCAGGTCCTTCAAGGCCAGTGCCTTGCGCGCCGCCAGCGGGTGGCCGGGCGGCAAAGCCGCCACCACAGGGTCGGGCCACAGCAGGGTGCTGGCGAGCTGGTCGTCGTTGACGGCCGTGCGCGAGATGCCCACATCGATGCGTTTGTCGCGCAGGGCCGCCTGCTGCAGCGAAGGCTGCATCTCGTGCAGCACCACATCCACGCCCGGATGGCTTTGTCGGTAGCGCGCCAGCGCCGCCGGAAACGGCCCGAGGAAATGCGAGCCCGACAGCCCCACTTCAATGCGCCCGGCCTGCCCCTGGCCGATGGCCGCCACACGCTGGCGCGCCGTGTCCAGCCGCTCCAGCACAGCGCGTGCATCCACCAGATAGGCCTGGCCTGCCAGCGTCAGCTCCACGCGCCGGCTGGTGCGCACGAAGAGCTGGGCGCCCAGTTCTTGCTCCAGCTGGGCGATCTGCAGACTCAGCGGCGGCTGCGAGACATGCAGGCGCTGCGCGGCGCGTGTGAAGCTCAGCTCTTCCGCCAGGGCGACGAAGTAACGCAGATGGCGCAGTTCCATTGATACTTTTCAGGTCTTGATCAAGACCAACAATATATTGGACTGCGGATTCGCTTGTTTCCACAATACCCTGACTACAACATCTGGTGGAGACGAACATGACGATCAAGCACAGCCTGCTGGCTGCCACGCTGGCCCTCTCGGGCCTGGCCATGGCGCAAGACAACTACCCCAGCAAGGCCATCACGCTCACCGTGCCCAACCCGCCCGGCGGCGTGGTGGACACCTCGGCCCGCCTGCTCAACGAGCCGTTGGCGCGCGTGATCGGCCAGCCGGTGGTGATCGACAACAAGGCGGGCGGCAGCGGCAACGTGGCCTACGGCGCCGTGGCCCGCGCAAAACCCGATGGCTACAACCTGCTGATCTCGTACTCGGCCTACCACGTGGGCAACCCGGCCCTCACCCCCAACCTGCCCTGGGAGGCCAAGGACTTCGCCCCCGTCGCGCTGCTCACCGTGGCCACCAACGTGATTGCCGCTCACCCCTCGGTGCCAGCCAACAACCTCAAGGAATTCATCGCCTACCTCAAGGCCAACCCGGGCAAGGTGAACTACGCCTCGCAGGGCAACGGCTCACTGTCGCACATCGGCACCGAGATCTTCAAGCAGCAAAGCGGCACCTTCATGACCCACATCCCCTACCGTGGCTCGGGCCCAGCGGTGGCCGATGTTCTGGCAGGCCAGGTGCAGGTGTTCATCACCACGCCACCGTCGGTCATGCAGCATGTGGTCAGCGGCAAGCTCAAGGCCTTTGCCGTCACCGGCACCAAGCGCCACCCGGGCCTGCCCAACGTGCCCACCGTGGCCGAGGCCGGCATGCCCGACTTCAAGCTCGAAGCCTGGGTGGGCCTGTTCGCCCCGGCCGCCACGCCACCCGCCGTGGTGGCCAAGCTCACGGCCGATGTGAAGAAGGCGCTGGACATGCCCGAGACGCGCCAGCGCGCCGACGCGGCGGGCATCGAACTGCGCTACCTGCCGCCCGACGCCCTCGGTGAGCTGGTGAAGACCGAAACCGCCTACTGGGCCAAGACCATCAAGGCCGCCGGTATCAAGGCCGACTGACAGGCCCACAGACATCCCCTGCGCGATCCCATTTCCGGCGCTCCGCGCGCCGGGCGGGCAGCGCTTTGCCCATTGACTCCTGAAAGACCACCATGCAACGCACCTACCGCATCGGGCAGATCGTGCCCAGCTCCAACACCACCATGGAGACCGAGATCCCGGCCATGTTGCGCGCCCGCGAGCAGATCCTGCCCGAGCGCTTCAGCTTCCACGCCAGCCGCATGCGCATGCAAAAGGTCACCAAGGAAGAGCTGGCCGCGATGGACCGCGACTCCGACCGCTGCGCGCTGGAGCTGTCGGACGGCAAGATGGACGTGATGGGCTATGCCTGCCTCGTGGCCATCATGAGCATGGGCCTGGGCTACCACCGCGCGTCCGAAAAGCGGCTGCATGAGGTCACCGTGGCCAATGGCAAGCCCGCGCCCGTGGTGTCCAGCGCAGGCGCGCTGGTCGAAGGGCTCAAGGCCATGGGCGCGAAGAAGGTGTCGGTGCTCACGCCCTATATGAAGCCGCTGACCCAACTGGTGGTGGACTACATCGAGCACGAGGGCATTGCCGTGCACGACAGCCTGTCGCTGGAAATTGCCGACAACCTGCAGGTGGGCGCGCAGGACCCCGCCGCCCCGGCCCAGCTGGTGCAACGGCTTGACACGCGCGGCGTGGACGTGGTGGTGATCTCGGCCTGCGTCCAGATGCCCTCGCTGGCGTCCGTGCAGATGGCACAGGACCAGTTGGGCATTCCTGTCGTGTCCGCTGCAGCCTGCACCACCTGGGCGATGCTCAAGCGCCTGGGGCTGGAAACGCGGGTACCCAACGCAGGGGCCCTGCTCTCTGGCACCTACTGACCTCCCGAGGGGCGCCAGGCCTCCCCGTCGACGAAAGCAGTTGGCCGGCAGGCTGCAGGGCAACGCCGGATAATGGCCCGATGCCCCGCTCCAGCCAACAACTCCATCCCCACCGAGAACCGGTAGCCACCCGCCCCGCCGCCACCGTGCTGCTGCTGCGCGATGTGCCTGACGGCGGCGGGCTCGAAGTCCTCATGACCCGGCGCTCGGCCACGGCCAGTTTTGCGCCTGGCGCGTATGTGTTCCCCGGCGGGGGCATTGATGCGCTGGACGCTGCGCCCGCCACGCACGCCACCGCCGACCGCCGCCCCACACAAAGCGACCAGCACCTCACCCAGGCGATTGCTGCCATCCGTGAGAGTTTTGAAGAGCTGGGCGTATTGCTGGCGCGCCATGTAGAAGGCCCCCGCCATGGGCAGATGGCCGATGCGCAGGACATTGCCGCCATCGACCGCCACCAGCCGTTTGCCGCTCAGTGCGCCGCACGCGGACTGCGCCTGGCGGCCAATGGGGTGTACCTGCTGGCCCACTGGACGGCCGACCGTGACCTGGCGCGCCGCTTTGAAGTGCCCTTTCTGGTGGCCCGCATGCCCGAGGGCCAGGAGCCCGTGGCGGACGAGGCGGAGCAGTTCGAGCCCGTGTGGGTGCGCCCTGCCGACGCGCTGGCGCGGCACGAGGCGGGGCAGTTTTTCATGATCTTCCCGACCATTCGCACGCTGCAGCGCCTGGCCCAATTTGCCAGCACCCAGGCGGTGCTGGACGCCGTGGCGCACGAGCAGCCCCTGTGGGTCAGCTGCCCGCGCGCGGGCCTGCTGGGAGGCAAGGAGGCGCGCTACATGGAAGACGAAATGCCGTTTGGCGAGCTGGCGCTGGTGTGCCCCGACGGCCAGATCGTGCACCCGCTGGACTGGCAGACCGAGCGCCCCGTGCCGCTGCTGCGCAATGTCATGCGCCTGACGGCCCCCAACCCCGGCGTGATGACCGGCCCCGGTACCAACAGCTACCTGGTGGGAGACCCGGCCACGGGCTTCATCGCCATCGATCCCGGCCCGGCCGATACCGAGCACTTGGACAAGCTCTGGCGCGCAGCGGGCGGCGACATTCGCATGATTGTGTGCACCCACTCGCATGCCGACCATTCCCCAGGCGCCGCACCGTTGCAGGCGATGTGTGAGCAGGCCGGCAAGGCACGCCCGCCCGTTCTGGGCCTGCCCTCCGCCCCCACGGCGCGTGCCGCCAGCCTGTTCACACCCGATCGATCGCTACAAAATAGTGAGCTGCTCGTGCTGGAAGGACTAGCGCCTGAAGGCAAAATCACCCATACCCTGCAGGTCATCCACACCCCGGGCCATGCGGCCAACCATCTGTGCCTGCTGCTGGTGGAAGACGCGCTGCTGTTCAGCGGCGACCACATACTGAACGGCAGCACCACGGTGATCGACCCGCCGGACGGCAACATGGCCGACTACCTGGATTCGCTGGACCGGCTCGATGCGATCTGCGCCGAGCATGGCGTGGACTTCATCCTGCCCGCCCACGGCTACGTGCTGGGAGGCCCGTTCTACGCGGCCCGCAGCGCCATCGCCAGGCTCAAGGCCCACCGCCTGGCGCGCGAGGCCAAGGTGCTGGCTGCCATGCAGGCCCTGCCGCAGGGCAGCATGGAAGACTGGGTGCGCCACGCGTACGAAGACGTGCCGCCGCGCATGTGGCCCGTGGCCCAGCGCTCGCTGCTGGCGCACGTGGAGCGCATCCGCTCTCTGCAGCCCGGCAATGACTGAACCACAAGAACACCAAGATCGCTTTGATTCAATGACCGACAAGAACCCTGACCCCACCCACATCCGCCTGGCCAAACGCGTGGCCGAACAGCTGAGTTGCTCGCGCAGCACGGCCGAGCAATTCATCGAGGGCGGCTTTGTGAGCGTGGACGGCCAGATCGAGGAAGCCCCCGGGGCGCGCGTGCGCCCCGATCAGGCAGTGACGGTCGCACCCGATGCCAGCCTGCTGGAGCTGACCCCAGTGACCTTGCTGCTGCACAAGCCAGCGGGGTTTGAAGCGGGTCTGGGCCTGCCGGCCGGGCAGGCGGCCCACGCCAGCCGCAGTCAGGGTGCGCAACAGGCGCTCACGCTGCTCAGCGCAGCGTCCCACCTGCCGGAAGACGCCTCGGGCATCCGCGTGCTGCAACGCCACTTCAAGCAGCTCGAATGCTTCACCCCGCTGCCCACCGAGGCCAGCGGCCTCGTGGTGTACACGCAAGACAAGCGCATCGCGCGCAAGCTGGCCGAAGACATCGAGTCGCTGGAGCAGGAGTGCATCGTCGAGGTCAAGGGCGACATGGCGCCCAATGGCCTGCAGCGCCTGTGCCATGGCCTCACGTTCAATGGCCGCCCCCTGCCCCCCATCAAGGTGAGCTGGCAGAACGAGACCAAGCTGCGCTTTGCGCTCAAGGGCATCCGTCCCGGCCAGATACCGGCCATGTGTGACACCGTCGGCCTGACGGTGGTGGCCATGAAGCGCATCCGCATCGGCCGCGTGCCGCTGGCCAAGGTGCCCGAGGGGCAGTGGCGCTACCTGCAGCCGTGGGAGAAGTTCTGAGGCTCCTTCCACCGCGCAGCGCCCCATACGCCCGTTCAGGGCAGGCGGGGCACATATGCTCCTGAAAACATAGCTGTCAGCGCTTTGACAACAAGCGCTTCAAGCCTTTTTCATTTGAATTCCTTCGATCCACACCGCTGCTACACTGCGCAGCACTCTGGAGGGAGTTCATGAACACAAACCAATCGTCTGGCGGCGCTGCGGGGCCGATGTCCACCTTCATGCCAATGAACATCGATGCCCACCCGCTCGAGTTCACGGGCAGCGGGGGCGAGTATTTCCGGGTCTGGATCGTCAACGTGCTGCTGTCCATCGTCACGCTGGGCATCTACACCCCCTGGGCGCGCCGCCGCACCGCCCAGTATTTCTACAGCCACACGCTGGTGGCCGGCAGCCCCCTCGAATTCACCGCGCAGCAGCGCAAGATGGTGATGGGCTTTGTGCTGCTGATGCTTCTGACCATTGCCTACAACCTGGCCGCCAACACCGGGCAGGACACGGCGGTGGGCCTGTTCCTGCTGGCGGGCGCGGCGCTGGCGCCCTTCATCTGGGCCAGCGCCATGCGGTTTCGCCTGGGGGCCACCCGGTGGCGCGGGCTGCGACTGCAGTTCACTGCCAGCTGGAAAGAGGTCTACATCGCCAGCTGGCCTGTGTTTGCGCTGGCGCTGGTGTGGTTTGGCGTGTTCTATGGTCTGCAGCTGCTGTCGCCCGACCTGGCCCAGGCGCTGGAGGCCATCGAAGAAGAGGGCAAGAAACAACCCATGCCCCGCTTCACGCCCGCCATGGGCGGCCTGGTACTGCTGGGCCTGGTGCTGTCGGTGCTGTGCGTGATCCGCATGGAGTACAACTTCAAGAGCCTCTTGGTGCTCAAGGCCCAGGTGGGTGCCGAAAAAGGCCGCTGGAAGCCGGTCTACATGGACTTCGTCAAGGTGTGGCTGGCCACCGTGGCCGTATTCATCCTGTGCGTGGTGGGGTTCTCGGCGCTGATCGGCATCCTGGCGGGCAGCTCCATCGCCCTGGTAGCCAGCCAGAGCGACCGCCTGGGTCTGTGGATGTTTGTGGTGATCATCGTGTCCGTCATCGTGGGCATCTTCATGCTGATCCTGGCGTCGGCCCCCGCCCGCGCATACCGCGAGGCGCGCATGTTCCAGCTGATGTGGAACAACATCGGCGTGAGCCACGTGGCACGCTTCAAGTGCCACCTGCCCAGCAGCCGCTACGTGTGGCTGCGCATCAAGAACATGCTGCTCACCCTGCTGACGCTGGGGCTGTACCGCCCGTTTGCGCGGGTCAGCGAATACCGCATGAAAGTCGAGTCCGTCACCCTGCACGTCAAAGGCGGCGTGGAACAGGTGGCGGGCGCCATGGTGCGCCAGCAACAGGGCGGCCTGGGCGATGCGCTGGCAGATGCTGCCGGTCTGGACCTTATCGGTTGACCATGCCCGCACCCGATCACCCCGCCCTGGTCCCCGGGCGCTGGTTTGACGGCCAGAGCAGCAAGGCCCGGCCCGTGGTGGTGGGCCTGCGGCCCACACCGGAGGGTCCGTCGATGGTGCTGCACCCGCTCTCACAGCCAGGAGCCGAGCCGGTCGTGTTTGCCTGGCGGGATGTAGGCTGGCCCGAGGCCTGGAACGAGCGCAAGCCGCAGCCCCGTGTGGTTGTCGATCTGCGCGACCATGGCAGCGTAGAGATCGACGCCGTGACCGAGTGGCGCGCCGCACTGGCTGCTGCAGGCGAGCGCCCGGGCATCGCACAACGCATGCAGACCCACTGGCCCGTGCTGCTGGGCGTGACGGCCGCCGCCGTCATCGGCCTTACGCTGTTCTACCGCTACGGTACGCCCTGGGCGGCCACGCAGCTCACGCGGTTTGTGCCCATCAGCTGGGAAACCAGCGTGGCCGAGAACGTGCTCCAGCAGATGGACAACGGCACCTTGAAGCCCAGCAAGCTGCCCAAGGAGCGGCAAGACCAGCTCAAGGCGCGTTTTGATGCCCTGGTGCAGCAAACGCCCCCTGGCCTGCAGCGTTACTCCGGCTACCGTCCCCCCTTGTCGCTGGAGTTCCGGTCCGGCATGGGTGCCAACGCCTTTGCACTGCCCGGCGGCAAGATCGTGATGACCGACGGCATCGTGAAGGCAGCGGCCGACAAGGGCCTGGACGACAACGCATTGGTGGGCGTGCTGGCCCACGAGGTCGGCCACGTGGTGCAGCGCCACACCACACGCATGGTGGTTCAGCAGGGGGTGCTCAACATGGGGCTGGGGCTGGCGCTGGGCGACGTGTCGGGCATCGTGTCTACTGGCGCGTCCTTGCTGACAGGCCTGGCCTACAGCCGCAGCCACGAGCGCGAGGCCGACTGCTATGCCATCGCCGTCATGCGCCACGCCGCACTGCCCACGGCGCCCATGGGCCAACTGCTGCTGGCGATTGCGCGTGATGAGGACAACGAAGACACCGAGAAAAAAGACCAGGGCAAGGGCCCGACCGCCGCGGCATCGGCGCCCTCCTCCGGGGCCAGCACACCCGAGGCAGCACGCCAGCGCAAGGTGGCTCAGGAGATCGGCTCGCACCCTGTCTGGTCGCTGCTGAGCAGCCA
>NZ_JADHVT010000218.1 GCF_016783915.1 Acidovorax sp.
CTGGGCACCCACTCAACGGAAACGATCACATCCGCCAAAGGGGCGAGCCAGTCCGACCAATCGACCGTGTAGTCGAGGGTTGCGTCGGGGTCTTTCTTGATTGCTGCCATGCCCTGCAGTTTTCCGGCTGCAGGGCATGCTGCAAAACCCTATACCGGGTTACCCGTTCTCCCGGGCCATTTCGCGCATTTGGCTGCGCAGGGCCTTGGGCGCGGTGTCCTCGATGCGCTGGGTCCGGTCCTTGCCCATTTCGCGCACGCGCTTCATCACATCCGGGATCTTCACCACGATAGGCTGGTCCGGGTTGTTCCGGTTCCAGGCTGCCAAGCGGTCGCGCACCCGCTGCAGCGCCGCGTCATCCTTCTCAAACACCGCCTTCGCCCACTGCGCCTTGATGTCACTGCTGGTCTGGATGTAGAAGCTCTTGGAGCGCTGCATGAAGGAGTTAGCCTCCTGCACCTCGGCCACGCTCTTGGGCTGGAAGCCCGCGAACTTAGCAATGGCCTCATCCAGCGTGGTGTCGATGACCTTGTAGCCCTTGGCATCCTTGTAGATACCGCTGGTACCCATGTCGATGCCCTTGGCCCAATTGCGCGCCGCCGTTGGCGACACTTCCAGCGCCGCGCCAGCAACGTCGCCGGTCAGCAGCTTGCGCGCGCCAGTGAAGCCGCGCGCCACCAGGTCGCCAGCGGGCCCAGCCACCTCCAGCAGATCCCGCTCGCGGTTCTGCTTGGCCAGCAGCAGGCCGGTACCGGGGATCAGGTTGCCCATGCCCAGGCGCCCCGACACGTCGATGGGCGCACCGGGCAGGCCGGACACGCCCTGCTCCATGAAGTCGGCCAGTTCCTTGCCAACCACATCGCGCAGCGCCTGCTTGCGCCAGTGCTTGGTGCTGATGTTGTAGCCCATGAGCTGGCCGGCGCCGTCGATCAGATCCTCGGCGTCCTCCATGAACGGCAGGCCTCCGGCGCCACCCATCAGCAGCAGCATGGCAACGGCCCAGCCAACGGCGCGCTTGCCCTCGGGGCCGCCCTGACTCCACATGCGGTGCATCAGCTCCAGGTAGCTGACCGAATAGGTCTTGAAGGTGAACAGCGTGCCGCCGATGGTGCCGCGTGCCCACTTCGGCTTGTTCGCCTTGGAGTAAACGAACTGCGTTTCCTGCACGGCACGCTCGGCGAACTTCGCCGGGTCGGCCATGCCCTGCTCCTTGGCGATGCGGTAGGCGGCAATGAAGGTGCTGCGGCGGTTGAACTGCTCCGCCAGGGCGAAGGGCTGGCCCCATGCCACCTTGACGCGCTCCCAGTTGTTGGCCGCAGCGGCGCGAGCGTCGCCCAGCTTGGTGCCATCGCCCGTGCGCAGCGAACCCGCGCCCCGGGCCTGAGCCATCAGCTGGTGGATTTCCTGGGGCGACACGATGCCCTCGGCCTCGGCCGTTTGGAGCGCCTTGGCCAGGTCTGGCTCGTAGCTGCTGCGGCGGGTCATGTCGCGCACTGCGGCAGCCAGGTGCGATGCGGCGCTACGCATGCCCCCGAACTGGGACAGCCAGGGCATGGTGATCTGGAAAGGCTGGGTCATATTGACCATGGCCGAAGCCACGGAGCCACCCAGGTACTGCGCGAAGAGCATGCCGCGCACTGCCTGGCCTTCCTCCTGCGGGTCTTGGATGTAGCTGCGCAGACCCATGGCCACGTCGCGCAGCTCGCCCTGCTCCTTGGGGATGCCCTCGATGGCCGTTTCCAGTGTGCCTGCGTTCAGGCCGCCGGCCGCCAGGCGCGCGTTGGAATACACGAAGCTGGCGAGCACGCGGCCCACGTCCTCGCTGTAGCCACTGATGCCCTTGCGGTGGATCAGGCGCTTGAGCGCGCTGTGGTTGTTTTTGGCCAGCTGCAGGTATGCCTGAAACGCCTTGTCCTTCGGGTCGCTGCCATCGCCGCTCAGACCCAGCATTTCGCCGAAGTGCTCCAGGCTTTCCGGGGTGATGCCCTGGAACAGCTTGAAAGCCTCGTCGCTCATCGTGCCCTGGGTGACGGTCGCGCCAGGGAATTCCTTCTCCATGGCGGCCTTCATCTTGTTGGAGTCGTACATCGACTCGAACATGCCGAAATACTCGCGCGTGCCGTCCTTGCCCACCACGTCCAGGGTGTATCGGCCAAAGCGCGACAGCGGCGCGTAGCCGGACTCCATCAGCGCCTGGGCGCGCTCGTAGCTCTTCACCACGGCGTTGTTCAGGCTCAGGATGCGGTCGGCCTGGTCGGGGAACTCCCGGGCCTCGGCCTGCAGCGTGTCCGTGATGAGCACCATCGCGTCTTCCACGCTGGCCTGCGCCAGCACTGCCTCACGCAGGCCAGCGTATCCGGCACCCAGCGCGCGCAGCATGTCGGCGCGGGCGGTCATGTCAATCGATCGGTCAATCGCGGCCCGCGCCTCCTGGTACAAGCTCACCTGCTGGGCGCTCAGGTCGAACAAGTCTTTCAGCTCTTTCGCCGTCCAGACAACACCCGGCTTGAGGATGGTGCTATCAAATTTGTTGTTGATGATGGTGTTGTACTGATCCACCGGCAGGCCGCGCCATACCTTGAGCATCTGCTCCTGAATCTTGCCGGTGCGCAGCAGGATCTGCGCTTTTTCGTCGGGCGTGGTGTTACGGTACTTCGCGTTCAGCGCCTCGGTGGTCACTGGCGTACCGTCCACGTCGCGCGCCCACAGCAGCGTGCCCTCGAACAGTGGCTTGGCCACGGCCTGGTTGTCGGCTGCGGTGATGGGCTTTTTCTTGAGGTCCGCCAGCGTTTCCACCCGGGGCAGCAGGCGCGGCGCGCGGTCGGCCGCGTCGTTGCCCAGCATGGACACGTCATCAATGAAGCGCTGCGCCGCTTCGTACACCGGCTTGAACACCGGCGAGCGCTCGGCCAGGTTGCGCATGGTGCCCACGGTCTTGTCCCACAGCGACACCTTCCCGGGGTGGGTCAGCGTCTGGTGGATCAGCGCCAGCGCACTGTCTTTCAGGTCGGCCGTGCTGGAGCGGCTGAACAGGACTTCTCCTTGACCGGCGGCGCCGGCTGGATAGACAATACGCACATCCCCGGTATCGCTCTGGGCGTAGGACGGCACGATTCGATTCCTGATCGTTTCAAAATCCGTCGTACCGGGGTACTTTCTCATGCTGGTCATCGCCAGCGCCTTGCGCCCCGAGCGCACTTCCTCCAAATACAGCACCGTTCCATCAGGCAATCGCTTTAGGTTGCCCACGATGTCTTGCCCGCGCGGCGTCTTGGCCCCAAGAATCCAAGCATCCGGAGCTGCAATGGCCTCTGGAATGGCCGCAATGTCCGCATCACTCAGTGGCAGCTGGCCCTGCTTCGCCTCCACCTGCGCATCGCCATGACGACTTAGGGCGTGGCGCACCGCATACATATCGGCGGTGTGCCGATAGCCGACCTCCACAGGTACGCCCTCGCGCTGCAGCATGGCCAAGGCATCGTCTGTCACCGGCCCCAGGACAAGCGTGGTGTTCTCGTTGCCCGAAGAGCGAGCTGCTGCGGCCAGCAGCCGGAGCGCATCCGCCTCCATTTGGCCCGCGTCTCGGCTGAAACTGACACCACCACCAGGCCCACCGGGGCCACCGCGCTCCACCCATCCGCGCGCCGGCAGGATGTACGCCTGAATGATGTCGCTGTCCGTCAGGCGCAGGCTCTGGAAGCCCGGCACGTGCGTGCGCAGGAAGTTGCGGATGGCTGAAATCGCCCGCTGCACAAACGGCAGCTGGAGGTTCTTCTCGGCCATTTCCGCCAGAACCTCCTCGGCCGCCTCGCGCACGCTCAGGCTGTTCACGCCCCGCAGGCCGTATTCCTGCATCTTGGCGGCCACCTCGGCTTTGCGCATGGTGGCGATCTGGTTCAGCACCTGGTCCAGATCGCGGCCGAACTTTCCGCGCAGCCCGTGGTGGCCCAGCACCTCGTGGTACAGCACGCGCGCCGCATCGTTGGGAGTGTTCAGGCGAGAGGCCATCAGATAGGCCTTGCCGCGATAGTAGAAGCCCTCGGGCGCTCCGCGTGCACCACCGCTGCGCTGGCGCAGGTCGGCCTTGCGGGCGGCCTCTGGAATGCGCTCGTCCTGCATGTCGAAGGCCACCACCACCTCGGGCGCGTTCGGGCCCCAGGCAGTGCGGATGGCATCCACCGTGGCAGAAACGGAGTCGATGGCTTGCCGCTGCGCGGCCTCGGAATAGGCCGATGGGCGCCCCATGGCCTTGAGGAACGAATCCACGTCGAACTCGGTCGCCCGCTCTGAGCTTTCGGAATCTTCGCGACGGAACAGCGCTACATCGCCGTTTTCGCCCTCGCGGGTCTGGATGACATACACCAACTTGTCCAGAGACTTGTTGATTGCCACCCGCTCGGCGCCAGCAGGAAACGGCCGCTTGAAACCCCACGGGGTGGGAATGGCAGCGTTTTCAGGGCCATAGTTCAAGAAAGGACTGCGTCCACCCCGCTCGGCGATCTTGTCTTCCACATAGCCTTGAAAGGCCCGTGCTGCCAACTCGTGAGGGCGGGTCCAGTAGTCCTGCCCACGGCCCTGATCCAGTTCCTTGGCGTTCATGACGAACTCAGTGGGCACAGCCCGGCTCTTCTCCGTCGCGTCTTGCGCATCGGCCAGCATCTTCAATCGCGCGCTGTAGTTCTGCATCACGCCGCGCAGTCGGTCCAGAGGGCCGTCCTGGTCGGCTGAGAATCCCTGGCGGCCCCGCACCGCCTTCATCACAACACTCAGGCGGTTGAGCGCGTCATTGGTCCAGCGGATAAGGTTGCTGACGCTGGCGGGCTCCAGCAGATCACCGGTTTTCATGTCAATGCGGGACTGGCCGGCACGCGCGGCCTTCTCGTTCACCTTCGCCTGGGCGGCACTTGCCTTCTCCGCAGAGGCTAGCTGCTGGGCCTGAGTCTGCTGGGCTTGGGTGAATGCTGCCTGCTGCTGCAACGCACCGCTTGCACCAGTGTCCAGCGCAGCGAGGGCCGCAGACGACAATGCGCCGCCAGCTGACGCCGCTTGCGCGATCTGAGCGCGTGCAGGATCAACGCCCGTGCGATGCTGGAATTGCAGTCCATGCGCGCTCTAATCTCCGCTGGCTTGCAGTAATCCCAGCTTTTGCAACCTCAATGCGTGGGTCAACTGGCGTCGGCACCTCGCTGGATGGGTCGCTGGAAATCTGAGAAGCCTCGTACTTCGTGATTTCTTGCTCCCACTTTTTCTGAAAGTCTGGGTTGCTAGGCGGCTTGGTGTAGCTGGTCTTGCAGAAAATTTCAGGCTTTGAAACCCCTTGATTCGCAAGGCGCTCGATAGAGCGCTTGGTGTCATCGTGGCGGCTACCGACCAAATCCGCGATTTCGCGGCTGGTCATGGTCAGAGTAGTGTCAATGCTCATGATTGCGTTCATTACTGTGCTCCTTGGGGTTGCTGAGACTGCAGGGCGCGGAATTGACAAAGTGCCCAAACAGCTTGGCCGCTGACGCTGCGGCGGTTCTTTTCCGCTTGCTCTTTGAGCCAAGCCGCCATTTCAGGAGGGACCCGAATACCCATCGGAACGGGCTTGCTAGTTTTCATTTCATTTCCTTTCTTTCTATGCACATTCTATGCACGGCGCAATTCTATGCACGGTTCATAGATAGTTGCAAGCGATTTCGTGGCACAGTGCATAGATGGCAAGAAACGACCCAACCATCTACATGCGGATACCGCAAGAACTCAAAGACGCGCTTGACAAAGCCTCTGAGG
>NZ_JADHVT010000219.1 GCF_016783915.1 Acidovorax sp.
TGAAGCGGCGGCCAAGGTATGCGGGCAAGCCAAGCTGGCTTCCAACTGGGTGATGGGTGAGCTGTCACGTCGCCTAAATTTGGAAGAAATTGGCATCGAACAAGCAAAGGTGAGCAGCACTCAATTGGGTTCGCTGATCCAGCGTATCAACGATGGCACCATTAGCAACAACGCAGCTAAGCAGGTATTTGAAACGCTATGGGATGCCGGTCTGATTGCAGGGCAGCCGATCTCTGACGGATACGTTGATCGCGCCATAGAAGATCTCAAAAAGATCGATGAGATCATCGAATCGAAGGGCCTCAAGCAGATGAACGACTCCGGAGCGCTGGAGAAGATCATCGACGAGGTGATTGCCGCCAACGCCGACAATGTGGCGCAGTTCCGCGCAGGCAAGGACAAGGCGTTCAATGCGCTGGTGGGCCAGATCATGAAGGCCAGCAAAGGCAAAGCCAATCCGACGCAGGTCAACGAGCTGTTGCGCGCCAAGCTGGCGGGCTGACGCACGCCGACTGACTACAACGCAAACAACAAAGGGCCGCAGGGCCCTTTGTTGTTTGGATCTCTCGGTGCACTTCGTAGGCCAAGGGCCGGGGGAACGTTCCCAGCGCACACGCCCTACCGCGTGGCGGCTGGTGTGGCGTCGCTGGCGGGCACTGCACCGGTCGAAGGCATACGCTGCGCCTCCCACAGCTTGCGCAGCTGAGCCAACTCCACATCAAAGCGCTGGTGCACGCGTCGCTTTTCCTGGTCTTGCCCTGCAATGAATCGCTGTTGCTCGGCAATGCTGTCTTCGTTCTCGGCGATCTTGCGGCGCAGTGACATGGGGGCCTTGTTGGGGTCCTTTTTGTAGAACTCCATCTCCACATCAAAGGCCTTGCGCTGCTGCGCCAGCTCTACGAGGCGCTTTTCGGCGGTAGCCGTCACATCGTCCACCAGCTGGATGGCCGCAGCGCGCTCCGCATCGTGCGTGGCCTTGTCAGGGTAACGGGCCGTCAGCGCGCGTTCGCGGCGGCGGTCTTCCAGCTCGCGGGCACGGGCTTCGGCCTCCTTGCGGCGCTGTACCTCTTGCGCGGCTCGCTCCTGCTCGGTCAGCGAGGGGCCGATCTGCCGCCGCACGATGCCCGAGGGACCGAGCTCGCGCTGCTCGCGGTCCAGGCATTCGGCGATCGGCCGGTCGGCCGTCAGGCGTCGGCCATTGCGGTCCACGCAGGTGTAGATGCCACTCGATGTCCCGGGGGCTTGCGCCCATGCCAAATCAGCGCCCAGGGTGGCCAACAGAAACCCGCCCATGATCCACGCCGATTTGCTCAAATCATCTACCCCTCGTTGACGCCATACCGCTGGCGGTAGGCCAGCACCTTCTCGTGGTGGGAACGCATCCCCTCTTCCCCATTTTGCTCAAGGAAGAGCAATAAGTCTGCCAGCCGTGCGATGGCGCACACCTGCATGCCCAGCTGGTTGCGCACATACTGCACCGCGCTGTGATCTACGTCCTGCCCATTCTCGGTGGCTTTTTCCTGGCGGTCCAGCGCAATAGCTACCGCGTGGGGCGTGGCACCAGCGGCTCGGATGATGGCGATGGACTCACGGGCGGCCGTGCCGGCTGACATCACATCGTCCACGATGAGCACCCGGCCCTCAAGGGGTGCGCCGACCAGCGTGCCGCCCTCGCCGTGGTCCTTGGCCTCCTTGCGGTTGTAGGCAAAGGGCACGTTGCGCCCCAGGCGCGCCAGCTCCACCGCCACCGTGGCAGCCAGCGGAATCCCCTTGTACGCAGGGCCGAACACCATGTCGAATTCGATGCCGCTGGCCAGCAGGGCTTTTGCATAGAATTCCGCGAGCCGCCCGATCTTGCGGCCGTCGTCGAACAGACCGGCATTGAAGAAGTAGGGGCTCAGACGCCCTGCCTTGGTCTTGAATTCACCAAACCGCAGCACGCCCGACTCGACGGCAAAACGGACGAAATCCTGCGCCAGCTGGCCCTGTTCGGGGGTTTGCACGCCAACATCCACCATGGGGAAATCCTTGTTCAAGTTAACCAGCCTCAATCTCAATGGCATCCGCTCGGCCACCAGCAAAGGCGTGGAAAGCTGGATGGCAGCCACGCGGCCGGATTGTATTTGTGTGCAGGAAGTCAAGGCCCAGGCCGCCGACATGGCCAACCGGTTCGAACGCATGGCGGGTCTGCAGGGTCACTTTCACTTTGCACAAAAGAAGGGCTATTCCGGTGTGGGGGTCTACACCCGGCACGAGCCTTCCGATGTAGTCATTGGCTATGGATCTACAGAGTTCGATGCAGAGGGCCGATATGTCGAGCTGCGTTTTGATACGCCCGCCCGCAAGCTGTCCATCATCAGCGCGTACTTTCCCAGCGGATCCTCGGGCGAAGAGCGCCAGCAGGCCAAGTTCCGCTTTCTGGCCGAGTTCCACCCTCATCTCATGCGCCTGAAGGCCGAGCGCGACTTCATTCTGTGTGGCGACATCAATATTGCGCACCAGCAAATTGACCTCAAAAACTGGCGCAGCAATCAGAAGAACAGTGGTTTTTTGCCCGAAGAACGCGCCTGGATGACAAAGTTGTTGCACACAACTGATGAAGGCGGCGGCATCATAGACGTTTACCGTCAGTTACAACCTACCGCCACCGACACCGCCTACACCTGGTGGAGCAACCGCGGCCAGGCGTATGCCAACAACGTGGGTTGGCGGCTGGACTACATACTACGACAAAAAACCCACGATAATTGGGTATGTCCCAACCTCGTGTTTACTCCTACCGCCGCTTTTCCTCGGAGCGTCAAGCCCAAGGGCATAGCCTCGAACGTCAAACGGCAGCAGCGAGGGTTTGGTGTCAGGAGAATGGGCATGTCTTGGATGAAGACTTGGCACTGTCGGACCTTGGGATCTCCGCTTTCAAGGGCAAGAACGCAACCGAAGGGGCACTGGCTGCCTTCTTAATCGCAGCCAAGGAGGGGAGGATTCCCCGTGGCTCCATCCTACTCGTCGAGAGCCTTGATCGGCTCTCACGAAACACAATTACGGATGCCGTAGGCCTCCTCACCTCGATAGTTCGCGCAGGGATTCGCGTTGTTTCGCTAATCGACGGCAAAGAGTGGAACGAAAACACGATCAACGACACGGTCAACTTCATGATGTCCGTGCTCCTGTTTGCGCGGGCTCATGAGGAGAGCGCGACAAAGGCTAGGCGTGTTCGCGCAGCTTTTGCCAAGAAGCGTGAGGCGAAATTGCCTGTCGTCTCTCATGGCCATGGTCCGGGTTGGGCATATCCCAGGGAAGATCGCCAAGGATGGTTGCTGGACGAAGCCAAGGCTGCGTCTGTGGTCAAGGTGTTTGAGCATGTGGCCAACGGCCATGGTGGGGTGAGCATTGCTCGAATCGCCAACACAGAGGAATGGCCGCTTCCATGGCGAGTGCGGGCCAACACCAACACGAGATGGGAACACACCCAGGTCAGCCGCTTGGTTCGTGACCGTCGAGTCCTCGGAGAATGGCAGCCAAAGCAGATGGTGGGTACTGAACTGGTTCCTTTGGGCGATCCGGTCACCGACTACTTCCCACGAGTTATCACTGACGATCTCTGGGGGAGAGTCCATGCTGCGTTGGATGGGCGGCAATCTATACCCAGACTCCGTGGCATCAAAGGGGATCTGCTGGCTGGGCTCCTGTACTGTGCCTGTGGGGAACGCATGCAAAAGAAGCCCGCATGGAAGCGTGGCAGTGCGAGGTACTACTGTCTGGGTCGAGTCGCAGGGGCTAGCACTTGTGCGCCCATCAGTGAGGCTGCAATCATCGATTTTGGGTTCTCCTGCTTGGCCACTTATGAGGCAGGCCAGTTTCAGGAAACCGAGGCACTTCGATTGACGCGCGTGGCGATTGACGAAGCCAATGCAAAACTTGCCGATCTTGATTCCAAGGCTGAGCGCTACTTGGCTGCGATTGAAGAAGGCGGAGAAATGAAGTTGGTAACGCAACGGCTTCGCGAGATCGAACAGCAACAGGATTCGCTTCGGGAAGTCGTGCGGCAAAAACGGAGTGAGCTAGCCGCAGCACCAAAAGCCGGGGTTGGCTTTGGCAGCCTGTTTGCAGAGGATGTCAAAGCAGCACTGAACGACAAGAGCGCGGTCAAAGAGAGGCACAGGATCTCAACGGCGCTTACGGGCAAGACCCACATTGCCACAGCCCTCGGAGTGCAAGCCATTGAGCACCATCACCGCAGGGTGCGGTTCTTCTCCACGGTGGAGCTGGTCAATGCGTTGGAGGAGGAGAAGGCCAACGGCAAGCCCGGGCAGTTGGCCCACCGCCTGGCCTATGCCGATCTGGTGATCCTGGATGAACTGGGCTAAACGGCTGAGCCTCGTCCGCAGCGCTCGCTGCTTCCAAATTCAAATTTCCATTCGGCGACGAGACGGGTGGAACGCGGGGCTGGTGAACGTGCTGCCAAAGGTCTTGCGGATTGTCTTTCCAAGCAGGGCCAAAGCCGGGGGTGATGGTGGCGTTGTGGATGACCTCACGGCTTTTGGACGTGCTGTCATAGATGTGCTGGGTGACTGGATCGACGATTCGCGATCCCGTGCGGTAGGCCAGTGCGCGCAGCGCGTGGAGCTTCTTGTTCTTTGCACGCGAGTGCATCTTGACGGTGAGGTGGTAGATGCTCATAGCGCACCGCCGAACACTGGGAGGGTGGACGACAAGACACCATGTCATCGACAAAACGACGATTGTTCCCTCCACCTGTGTTCCGCATCAGCTGAACGGTGCCGAAACGAGTTCGGTCCGCTGAGGAGGAGTCATTGTTGGGGGTTCAGCCGACAAAGCTCAGTACGACATACGGGGTATATTGCTGCATGGACACCGAATCCGACCTCCCAGAAACGCCTCCAATAGACGATGCGTTTGCTCGCCTTCGTTTCGCCGGTGGCCGTTTCAATTCGCACACTATCCCTCTGGAAGTGTTGCCGGACCTAGCTGCGTATCGCAAGCTGATCGTGGAAGTGGCGAAAATGCTGTTTAAGCAGCGAGTGGGAACCCGCGTCCGCGTGCCAAAGGGGTTTGAGGACTCCTTCATGATCGGACTCGCAGAGGTTCAAGGTGGTAGCAGCGCGGTTGCCGTAATGCCTCGTTTATCAACTGTCGCTAGGCCTGCACCCCAGCAATCTTTGGGTTTCGCTGCGAATCAGCCCTCGTTCAACCCACCTCAGTACCCCGAATTCGATGAGGCACGTGACTACATCGATAACCTTATCGACTCGGTGGGAACCACTGGGCAGGTGCCAAGAGAATTTCCCGTAGAGCTTGCCGGGTTCTTCAACTCATTCGGTCAAAGCCTTCAACACGACGAGTTCGTAGAGCTGGGATACGGCGGGGCTAAACCTGTTCGCTATGACACCCTCATTCGGAAGAAGATCGTTCTTTCACGAGAGACGACCTACGAGAATGCAGTTGACGACCAGTTTGTGCTGAACGGAGGTGTGTCAACGACCGGGACCATCCACGTGCTTCACGAAAGCGGATCAAGTTACGACTTCCAACCAGCCACAGAGTTCGAGTTCAAAAAGGCATACCAACGCGCAACGGAAACCGTTCGACTGGTCGGTACAGGCCTTTACGACAAGAACGAACGACTCAAACGCCTCATCGCTGTGACTATCGTTTACAGCGAAGGCGGAGCAATTCAGCCCTTCGAGTCTAGGCTAGAAGAAATTGCCGCCACACCTGCTGGGTGGTATGACGGC
>NZ_JADHVT010000220.1 GCF_016783915.1 Acidovorax sp.
CCGACGTGGCTGCCCTGGTCGACAAGCTCAAAAACGAAGCAAAAGTCATCTAAGGAGAACAACAAATGACCGTACTCGTTATTGCTGAACACGACAACGCCTCCATCAAGGGCGCCACGCTGAATACCGTCACGGCCGCAGTGGCCTGCGGCGGCGACGTGCATGTGCTGGTGGCCGGCCACAACGCCGGTGCTGCCGCCCAAGCCGCCGCCAGCATCGCCGGAGTCGCCAAGGTCATCCACGCCGACGCAGCCGGCCTGGAGCACGGCCTCGCAGAAAACGTGGCCGCACAAGTGCTCGCCATCGCCTCCAGCTACAGCCACATCCTGTTCCCCGCCACCGCCAGCGGCAAGAACGTGGCCCCCCGCGTGGCCGCCAAGCTCGATGTCGCCCAGATCAGCGACATCACCAAGGTGGTGAGCCCCGACACCTTCGAGCGCCCCATCTACGCCGGTAACGCCATTGCCACCGTGCAAAGCAGCGACAGCGTGAAGATCATCACCGTGCGCACCACCGGCTTTGACGCTGCCGCTGCCACCGGTGGCAGCGCAGCTGTCGAAACCGCCGCTGCAACGGCCGATGCCGGCAAGAGCAGCTTTGTGGGCAGCGAGATCGCCAAGAGCGACCGCCCTGAACTGACCGCTGCCAAGATCATCGTCTCCGGTGGCCGGGCCCTGGGCAGCAAGGAAAAGTTCGACGAAGTCATGACGCCCCTGGCCGACAAGCTGGGCGCCGCCCTGGGTGCCAGCCGCGCGGCGGTCGATGCAGGCTACGCACCGAACGACTGGCAAGTGGGCCAGACCGGCAAGATCGTGGCACCGCAGCTGTATGTGGCCGCCGGTATCTCGGGTGCCATCCAGCACTTGGCGGGCATGAAGGACTCCAAGGTGATCGTGGCGATCAACAAGGACCCTGAGGCGCCGATCTTCAGCGTGGCTGACTATGGGCTGGAAGCGGATCTGTTCACGGCTGTGCCTGAACTGGTCAAGGCCCTGTAAGAACGCCCCTGTGCACACAAAGGCATCGCTCGCGATGCCTTTTTTTTGACGAAATTTCGCTTTCTCGGAGACACCCATGAGCTACACCGCCCCCGTCAAGGACATGCTATTCGCCATCGAGCACCTGGCCAACATTGAACAGATCGCGCAAATCCCAGGTTTTGAAGATGCCGGGCTGGACACGGCCGCTGCCGTGCTGGAAGAGTGTGCCAAGTTCAACGAAGGGGTGTTGTCGCCGCTCAACTGGGAAGGCGACAAGAACCCGTCGAGCTTCAACGCTGGCGTGGTGACCACGACGCCTGGCTTCAAGGAAGCCTTCCGCCAATACGCCGAAGGCGGCTGGCAGGGCCTGCAGCATCCCGCCGACTTTGGGGGCCAGGGCCTGCCCAAGACCATCGGCGCAGCCTGCATCGAGATGACCAACAGCGCCAACATGAGCTTTGCGCTGTGCCCGCTACTGACCGATGGCGCCATCGAGGCGCTGCTGACCGCTGGCAGCGATGAGCTCAAGGCCAAGTACCTGGAAAAGCTGGTCACCGGCCAGTGGACCGGCACGATGAACCTGACCGAGCCCCAGGCCGGCTCCGACCTGGCCCTGGTGCGCACGCGCGCAGAGCCGCAGCCTGATGGCACTTACAAGATTTTCGGCACCAAGATCTACATCACCTACGGTGAGCACGACATGGCCGAGAACATCATCCACCTGGTGCTGGCCCGCGTGCAGGGCGCGCCCGAGGGCGTCAAGGGCATCAGCCTGTTCGTGGTGCCCAAGTTCATGGTCAACGACGACGGCAGCCTGGGCGCGCGCAACGACGCCCACTGCGTGAGTATCGAGCACAAGCTGGGCATCAAGGCCAGCCCCACGGCTGTGCTGCAGTTTGGCGACCATGGCGGTGCCGTGGGCTATCTGGTAGGCCAGGAAAACCGCGGCCTCGAATACATGTTCATCATGATGAACGCCGCTCGCTACGCCGTGGGCATGCAGGGCATTGCGATTTCCGAGCGCGCCTACCAGAAGGCCGTGCAGTACGCCAAGGACCGCGTGCAGAGCCGCCCGGTGGACGGCAGCATCAACGCCAGCGCTGCCATCATTCACCACCCCGACGTCAAGCGCATGCTCATGACCATGCGCGCCACTGTCGAGGGCTGCCGTGCCATGGCCACCGTGGCTGCTGCAGCGTTTGACGCCGCACACCACCACCCGGATGCCGAGACGCGCAAGCAGAACCAGGCGTTCTACGAATTTATGGTGCCGCTGGTCAAGGGCTACAGCACCGAGACCAGCCTGGAAGTGACCAGCCTGGGCGTGCAGGTGCACGGCGGTATGGGCTTCATCGAAGAGACAGGTGCCGCCCAGTACTATCGCGACGCGAAGATCCTGACCATTTACGAAGGCACCACGGCCATCCAGGCCAATGACCTCGTGGGCCGCAAGACGGCACGCGATGGTGGCCAGGTGGCCAAGGGCATTGCCGCGCAGATCGAGAAGACCGAGGCCGACCTGCTGGCCAGCGGCACATCCGCAGCCCTGGCCGTGGCCAAGCGCCTCACGGCCGCGCGCAAGGCACTGCTCGACGTGATCGACTTTGTGGCTGGCAGCACCAAGGCCCAGCCCAACGCCGTGTTTGCGGGCAGCGTGCCTTACCTCATGCTGGCGGGCAACGTAGTGGCTGGCTGGCAGTTGGCGCGCAGCCTGCTGGTGGCACAAGACCTGTTGCAAAAGGGACAGGACGAAGCCTTCATGCGCGCAAAAATCACCACGGCCCAGTTCTATGCCGACCACATCCTGGTGAAGGCGCCGGGCTTGCGCGATTCGATTGTGGAGGGCGCGGCCAGCGTGACCGAGTTGGCGCTGGAAGCCTTTTGAAGATTGAGCGTGTTGTGAGGGGACGGCTGCCTGCAGTATGGGTAGCCCATTGATATAAAAATGATAGCTGCTAGCGCTTGATGGAAAAGCGCTAGGGCTCTATTTCATCCAAAAATCTGTTCAGGAAGTTGTTGCCATGTCCAAACTGCCGCCCGTGTTGCAAAACCTCTCGTTGCCTATCATCGGCTCGCCGCTGTTCATCATCAGCAACCCCAAGCTCGTGATTGAGCAGTGCAAGGCCGGTGTGGTGGGCTCCATGCCTGCGCTCAACGCCCGCCCTGCCGAGCTGCTGGACGAATGGCTGGCCGAGATCACCGAGACCCTGGCCGCCTACAACAAGGCCAACCCCGACAGGCCTGCTGCTCCCTTTGCCATCAACCAGATCGTGCACAAGAGCAATGACCGGCTGGAGCACGACATGCAGGTGTGCGCCAAGTACAAGGTGCCGATCATCATCACCAGCCTGGGTGCGCGCGAGGACGTGAACCAGGCCGTACACGCCTGGGGCGGCGTGGTGCTGCACGACATCATCAACAACAAGTTCGCACACAAGGCGATTGAAAAGGGCGCTGACGGCCTGATCGCCGTGGCGGCTGGTGCTGGTGGCCATGCTGGCACCAAGAGCCCGTTTGCGCTGATCCAAGAGATCCGCCAGTGGTTCGACGGCCCGCTGGCGCTCAGCGGCTCTATCGCCAGTGGCGGCGCGGTGCTGGCTGCACAGGCCATGGGGGCGGACTTTGGCTACATCGGTTCGGCCTTCATCGCCACCCATGAGGCGCGCGCCAGTGAGGCCTACAAGCAAGCCATCGTGGATGGCAACTCGGACGACATTGTCTACAGCAACCTGTTCACCGGCGTGCATGGCAACTACCTGGCGCCCTCGATCCGTGCGGCAGGCATGGACCCGGACAACCTGCCCGAGTCCGACCCCAGCAAGATGAACTTCGGCGGTGACGCCAAGAAGGCCTGGAAAGACATCTGGGGCTGCGGCCAAGGCATCGGCTCCATCAACGCCGTGACCAGCACCGCCGAACTTGTCGCCAAACTGCGCAGTGAATACGAGGCAGCCCGCGCCCGCCTCAAGCTCTGACATCGCGCGCGGTGTGAGGAGCGGTGGCTTCGTGCTGCCGGGGCCGGTCGGCCATCCTTCTGCCTCACTCTGTCGTTTGTTTCGCCCGCAATGTGTGCCTACACATTGCGGGCGAAACTTTTGTGGGATGTGTTCAGGCGGTCTGTTTGCGGTGACGCATCCGAGGGGAAACCCGCGTGGGCAGGAGAAGACCCCTGCAGATAATGATGATGAAAAATAATCAATGAATGCCGACGCTGCGCGCGCTGGCCTTGTCACCATGTTGCGAGGGAAATGCCTGATGTTCCGTGCTTTTGTGTGCCTGCTGGCCTTGTGCGCCGCCACCCTGGTTCATGCCCGCAATGAAGGCGTGACCGCCGATGAAATCCGGCTGGGGGCATCGGTGGTGTTGTCGGGGCCGCTGGGGCCGCAGACGGCGCAGTATGGCGAGGGCTCGCGACTGCTGTTCGACGCGGTGAACGCGCAGGGCGGGGTGCATGGCCGCATGATCCGGTACACCACGCTTGATGATGCTTTCGACCCGCAAAAGGCCGTCGAAAACACGCGCCAGCTGCTGGAAAACGACAAGGTGTTCATGATCTTCCACAGCACTGGCACGGCCCAGACGGCGGCCATCCTGCCGTTGGTCAAGGAGCAGCGCACCCTGCTGTTCGGTCCCGTCACGGGCGCCTCGGTGTTTCGCGAGGCGTTCAATCCGTATGTGTTCCATGTGCGTGCGGGTTATGCGAACGAGGCCATCAAGATCGTGTCGCAGTTGCGCCAGCAAGGCATCACCCGTGTGGCGGTGTTCTTCCAGGATGACGGCCTGGGCAAGACACTGGCAGGTGAGCTCAAGAAAGCTTCGGACGAGGAGAAGCTGCCCTTTGTGGCCGAGATCAAGGTGGACCCCAAACAGCCCGACTTTGCCGCCGCCGCACAGGCGACCGAAAAAGCCCAGCCCCAGGCTGTGATCGTGGCGACCGGCGGCACCACTTTCACGAGCTACATCAAGGCGGTGCAGGCCACGGCAGCGCGGCCTGCCTACTACGGGTTCTCGGTGGCCAGCATGGACGTGATCCAGCGCGAACTCAGGGACAAGGCGCGGGGCATCATCCTGGCGCAGATCATGCCTTCGCTGCGCAACACCACTATCCCGGTGGTGGCCGAATATCTGAGCCTGCTGCGCGCCAAGTCGCCCGGCGCTCAACCCTCGGCTTCGCAGTTCGAAGGTTTTGTCCACGCACGCTTGCTGGTGGAAGGGCTACGCCGCACGGGGCGCAACCTGACTACCGAGTCGTTCTCCAAAACGATGGAGGACGCGGGTGAAATTGCTTTTGGTCGTTTCAGCGTGAAGTATTCGCCGCGCAACCACAATGGGTCGACCTATGTGGAGCTGGCTATCGTGGACGCGGAAGGCAGTCTGCGTTACTGAGGGTATCCACGCTTCGCGCGGTGCGCGGACTCTTGTTCATCGAGCCCGCTGCAGGTGATGGCAGACCAGCGGGAGACAGTGCAGCTGTGCAAAAAATCCTCTAACGGAGGACAATAGCGGGTTTTGTTGTTCCTTCCTCGGTTCAGTTCGTCTTGCTGCTTTGCGCAGCAGGCGAATCAGCGCGGAGGGAATCCGGATATCCAGCGGTGCACTGTCTGCAGGGATTCAACACTGACCTTGCCCCTGTTTCGTGTAGTTCTTAACCCACGATTCACGCGGCCTTTTTACGCTGTGCCTCGTACCAGCGTTGTTCGTACTGCATCGGGCTGAGGTAGCCCAGCGACGAATGCAACCTGCGGTGATTGTAG
>NZ_JADHVT010000012.1 GCF_016783915.1 Acidovorax sp.
AGGCCGGGGCCGCACACAGCACCCGCCGGTGCTCTGCCGCCAGCGGCAGTGCGACCAGGCTCGAATCCTGGGGATTGCCATAGCGAAAGGCGGCGTCCACAGGCTCGCTGTACACGTTGGCCATGCGGTCCGACAGTTGTAGTCGGACGGTGATGCCCGGGTGCTCGGCTTGGAACTCGTCGAGCCAGGGCAACAACACATTGCGCCCCAGGTCGGATGGCGCCGCCAGTTGCAGCGTGCCGCTCAGCGCACCCGCCCGGCCGCTGGCCAGCTGCCCCTGCACCTGCTGCAGCGCGGCCAGCGCGGGGCGGCAGTGCTCCAGAAACAACGTGCCCTCTGGCGTGAGCCGCAGGCTGCGCGTGGAGCGCACAAACAGCAGCACGCCCAGCTCCGCCTCCAGCCGCTTGAGCGCCGCGCTGGCCGCCGCAGGGGTCAAGTCCAGCGCCCGGGCCGTGGCCGACAGACTGCCGCTGTCCACCGTGCGCACAAAGATGTCGAGGTCTTGCAGGCTTTTCATCGCGGGTTGGGGTGTTGTTGGTCCCATTTTCAATTTTCGATTGAATATTCATTCAATCTGTCGTCTATTTAAAAACAAACCCAAAAGGCCAATCATCGGGGCATCTCCTTTCAGACACAGGACCACCCATGAAAGCCATCGGCTACCAAACCGCCCACCCCATTGACCACCCCGAGTCGCTGCTCGACATCACCCTGCCCGACCCCGTGGCCGCTGGCCGCGACCTGCTGGTAGAGGTGCACGCCGTCTCTGTGAACCCCGTGGACACCAAGGTGCGCAAAAGCAGCTCGCGCAGCGGTGACGGCCCCGACTACAAGGTGCTGGGCTGGGACGCCAGCGGCATCGTGCGCGCCGTGGGGCCGGAGGTGACGCTGTTCCAGCCCGGCGACCGCGTCTGGTACGCAGGCTCCATCGCACGCCAGGGCACCAACAGCGAACTGCACCTGGTGGACGAGCGCATCGTGGGCCACGCGCCGAAGTCGCTGGACTTTGCCGAGGCCGCCGCACTGCCGCTGACCACCATCACCGCGTGGGAGCTGCTGTTTGACCGCCTCGGTGTGGCCCCTGGCAAGCAGCCCACCCACAAGACCCTGCTCATCATTGGCGCGAGCGGCGGCGTGGGCTCCATCCTCACGCAGCTGGCGGCGCGGCTCACCAGCCTCACGATCATCGGCACCGCATCGCGCCCCGAAACGCAGCAGTGGGTGCGCGACCTGGGCGCCCACCACGTCATCGACCACAGCAAACCGCTCACTGAGGAGCTGGCCCGCATCGGCCACCCCACGGTGGACATCGTCGTGAGCCTCACGCAGACCGACGCGCACTTCGACCAGATCGTCGAGGCCATCGCGCCGCAGGCCCAGTTCGCGCTGATCGATGATCCGGTGTCGCTCGACGTGACGAAGTTCAAGCGCAAGTCCGTGTCGGTGCACTGGGAGCTGATGTTCACCCGCGCCCTGTTCGGCACCGCCGACATGATCGGCCAGCACCGCCTGCTGACCGAGGTGGCTCAGTTGGTGGATGCGGGGCTGATTCGCACGACGCTGGACCAGCGCTTTGGAACGATCAATGCCGAGAATCTGAAGCGCGCGCATGCGCTGATCGAGAGCGGCAAGGCGCGGGGCAAGCTGGTGCTGGAGGGGTGGGTCTGAAGAACTGCGGGCCATGCAGGGGGCGTAGCACCACCCGCGCGACAGATTGTGTGTCGGACTGAAAAATACTGTATTTATAAACAGTCTTTCAGGTATAAATCAGGGCACCACAACCCGAGGAGACCTCCCATGCTGGACCACATGACCTTCCGCGTCACCGACATCGCCCGCACCAAGGCGTTCTACGCCGCCGCCCTCGCGCCTTTGGGCTACAGCCTTTGCTTTGAAGGCAACTACGGCTCGAACATGCTGGGCTTTGCCTACCCGGACCCGGTCGAACCCGACGGCAAAAAGGCGGATGTGTGGTTCATCGACGGCCCCTCGCCCTTTGGTGGCCCACCCGCCACCACGGGCTGCCATCTGGCGTGGCGGGCGGCAACGCGGGCCCAGGTCGATGCCTTTTACCGCGCCGCCATGGAAGCCGGGGGCCAAGACAACGGAGCCCCGGGCCTGCGGCCCGACTACCACCCCCACTATTACGGCGCCTTTGTGATCGACCCCGAGGGCAACAACATCGAGGCGGTGTGCCACCTGCCTGAATAGTGGATGGGCCTGCTTGGGCCAGCGGCCTGCCAGGCTGAAGGGGTGGAGAGGCTCGGCAGAGCCAAGCCACCGAGTGCGCCCAAGTGCTGCGTGATCAGTCCAACTTCACGCCCGCCGCCCTGATGATCTCGCCCCAGCGCTTGGACTCGGCCCGCGCCATGGCGCGGAACTGTTCGGGCGTGCCGGGCAGGGCTTCCATGCCGAAGTCGTTCATGCGCTTGACCACGGCAGGGTTCAGCAGGGCCTTGTTCAGGTCACCGTTCAGGCGCGCCGTGATGGCGGCAGGCAGACCGGCGGGCGCCAGGATGCCCTGGAACGCGAACACCTCGGTGTTGGGCACACCGGCTTCGGCCAAGGTGGGCACGTCCGGCAACGCGGCCACGCGCTTGGCCGAGCCAATGGCCAAGGCGCGCACCTTGCCCGAGGTGATCACCGGCAGGCCGGCGGCCAGGTCCAGGAACATGCAGGGCACCTGGCCACCCATTACATCCTGCAGCGCGGGCGCGGCGCCGCGATAGGGGATGTGGGTGAGAAAGGCCTTGGTGCGGTTCTTGAACATCTCCATCGCCAGGTGGTGCGGCGAGCCGTTGCCGGGCGATGCGTAGTTGAGCTTGCCGGGGTTGGCGCGTGCGTAAGCGAGGAATTCCTTCACCGTCTTGGCTTCGAACGCCGGGTGCACCACCAGCGCCAGCGGGAAGCGGCTGATGCCGCCCACGTAGGTGAAGTCCTTTTCTGGGTTGAACGGCAGCTTGGTGAACAGGTGTTCGTTGAAGGCCAGCACGGCGTTGTCGGCCGACATGAAGGTGTTGCCGTCGGGCTTGGCGGTGGCCACCATCTGCGCGCCGATGTTGGTGGACGCGCCGGGGCGGTTGTCCACCACGATCTGCTGGCCCAGCGTCTGGCGCATGGCCTCGGCCACGGTGCGCGCCAGCACGTCGGTGCCCCCACCGGCCGGGTACGGCACCACCCAGCGCAGGGGCTGGTCGGGCCAGGCAGGTTGGGCGGTGGCCCAGGGTGCGGTGGTGGTGGCGCCTACGGCGGCCAGGGCGGACAAGAGGGTGCGGCGTTGCATGGGATTGTCTCGCTGATACTATGAATTTGATAGCTGCAGGCGCATGTTCATCTATCGCAAGCAGCCGTTTTTATTCAAATTTCGCTCTGCGAGGCACTCAGGCGGCCGGGGCTGCAATTGTTTGGTCGATGGCACCAAAGATGCTCGCGCCGTCCTTGCCCTTGACCTCGATGCGGATGGTGTCGCCAAACTTCATGAACTCGGTGCTGGGCTTGCCGTCCTGGATGGTTTCGATGCAGCGCTTTTCGGCGATGCAGCTGTAGCCCTTGGGCCACTCCATGCGGCCGTTCTGCTCCACGCCCTTGTTGCTGACGGTGCCGCTGCCCACGATAGAGCCGGCGCGCACGTTGCGCGTCTTGGCGATGTGGGCAATCAGCTGGCCGAAGTGGAAGGTCATCTCGGGGCCCGCGTCGCACATGCCGACCTTGCGGCCGTTCCAGGTGGACTGCACGGTGAGGTTGACGCGGCCGTGGTCCCAGGCATCGCCCAGCTCGTCCAGCGTGACGGCTACGGGGCCGAAGGCGGTGGCGGGCTTGGCTTGGAAGAAACCGAAACCCTTGGCAAGCTCGGCGGGAATCAGGTTGCGCAGGCTCACGTCGTTGGCAATCATCACCAGGCGGATGCCGTCCAGCGCCTGGTCGGCGTTGGTGCCCATCTTCACGTCACCGGTGATGACGGCGATCTCGGCCTCGAAGTCGATGCCCATGGCTTCGCTGGGTACCACCACGTCGTCGCAGGGGCCGATGAAGTCGTCGCTGCCGCCCTGGTACATCAGCGGGTCGGTGTAGAAGCTCTCCGGCACCTCGGAGTTGCGCGCTTTTCGCACCAGTTCCACGTGGTTGATGTAGGCCGAGCCATCCGCCCACTGGTAGGCGCGGGGCAACGGGGCCATGCACTGGGCGGGGTCGAAGGGGAAGGCGTGGCGCGCGCGGCCGCTGTTGAGCTGGTCGTACAGGTCCTGCAGCTGGGGCGAGATGAAGCCCCAGTCGTCCAGCACCTGCTGCATCTTGCTGGCAATGCCGGTCGCATAATGGGCTGTGCCCAGGTCGCGGGAGACGACAACCAGTTGGCCGTCGCGCGAGCCGTCTTTGTAGGTAGCGAGTTTCATGGTGGCAGGACCTTTGTCTCAGAAGGGTTGATGGGCACCGCTAGCGAAGATTACGCTTGGGTAAATTGATTTAACTAAACAAAACTCGCAAATTTTAGTGCACATGGACAAAGAACGTGCAGGAATTCAATCGGTCGAGGTGGGTTTTGCCCTGCTGGAGGGGCTGACACGCTCGCGCGGGCCGCTCATGCTCAAGGATGTGGCGGCCTCTGCGGGCATGAGCGCAGCCAAGGCGCACCGGTACCTGGTGAGCTTTCAGCGCCTGGGCCTGGTCACACAAGACCCGCGCACGGCGCGCTATGACTTGGGGCCTGCGGCGCTCAAGCTGGGGCTGGCGTCGCTGACGCGGCTCGATGGCGTGCGCCTGGCCCGCGAACGCATGCCCGCGCTGATGGAAACCATCGGCCACACACTGGCGCTGGCGGTGTGGGGCAATCACGGCCCCACCATCGTGCATTGGGAGGAGTCGCCCCAGGCCGTCACCGCCAACCTGCGGCTGGGCGATGTGATGCCGCTGCTGTCGTCGGCCACAGGCCGGTGTTTTGCGGCCTACATGTCGGCCGAGGTGGTGGCTCCGCTGCTGAAAGACGAGCTGGCCCGCGCCGTGAAGATGCGCCGCACCGACCTGCCCGCCACCATGGCCGAGGTGAACGCCCTGCTGGCCGAGGTGCGCGAGCGCGGCGCCGCCCGCGTGGTGGACACGCTGCTGCCCGGCATCGTCGCCTTCTGCGCTCCAGTGTTCGACGCCGATGGCCACCTGGAGCTGGGCATCACCACCCTGGGCTCCATCGCCACCTTTGACCCCGAATGGGGCGGCGCCATTGATGCGCCACTGCGCGCGGCCGCAGCCCAGCTGTCCAGCGACCTGGGCGCGGGCAGCGCCTGACGGCCCCGTTACCCACACGCAAGCAGCGAGCAGATGCCACGGCGCGCGCTGGTTCTCATCACGGCCCTGGTGCTGGCCCTGCACTGGCTGGTGCTCAGCGGCATGCCCCTGGCCTGGGACAGCCCTGCGCAGCCGTCCAGCCAGGTGTTCAGCACGCGCAGCATCGCGCCCGCACCGCCCCCACCGGCCGTTGCGCCCTCCGGCGTGACCGCCGTGCCCGTAGCCGCACCGCAGCCCCCAGCCCGTAAAAAGACGCCCTCCCCCAAGCGCCCTCCAGCCCCTGCAGCCCTGGACCGTCCCGATCCCGTACCGGCGGTTGCTCCCGTCGCGGGGGCCGACGCGCCTGCGGACACCGGTGCCGCAACCACTGTAGCCAGTGCAACTCCTGAGACACCTGCCAACGACGCCGCCCCGGCGCCCGCGCCTCCGGCATCAGCATCCGCAACCCCGCCAGAGCCTGCCACCGAAGACGCCCAGACCGGCACGGGCGTGGACATCCGCCCTCCCGGAGGCACCGGCCGCAGTGCCAGCACCCCACCGCCGCCCGTGCGCATGCCCGACCCCACGCGCCTCGCGTTTGATGTGAGCGGCCAGGCCAAAAAGTTCGCCTACAGCGCCCGGGCCGAACTGCTGTGGCAGCACGACGGCAATCGCTACGAGGCGCGCCAGGAGATCAGCGCCTTCCTGGTGGGCACCCGCACGCAGCGCAGCGTGGGCACCATCACAGGGCAAGGACTGCTGCCCGAAAAGTTCTCTGACAAATCCCGCAGCGAGCAGGCCGCCCATTTCGACTACGCCAAAGGCCGAGTCACCTTCAGCGCCAACACGCCCGACGCTGCGGCAGGGCCAGGCGTGCAAGACCGCCTGAGCCTGTTCATCCAGCTGGGCGCCATGCTGGCCGCAGACCCGGGCCGCTTTGTGCAGGGCACCCAGATCACGCTGACCACCGTGAGCGCCCGCAGCGCCGACCGTTGGACCTTCACCGTGGAAGGCCCCGAAACCCTGGACCTGCCCGCCGGACCCACGCCTGCCCTCAAGCTGCTGCGCCTGCCCCGCAAGGACTACGACCAGAAGGCCGAACTCTGGGTGGCGCCGGGGCTGGGTTATCTGCCCGTGCGCATCAAGCTCACCCAGGCCAACGGCGATTTCGCCGACCTGCTGCTGCGCGCCAGCAGCCCACCCTGAAAGTCCGTTCAAAGCACTGCCTCCGATGGCTCGCGCCGCACGGAGTGTTGCGCCCATACGCCATCCGGGCAAAAAAGCCCCGCGAACCCGGAGTGCTCCGTTTTTCATGAAATACTGCAACGCAGCAGGGGGACAAAAGCCACGGGCTTTACCCGGGCCCCTTGAACTCTGCGCACCCGCTGTCATCTGACATCTATATCGACAAGGGGAACACGATGCACATGCTCTACGACTCAGAATCCTTCGTGGTGGTCCACATGCTGCCCGACGCCGTGGAGAAAAAGAGCACCCAGGTGCTCAACGACACCGCCCCTGCCATTCCCCAGCTTGCGCGCCATGGTTTTGAGATCGTGGACAAACGCTCCGGCAAAGAGGTCTACCTGGACGGCTCTTGGGCCGAGATGTTCCAGGAACAGATCCTGGCCTGGCAGCGGGACACGCCGACCCAGGAAGAAGTGGAAGACGCACTGGACCGCTACGCGGGCCTGGCGCAGAACCCGGTGGTGGTGCACTGACACCGCGACAAAGGCCGGTGCGTTAGCTCAGCCTACCGAGCCTTCGTGTGCGCTGGGCGGATAAATCCGCCGGTACAGCGGGTCCACCAGCATCAGCACCGCAATCAGCCGGCACACCTGGAACGCCGTCACCACGGGCACCCCCAGCTGCAGCACTTTGGCCGTGATGGCCATTTCGGTAATCCCGCCGGGTGAGGTTCCCAGCAGCAGGGTGACCCAGGGCAGCCCCGTCGACCATGCCAGCGCGCCGGCAAACAGTGCGCAAACACCCATCAGCACCACGGTGCCCAGCGCCACCGATGCCAGCCATCGTGGCGCGGTGTGCAAAAACTCCGCGCGAAACCGCACGCCCAGGCTCACCCCGATCACGAGCTGGGCAGCATTGACCATGCCCTGGGGCACTGCCGACAGGCTCTGGCCCGCCATGGTCAAGCCCATGGACACCAGCATGGCACCCATGAACCACGGGTTGGCGCGGCCCAGGCGGTCCATGAGCAGCGCGCCCGCACCGGTGAGCAGCGCCATCAGCGCCAGCCCCGGCCAGTTCACCACCCGCAGCGTGGGCGGCAGGATATCGAGGCCATGCAGACCACTGAACTGCAGCGCAAATGGAATGGTCACGGTAACGATCAACAGCCGCAGGCTGTGGCTGGCAGCCACCAGGTCGGTGCGCGCGTTTTCGCGCTCGGACAACAAGGTCATCTCGGACGCCGCGCCGATCGCGCCGGCAAAGTAGCTGGTGGCGCGCAGCATGGGGGCGGGCACGCCGTGCATGCGTGGCGCATGCACCCGGTACAGCCACGCACCAAACAGCCAGCCCAGGAACAGCGCCCACACAATGCCCAGCACGATGGCCCACCACAGGCCGCCGATCAGCGCGACCACCTGGGGCGTGAAATACAGGCCCAATGCGGCGCCAATGGTCCATTGCCCGGCATTGCGCAACGGCCCCCAGCTTTCGGTGGGCCCACCGACCATCGACACGACAGAGGTGGCCAGCAGCGGACCAATCATCCAGGGCAGCGGGGTCTGCAGGGCCACACAGGCGGCAGCAGCAGCCCACGCCAGGGCCAGGGTGGCCAGGGTACGAACAATAAAGAGGGGGCACATACGGGAAACGGCAGGCAAGCAAACAGGCGCGGCGGGTCGCACGCGCAACCCCGCAGTATCGCGCGAGCCACCGCCCCTGCAGCCGCCAAGGCACTGCCTAGACGGAACGGCTGGCATCGCCACCGGGCAACGGCCGCGTGGTACGGGGCGCCAAGGAGCCCTGGGGAGCGGCTTGCTTCGAAATTTCAGCCCCAGCGGCCTGATGCGCTAGTCGAATATGCGCAAGAAGCTATATTTTTAATAGCAAATCAGGCAGCACCCCGCCGCGCAGCCATCTCCCGCCCCATCGCGGCAAGGGCTGCGGGTGGCAGCAAAGCGGCAGCAGCAGGGTAGGCCACGCCTTCTTCGGCGGCGATGTGGTCGTCATACCGCATGGCAAAACGGTCCAGCGCGGCCTCGTCCTGGGGCTTGAAGCCGGTGGCGCTTTCGTCCAGCAACGCTTGCAGCACATCGCGGGCCGCTGCCCAGTCGGTGGTCATGGCCACGTGGTCGTGCTGCAAGCGTGTGACCAGCGCCCGGACCTCGGGCGTGGCCTGGGCGAGCAGCAGGGGGAACACATGCAGTTCTTCGTCCTGATGGTGCAGCGGCGCCGCGATGTCGAAATAACGCAGCACATCCCGCGCGGCCTGGCGGGCATCGTGGTCCACGCCCTGCTTTCGCACATGCTCACGCAAGCGGCCCAGCAAATCCAGCGTGCGCTGCACGCGTTCGTGGCAGGCCTCCAGCATGGCAAAAGGCTGCTCAAAGCCCACGGCCGGTGCGCTGAAGCCGGGCAGATGACTTGGCGCAGCGGCAGATACGGATGCCGATACGGGTGCAGATGCGGATGCGGACGCGGGTACGGACGCGTGTGCCATGGCAGGCCTCAGCCAAACCGCACAGGGTGACCCTGGCGGTCAAACGGAATGAACGCCCCATGCGCCCCACCCTTGATCGCATCCACCATGCGCTGCAAGGGCGCCTCGGCATCGGCGCTGGTGGGGGCCTGGTTCAGCGTGCCGGACATCGCCGCCGCAAACACGATCGCCCAGTCGTGACCCGGGGCGGTGAACTGGCGGGCCTCGCCCACCAGTGCGTCGAACGAAGCCAGTTCCTGCGGTGTCTTGTCCACACACATCAGCGGCACCAGGGCACCGCCCTGCCCGACTTCAAAGCGCGCGCGCTGCGCGGGGGTGGCATCGTCCGGCAGCTCTACCGCCGCAAACACAAACAACAGGCGCTGCGGCTCCGGCTGCATGCGTGCGGCCTGCAGCAGATCGTCAAAACTGGAAATATCCATGAAGAAGTCTCGCAATCCAAGAAAGGTAGGGGCTGAAGTACCGGCTTCAAAAACCGGGCACCACGCCCCGTTCGCTATCCAGCGTGCTCACATAGGCACCTGCCGCAGGGCGAGCGCGCGCCGCCTTGCGCGACAACACGGTGCCAATGCTGATGAAACACAGGGCCTGCTCAGACGCCGCCAGCCGAAACAGGGCACGCAGGCTGGCCGCCTTCAGCGCCTTGCCGCTGGTCAGCGCCGAACCGTAGCCCTGCGCAGTGGCCATCAGCAGCATGTTCTGCACGGCACAGCCGGCAGAGACGGTGCGCTCGGCCAGATCAATCTCGGCGTCGCCCCGCTCGGCATCCACCACCGCCAACAGCAACACCGGGGAGCGGTACGCCTTCTCGCGTGCCTGCTCGGCCTGCTCGGGGGTGGCGGCAGAGTCGCGCTTCAGCAGGGCCTGCGCAAACACATCGGCCAGTGGCTGGCGCGCGGCCTGCGGCACGAGGATGAAGCGCCACGGAAGCAGCTGGCCGTGGTCTGGCGCGTGGGCTGCGGCCTGGAGGATCTGCGCCAGCTCGGCCGCGTTGGGGCCGGGCCCGCCCAGGCGCTTGGGCAGGATGGTCTGGCGCGACTGGATCAGCGCCGCCGCCAGCCCGGCCACATCGTCAGGCGCACTGGCCAGCGCCGCAGCCGGCCGCGCACGGGACGATGGGTTCAACGGCCAGGGGATGACAGACATGGGGAATCCTTCCAATGCTTAACGTGTGCGCCGGAAAGGCCGGTGTTGAACCTGCCCGTTCATCCACAGCTCCCCAGGTGCCCACACTGCGTGCAGTAGTCGCAACCGTCCTTGCGGATGACCGCATGGGCCCCACACTCGCTGCACTTCTTGCCCGCCATGGCCTGTGGCACGGCCACGGGCGGTGGGGCGGGCTCGTCCAGCGGCAGTTGCTGCTGCATCGGGTCGGCCACGCGGCGCGCCAGGATGTTCTGGATGGCATAGGCCATGGCCGCCACTTCGGAGTCGTGCCACATGGGCACCAGCGTGCCATCGTCCTTGCGGTGCGTACCAAGGCGCACAGGCCCGCGGTCCCAGGCCACCTTGCGCATGTCAGACAGCGCCCTCTCCAGAAAGCCGCCCCGCGCCGCCAGCGACAACATGCGCATGCTGGACGTGATCCACTGCTGCGACTCGCCGCTCTGGCCCACCGGCATGAAGAACTCGATGGCGCGGTCGACCGTGCCGGTGCCCACGCCCGTGGGCACCGGCAGGAAGGAAACGATGAGGTACAGCGTCTTGTGACCTTCCTGCGTCCAGTATTCAAGCTTTTCCGCCACCGCCGAGAGGCCCCCTTGCGGACGGCTTTCGATCACGGTGCGCATGGGGTCCACCGGGGGTGCGGGTGGCGCCACAGGCGCAGCAGCGGGCGCGGGCGCAGGTACCGCATGGGTTTCGAGCACCGAACCCAGAATGCTGTTGGGCCGGTAGGTGGCCAGACCCTTGAGCTTGGCGCGCCAGGCCTGGAGGTACAGGTCCTTGAATCCTTCGTAGGGGTAGTCAGCGGGAATGTTGACGGTCTTGGAGATGGCCGTGTCCACAAACGGCTGCACGGCCTCCATCATGGCGATGTGGCCTTCGGCGGGCATGGCGAGGGCAGAGACGAAATAGTCCGGCAACGCCTGTACATCCCCGCCCAGCTCGCGGTACACGCGCCAGGCGTGGTCCTCCACCGCGTACTCGGTGGTGCTGCCATCAGACTCGCGCTTCTTGCGCTTGTACATCCACGAAAACGGCGGCTCGATGCCGTTGGAGGCGTTGTCGGCAAACGCCAGGCTCACCGTGCCCGTGGGGGCGATGGACAGCAGGTGGCTGTTGCGAATGCCGTGCTCATGGATCAACGCCTTGAGCGATTCGGGCAACCGGCTCGCAAAGGTG
This sequence comes from Acidovorax sp., assembly GCF_016783915.1. Lineage (GTDB taxonomy): Bacteria > Pseudomonadota > Gammaproteobacteria > Burkholderiales > Burkholderiaceae_C > Acidovorax. The sequence continues at coordinate 11,288 of NZ_JADHVT010000012.1, forward strand.
CCCTGCGCCAGGTACCCCCGCGCGTCAAACTTCGGGAACGCCCCTTTCTCGCGCGCCAGCTCCACTGACGCCGCATAGGCCGCATCGCGCATGGATTCGGCAATGCGGGCGGCCATGGTGCGCCCCTCGGGCAGGTCATAGCGCAGGCACAGCATGGCCAGCGTGTTGCCCATGCCCGTAAAGCCCACACCGATGCGGCGCTTGGCCATGGCCTCGTCGCGCTGCTGCGGCAGCGGCCAGTAGGTCACATCCAGCACGTTGTCGAGCGCGCGCACCTGCAGTGCCACGGCGCTGGTAAAGGCATCAAAGTCAAACGCGGCCACACCGCCGAACCCGAACGGATGACGTACGAAGCGCGTGAGGATGATGGGCCCCAGGTCACAGCAGCCGTAGGAGGGAAGTGGCTGCTCACCGCATGGGTTCGTCGCCGCGATCTCCTCGCAGTAGTGCAGGTTGTTGTCTTCGTTGATGCGGCCCAGAAACAGGATGCCAGGCTCGGCAAAGTCGTAGGCCGATTGCATGATCGTGTCCCACAGCTCGCGCGCGGGCACGGTGGCATACACCCACAGGCCATCGGCACGCTGGCGGGCGCCCTGTGCCAGCAGGGCGGCACCGGGGCGGGCCTTGTGCACCAGCTCCCACGGCGCGTTGTTCTGCACCGCGTGGATGAATTCGTCTGACACACCCACCGACACGTTGAAGTTGTTCCAGCGGCCTGGCGTGCGCTTGGCGGTGATGAACTCGTGCACATCGGGGTGGTCGATGCGCAACACGCCCATCTGGGCGCCGCGGCGCGCGCCAGCGCTCTCCACGGTGGAGCAGGACTGGTCGAACACGTTCATGTAGCTGCACGGCCCCGACGCCATCGAGGCCGTGGCCTTGACCTGCGCGCCCTTGGGCCGGATGCGGGAGAAGTCATAGCCTACCCCCCCACCACGGCGCATGGTCTCTGCGGCCTCGCGCAATGCCTCGTAAATGCCAGGAAAGCCCTCGTCGTCCACGCCTTGGATGCAGTCACCCACGGGCTGCACGAAGCAGTTGATGAGTGTGGCCTGGATGTCCGTGCCCGCTGCGCTCATGATGCGGCCAGCGCCGATGGCGCCTGCCTTCAGGTTGGCCAGGAACAGGGCTTCGTATTTGTCGCGAAGCTCTGGTTTTTCGACCGAGGCCAGGGCCCGCGCCACGCGCTGGTACAGCTCGTCGGCAGTGGTTTCGCCAGGTTTGAGGTATTTCTCCCGCAGCACATCCAGGCTGATGGGCTGCAGGGAAGAGATGAGGCTGAGAGGGGGCTGGGGTTCGCGTTTCATGGGGCCGATGATTTGGGTTTCACACTGAAACGGGGTTGCGTTCCATCAAGGAGCGCTCATTCCACTCCGAATGCCGACGCATGGCAAGCAGCTGACTGCTCACTCGTCCACCAGCACCTGCCCATCGTGCTCCACGTAGGGCTGGTAGGGGCCGGTGCCGCTGTGGTCCGACTGCGACGCGGGCACAAATCCACCGGTCTGGACGTCGAACACATGCACTTCGCCGTCCTCGATCACATAGTGCCAACCGTGCAGGCTGATCTGGCCCGACTGCACCCGGCTGCGCACCATGGGGTACTCCATGAGGCGCTCCAACTGCAGCACCACCGCGCGCTGTTCAGTGCGGCGCAATACCTCGGGGCCTGGCTGCATGGGCAACAGGGCCTCGCGCCCCAGGTCCAGCCAGCGGTTGAGGTTGGGAGCCTCGGGCGACACCTCACCATACATCGCCTTGATGGCCCCACAGTGACTGTGGCCGCACACCACGATGCGGCGCACCTGCAGGTTGAGCACCGCAAACTCGATGGCCGCCGTGGTGCCATGGTGGCCATGCGACCCGTCGTACGGTGGGATGAACGCCCCCACATTGCGCACCAGAAACAACTCGCCCGGCCCCGCACCTGTCAGCAGGTAGGGCACCAGGCGGGAGTCGGAACACCCGATGAACAAGGTGGTGGGATGCTGCCCTTCGTCCACCAGCGCCTGGAACTGCTGGCGGTACTGGGGGAAAGCGTCGTCATGAAAGCGGCGCAAGCGGTCCAGCAACTCGTCGGGCATGGGCAGGCAATCGGGTAAAGGTGGTGGGCGGAGCAACTACTGTACGAGTGGTGTGTCGGCCGCGTCCAGCGCCACCCCTTCGACCACGGCGGCGCCCGCCAGCAGCTGCAGGTACTGGCGCAGCGCGTTCACCCAGGCCTGCTGGCGCAGGGTGAGCGCGATGGCTTGGCGCACGTCCTCGAACGAGGGCTGTTGCCCCGGGTCGCGGGCCACCACCTCCACCACATGCAGGCCGAAGCGGCTGTGCACCAGGCGCGCCAGCACGCCGATCTCGGCGCTGCCAAACACCTCGCGCGCGAACTCGGGAGCACAGTCGGCGCGGGTCAGCCAGCCCAGGTCACCGCCTTGCTGGCCACTGGGGCAGTTGGACCACTGGGCGGCGGCCTTGGCGAACTGGGCGCCGCCATCGTCGGCGCAGCGCAATTCAATGAGCAAGGCCTCGGCCCGCAGGCGCAGCTGTTTCACGTCAACGCCTGGCGTCACCGCAAACAGCACATGGCGCAGTTGCGCGCGCTCACCTTGGGCATGGGCTGCGGGGTGGGCCTCGTGGTATCGGCGGCAGGCCTCCTCCGACGGATCGGGAATGGGCAGCTCAGTGTCCAGCAGTTGCTCGATGGCGTTGGAAGCCTCTGTGCTGATGGCGCCCTGGACACCCGGCACATCGTCTGCCGACAGCAGCCCCGCCTGCTGGGCGGCCTGGCGCAGCAGCTCGGTGCAAGCGCGTTGGCGCAGTGCCTCTTCGTCCAGCCGCTCGTGCGGGGCATTGAGTGCCACGCCGTTGATGCGTGCGATTGCCGCCACCGCCCCGCCCATTGCGCCCGCCACGGGTGTCGGGGGGGCTTGCAGGGGCACATCGGCCATGGTTGCAGCCAGGGCCTCGTAGGCGGCAGCCTGCGTGGGGGTCAGCGTGCTGGCAGGGGCTGCCGCAACAGTGCTGTCGGTGGAGCCGCATCCGCAGCTCCCGGTTCCACATCCGCTCATGGTGTGCTCCTTGATAGTCGGTGTATTTCAGGCGCGGCGGTCTTGCGACTGCATGTGGCCTGGGGGCAGATTCAGGCGGCGCGCACGCACCACCTGGTAGGGACGCAGCACATAGGCCAGCGTGCCAAAGCCGCTCCACACATGCACTAGGCGGGTGAACGGGAAGACCAGGAAAATCGTCATGCCGAGGAACATGTGGGCCTTGAAGATCCAGCCCGCCTCGGCCAGCAGCTCCACCCCGCCGCTGCGGAAGGTCACCACGCGCTGCCCCCACTCGGCCAGTTTCATCATCATGGAGCCATCCAGATGCTGCGCCGACATGGGAATGGTCGCCAGGCCCAGCGCCAGTTGCATCCACAGCAGCACGAGGATCAAGATGTCGCTGGTCTTGGACGTGGCGCGGATGCGCGCGTCCGACAGGCGGCGGTGCAGCAGGATGGACAGGCCGATGAAGCCCAGCACGCCAGCGAAGCCGCCCGTCACCATGGCCATGATCTGCTTGGCCCCCGCACTGATGAAGTGCTCGTACAAGAAGTGGGGCGTGAGCATACCGACCGTGTGGCCAAAGAACAGGAACAAAACGCCGATGTGAAACAGGTTGCTGCCCCAGCGCAGGCTGCCGGTGCGCAGCAGCTGCGATGAATCACTCTTCCAGGTGTACTGGTCACGGTCAAACCGCACCCAGCTGCCAATGAAGAAAACGGCCAGGCAAATATAGGGATAGATGCCAAACAACAGGGTGTCAAGCCAGGCGGTCATGCTGAGACTCCTTCGGGTGCCCGCTCGGCGCGGGGGGTACGAACAAAATGCAGAGGCTGCGGTTGGTCGGGCTTGGACTGGCCCTGGGTGCTGCAACCGCCAAACGCTTCGGGCTCAGCCCAGACTTCATCCATGGGTGGCTCGGGAGTGAGCGCCACGGACTGCACGCGCTGGCCCGACACTTCGAGCACGGCGGCGATCACGCTGGCATAGGGGCTGTTGCGCGCGACCAATGCGCTGAACAAGGCATTCAGGATGTGGGCCATTTCGCCCAGGAACTCCCTGGCCACTTCGGGCGGCTGGGTGGAGGCGAACTCCAGCACCACGGGCAGGTGGTCGGGCAGCTCCTCCGCCTGAAACTGCAGGCCGGCCTTTTCGTAGGTCTGCAGCAGGTCGATGAGCGCCGGGCCCCGGTCGCGCGAGTCGCCGTGCACATGCTCGAACAGGTGCAAAGAAGTCTGGCGGCCGCGATCGAAGTTGTCCACGTAGCGGGCTTCGGCTTCGAGCGGGTCGAGTGCAGCCAGGTGCTCGCACACCGCGTTCAGCTCCTCCATGCGCTCGGCCGTCAGGGCTTGCTCGGTCTGCAGCGCATCGATGAGCTGCGGCATCACGCTGCGCAATTGCGCATCGGGGTAGCTCAGCAGGTAGCCCAGGGCGCGCAGGGTCAGGCGCACGGAGGTCGGGTTCTTCTTGAACATGGTGATTCCTTCCTGTGTGCGATCAGACCGTGGCCTTGATCGGGATCGTGCGGGGCTTCTTGCCGCCGAACATGCTGGTCTCAGTGGCGCCATCGGAGCAACCGTTGCCAAACGAGAAGCCGCAACCACCCCGGATGTCAAACGCGTTCTCGGCGTACTCGCGATGGGCTGACGGAATGACGAAGCGGTCCTCGTAGTTGGCAATCGCCATCACGTGGTACATCTCTTCGACCTCGGCCATCGACAGGCCCGCCTGCTTGAGCACCGACAGGTTCTGGCGCTGCTCCACATGCTTGTCTCGCTGGTAGGTGCGCATGGCCAGCATGCGTTCCAGCGCCCGCACCACGGGGCCGGTGTCACCAGCGGTCAGCAGGTTGGCGAGGTACTGCACAGGAATGCGCAGTTGCGACACGTCCGGGATCTCGCCATTCACACCCACATGGCCGGCATTGGCGGCCGCCGTGATGGGCGACAGCGGTGGCACATACCAGACCATGGGCAGCGTGCGGTACTCGGGGTGCAGCGGCAGGGCCACCTTCCAATCCACCGCCATCTTGTAGACGGGGCTGTTGCGGGCGGCGTCCATCCAGCTGTCCGGGATACCGTCGATGCGGGCCTGCTTGATGACGTCGGGGTCGTTCGGGTTCAGGAAGATGTCGAGCTGCGCCTGGTACAGGTCGCGGTCGCGCTCCACGCTGGCGGCTTCCTGGATGCGGTCTGCGTCATACAGCAGCACGCCCAGGTAGCGGATGCGGCCCACGCAGGTTTCCGAGCACACGGTCGGCTGGCCCGCTTCGATGCGGGGGTAGCAGAAGATGCACTTCTCGGCCTTGCCCGATTGCCAGTTGTAATAAATCTTCTTGTAGGGGCAGCCTGAGACGCACATGCGCCAGCCGCGGCATTTGTCCTGGTCGATCAGCACGATGCCGTCTTCCTCGCGCTTGTAGATCGAGCCGCTAGGGCACGATGCCACGCACGCCGGGTTCAAGCAGTGCTCGCACAGGCGGGGCAGGTACATCATGAAGGTGTTTTCGAACTGGCCGTAGATGTCCTTTTGCACATCGTCGAAGTTCTTGTCCTTGCTGCGCTTGCTGAACTCACCGCCCAGGATTTCTTCCCAGTTCGGGCCCCACTCGATCTTCTCCATGCGCTTGCCGGTGATCAGGCTGCGCGGGCGGGCCGTAGGTGCGGCCTTGCTTTCAGGCGCCGACTGCAGGTGGTCGTAGTCGAACGTGAAGGGCTCGTAGTAGTCGTCGATCTGCGGCAGGTTGGGGTTGGCGAAGATGCGCAGGAGCAGCTTCCACTTACCGCCCTGGCGGGGGGCGATGGAGCCGTCAGGGCTTCGCACCCAGCCGCCGTTCCACTTGTCCTGGTTTTCCCATTCCTTGGGGTAGCCGATGCCTGGCTTGGTTTCGACGTTGTTGAACCAGGCGTATTCCACCCCGGGGCGGCTGGTCCAGACGTTCTTGCAGGTGACGGAACAGGTGTGGCAACCAATGCACTTGTCCAGGTTCAGCACCATGCCGATTTGTGCGCGAATTTTCATCGTGTTTCTCCTTGGCTTCAGGCGTGGGCTGCGGTGCTGGACACAGGCTCATCGTCGAGCCAGTCCACGCGGTCCATCTTGCGCACCAGCACGAACTCGTCGCGGTTGGTGCCGATGGTTCCGTAGTAGTTGAAGCCGTAGCTGTACTGTGCGTAGCCGCCAATCATGTGGGTGGGCTTGAGCACGATGCGCGTGACCGAGTTGTGGATACCGCCACGGGTGCCGGTAATCTCGGAGCCGGGGGTGTTAATGATCTTCTCTTGCGAGTGGTACATCATCACCATGCCGGGGTTCACACGCTGGCTCACCACCGCACGGGCCGCAATGGCGCCGTTGGCGTTGAAGAGTTCGACCCAGTCGTTGTCCACGATGCCCGCGACCTTGGCGTCGTCTTCGCTCAGCCACACCACGGAGCCACCCCGGTTGAGCGTGAGCATCATCAGGTTGTCGCTGTACGTGCTGTGGATGCCCCACTTCTGGTGCGGCGTGATGAAGTTCAGCGCAATCTCGCGGTTACCGTTGGGCTTCTTGCCTTCGACTTCTTCCAGTGTCTTGAGGTGTACCGGTGGACGGTAGCTCACAAAGCCTTCGCCGAAGTCACGCATCCACGGGTGGTCCTGGTAGAACTGCTGGCGGCCCGTGAGGGTGCGCCACGGGATGTACTCGTGCACGTTGGTGTAGCCCGCGTTGTAGCTGACCTTCTCGCTCTCCAGGCCGGACCAGGTGGGCGAGCTGATGATCTTGCGCGGCTGCGCCTGGATGTCGCGGAAGCGGATCTTCTCGTCCTCGCGGTGCAGCGCCAGGTGCACGTGGTCGCGCCCGGTCTGCTTGCCCAGGGCCTCCCAGGCCTTGCAGGCCACGTGGCCGTTGGTTTCGGGGGCCAGCATCATCACCACTTCGGTGGCGTCGATGTCGGTCACGATGCGGGGCATGCCCTGTGTCACGCCCTCTTCCTTGACGCGGCCGTTCAGGTCACCCAGCTGGCCCACCTCGGTCTGCGTGTTCCAGCCAATGCCCTTGCCGCCGTTGCCCACCTTCTCCATCAGCGGGCCCAGCGCGGTAAAGCGTTTGTAGAGGTTAGGGTAGTCGCGCTCGACCACCGTGACCTGCGGCGCCGTCTTGCCGGGGATGAGTTCGCACTCGCCCCGCTTCCAGTCGCGCACACCATAGGGCTGTGCCATTTCGCCAGCCGTGTCGTGCATGATGGGTGTGAGCACCACGTCCTTTTCGACGCCCAGATGGCCCACGCTGACCTCGCTCACGGCCTTGGCGAAACCCTTGTAGATCTCCCAGTCGCTCTTGGCCTGCCAGGCCGGGTCCACCGCTGTCGACAGCGGATGGATGAAGGGATGCATGTCGCTGGTGTTGAGGTCGTTCTTCTCGTACCAGGTGGCAGTGGGCAGCACGATGTCGGAGTACAGACAGGTGGTGCTCATGCGGAAGTCGAGCGTGACCAGCAGGTCCAGCTTGCCTTCGGGTGCGTTGGCGTGCCACTGCACTTCCTCGGGCTTGGCTTCGTCCTTGCCCAGATCCTTGCCCTGCACGCCATGGGTGGTCCCCAGCAGGTGCTTGAGGAAGTACTCATGCCCCTTGCCCGACGAGCCCAGGATGTTGGAGCGCCACACGAACATGTTGCGCGGCCAGTTGGCGGGGTGGTCCGGGTCTTCGCAGCTCATCTCCAGGCTGCCGTCTTTCAGTGACTGGACCACGTAGTCCTTGGCGTCCATGCCCCTGGCTGCGGCGTCCTTGGCCACCTGTAGCGGGCTGGTCTTGAGCTGGGGGGCTGATGGCAGCCAGCCCATGCGCTCGGCGCGCACGTTGTAGTCGATCTGCGCACCGTGGTAGGCGCTGGCATCGGCCAGGGGCGAGAGGATTTCCTCCATGCCCAGCTTCTCGTAGCGCCACTGGTCGGTGTGGGCGTAGAAGAAGCTCGTGCTGTTCATCTGGCGGGGCGGGCGGATCCAGTCCAGCGCAAAGGCCAGTGCCGTCCAGCCGGTCTGGGGCCGCAGCTTTTCCTGGCCCACATAATGCGCCCAGCCGCCACCGCTCTGGCCAATACAGCCGCACAGCATCAGCATGTTGATGATGCCGCGGTAGTTCATGTCGCTGTGGTACCAGTGGTTCATGGCCGCGCCGATGATCACCATGGACTTGCCCTGTGTCTTGTGCGCGTTGTCGGCAAACTGGCGGGCCACGGTGATGATCTGATCGCGCGGCACACCGGTGATCTTTTCCTGCCAGGCGGGCGTGTAGGGGCGGTCGCTGTCGTAGGTAACGCCCTGCTCTTCGCCGGGCAGACCCCGGTCAATGCCGTAGTTGCCAGCCAGCAGGTCGAACACGGTGGCCACCATCACCCGGCCCTGGGCTTCGTGCCCGGCCAGCTCCAGGTGGGACACCGGCACGCGGCGCACCATCACGTCGCCGCCTTGTTCGTTGGCCGTGAAGTTGGGCGTTGCCACGCCGCCAAAGTACGGGAAGGCCACATCAGCCACTTCATGGGCCTGCGCGCCGTCCTCGATCACCGAGAGCTTGAGCTTGACGGTGTTGCCGGTGCGCGCTTCCTTGTTCTCCAGGTTCCACAGGCCCTGGTCGGCGCGGCCATCGGCCCCCCACCGGAAGCCGATGGAGCCATTGGGCAGCGTGACCTGACCCAGCTCGTCGTAGCCCACGGTCTTCCAGTCAGGGTTGTTGGACTGGTCGAGCTGGCCGGGGAAGTCGCTGGCGCGCACATAGCGGTCGGGCACCATCACCGTGCGGCCATCGGGCAGCGTCTTTTCCTTCAGCACCACCAGCAGCGGCAGGTCGGTGTAGCGGCGTGCATAGTCATCAAAGTACGGGCTGCGTCCTTTGCCGCCATCCTTGAAGTAAAACTCCTTCAGGATCACATGGCCCATGGCCATGGCCACGGCGGCGTCCGTCCCCTGCTTGGGGTGCATCCACAAATCGCCCAGCTTGGCAACTTCGGAATAGTCGGGCGTGATGGACACGACCTTGGTGCCTTTGTAGCGCACCTCGGTCAAGAAGTGCGCGTCGGGCGTGCGCGTCTGGGGCACGTTGGAGCCCCAGGCAATGATATACGAGCTGTTGTACCAGTCGGCCGATTCAGGCACGTCGGTCTGCTCGCCCCAGGTCTGCGGGCTGCTGGGGGGCAGGTCGCAGTACCAGTCGTAAAAGCTCATGCACACGCCGCCAATCAGGCTGAGGTAACGGCTGCCAGCGGCGTACGAAATCATCGACATCGCCGGAATGGGCGAAAAGCCGATGATGCGGTCCGGCCCGTGCTTCTTGATGGTGTACACGTTGGCCGCAGCAATCATCTGGTTGACTTCTTCCCAGGTACTGCGCACGAAGCCGCCCAGGCCGCGCTGCTTTTGCCATTCGCGCTTGGAGGCATCGTTTTCGACGATGCTGGCCCAGGCATCCACCGGGCTCTTGGCCAAGGCGATGGCAGCGCGCCAGTGCTTGAGCAGGCGACCACGCACCATGGGGTATTTGACGCGGTTGGCGCTGTACAGATACCAGCTGTAGCTGGCGCCACGCGCGCAGCCACGGGGCTCGTGGTTGGGCAGGTCAGGCCGGGTTCGGGGGTAGTCGGTCTGCTGGGTTTCCCAGGTGACGATGCCGCCCTTGACGTAGATCTTCCACGAGCAGCTGCCCGTGCAGTTCACGCCGTGCGTGGAGCGCACGATCTTGTCGTGTGCCCAGCGGTCGCGGTAGGCGTCTTCCCAGGTGCGGTCTTCACCGTTGGTTTCGCCATGGCCCTGGGCAAAGGTCTCGCGGGGTTGGGAGAAGTACGAAAGGCGGTCGAGGAAATGGCTCATCGGGGGCTCCTTGTTCTGTTCTGTTCAGGGGTCATCAGCAAGGCATGGCGGCGTTCTTGCGCGCGTAGTGCCACCAAGTGATCACGATGCAAACGAGGTAGAAGGCGAAGAACGTCCACAGCGCGGCATGGGGGCTGCCGGTCAGCGCGATGGAGCTGCCGTAGCTCTTGGGAATGAAGAACCCACCGTAGGCAGCCATGGCGGCCGTGAAGCCCAGTGTGGCGGCGCCCAGGGTGTTGCCCTCCTTGTTGGCCTGGGCCACAGCAGCGGTGTTGCGGGGGTCCACGCCGCGCATGGCCTCGGTCAGGAAGATCACGGGGATCATGCGGAAGGTGGAGCCGTTGCCGATGCCAGTGGTAAGGAACAGCACCAGGAAGCAAACGAAGAAGCCTGCAAACTGGCCTTCGTAGCCCGCCGAGGGCAGGAACACCGTGACGCCCACCACAGCAATCGCCATGACGATGAAGTTCCACAGCGTGACGCGTGCGCCGCCGAGCTTGTCGGCCAGCCACCCGCCAAACGGCCGGACCACCGCGCCCACCAGCGGCCCCAGCCAGGCGTAGGCCAAGGGGTTGACGCCAGGGAACTGGCTCTTGATGAGCAGCGGGAATCCTGCGGCATAGCCGATGAACGAGCCAAAGGTGCCGAGGTACAGCACACACATCAGCCAGTTGTGCTTGCGCCGGAAGATAGCGGCCTGCGCTGCGAACGAGGCCCGCGCGTCGGCAATGTCGTTCATGCCAAACCAGGCGGCCAGCGCCGTCAGCGCAATCCATGGCACCCAGATGAAGGCGGCGTTCTGCGTCCACACCTGAACGGTCTGGCCGTTCTTCACAATGGTCTGGCCTTCACCACCAAAGATGCCGAAGATGCCGGCCGTGACCACCAGCGGACTCAGGAACTGCACCACCGACACGCCCAGGTTACCGAGGCCCGCATTCACACCCAGCGCCGAGCCCTTGCGCTCCTTCGGAAAGAAAAAGCTGATGTTGGCCATGCTGGAGCTGAAGTTGCCGCCGCCCAGGCCACACAGCAGCGCCAGGATGAGCATGGTGGGGTAGGCCGTGGTGTTGTCCTGCACCGCAAAACCGATGCCAATCGCAGGGATGAGCAGCGAGGCGGTGGAGATCGCCGTCCAGCGGCGGCCACCGACCAGCGGCACCATGAAAGAGTAGAAGATGCGCAGCGTGGCGCCCGAGAGCGCGGGCGCTGCGGCCAGCCAGAACAGCTGGTTGGTCGAATACTTGAACCCGAGGCCCGGCAGGCTCACGGCGACCACGCTCCAGACCTGCCAGATGGCAAAGGCCAGAAACAGCGCGGGCACCGAGATCCACAGGTTGAGCTTGGCGATGGCTTCGCCTTCGCGCTCCCAGAACGATTTGTCCTCCGGGGCCCAGAGGGTGAGCAGACGCCCCTGGCGCCCGCTGGTGGTGGTGGCAGACATGGTGAGGGTCCTTTGCAAAAAATTAGCGGGTGGCCGCAGAGGCTGCGGCGCCCTGTGCACCCATGACGGGGGTATGACGCACTTCAGTGAAGTACATCCAGATGAGCGAGACCCACACCACGCCATACATCAGCATGAATGCGCTGGAGCGGATGCCGGTGAGGTCCATCAGCGCACCGAACAGGATCGGCAGCACGAACCCGCCCATGCCACCTGCCAGGCCCACGATGCCGCTGATGGCACCGATGTTCTGGGGGTAGTCGTCGCTGATGTACTTGAAGACACTGGCCTTGCCGAAGGCCCAGCAGATGCCCAACAGAAACATGAGACCGGTGAACAGATACACGTTCAGGCCGATGTGGAAGGTCTTGGGGCCGTTGACGGTGACGATGGTGAAATCGGTCTGTGGGTAGCTCAGCAGGAACAGGCAGATCCAGCTCACCCACATCACCCACCAGGTCACGCTGTGGGCGCCGTACTTGTCAGACAGCATGCCGCCGATGGCGCGCAGAACACCACCGGGCAGCGAGAAGCACGCAGCCAGCAGTGCCGCCACGCGAATGTCGAGACCGAACTCGCCCACGTAGTACTGCACCATCCACAGCGACAGCGCCACATAGCCGCCAAAGACGATGCTGTAGTACTGGCAGTACTTGAGGACCTTGGGGTCCTTCAGCGCCTTGAGCTGATCGGTGAACTTGACGTTGCTGGGCACCAGATGGGCCGGGTCGCTGTAGCTGAACAGCCAGAACAGCACCAGGGTACCGAGCATGATGGCCGCATACACCTGCGGCACCATGGTCCAGCCAAAGGCCACCAGCAGCACCGGGGCCACGAACTTGTTCACGGCGGCGCCCGAGTTGCCTGCGCCATACACACCCATGGCCGTGCCCTGGCGGTGCTTGGGGAACCAGCGGGCCACATAGGGCGTACCCACCGAGAACGAGCCCCCCGCGAGGCCCACGAACAGGCCGATGGTGAGGAAGTGCCAGTACTCGGTGGCGTAACTCATGAGCCAGATGGCAGGCACGGTGGTGGCCATGACAGCGGCCATCACGATGCGGCCACCGAACTTGTCGGTCCAGATGCCCAGCGGCACCCGCACCAGCGAGCCCGTGAGCACAGGCATGGACATGAGCAGACCGAACTGCGTGGAGTTCAGGTTCAGCATCTTCTTGATGGGGATGCCGATGACGCCGAACATCATCCAGACCATGAAGCAGACCGTGAAGGCGAAGGTGCTGACGATGAGCACCGACCAAGCCTGACGGGTGCGCTGCGGGCTGTCGCCCGGGGGCAGGGTTGCGTTGGCCATTGCGCGATTCCTCTCTTTTTGCATGAGAGGAATGGTCGCGTGTGCGGGGCTTTTTGCACATCCTTCACTAGAGGGTGTACGGCGCGGCAGAGGGACTAGTCAACCGGGGCGGAGCATCGTCCGAAAGAACTATGGTGCAAGCGATGTGCGGCGGTGGCCCCTGCACAAACCCAGCCCGCCATGCACGCAGCGCGTGCGGACCAGCGCTATTCGGAGCGCTGCCGGTCCGATGCGTACACAGCAGCCTGCACGCGCGAACTCAGGCCCAACTTGCGCAGAATGTGCTGCACATGGATCTTGACGGTGGTCTCGGCGATGTCGAGCGTGCGCGCAATTTCCTTGTTGCTGGCACCGCGTGCGATCTCGCGCAGCACGTCTTCCTCGCGTGGCGACAAGGGCGTGAAGCCGTTGGCGGCGACCACAGTGGAGTCGGTGGGCACGGGCGGCGCAGACGCCACCTCGGGCGCGCCCTGCGACTGAAACGCCGCCACCAGCTTGCCCATCAGCTCGGGGCTGACCACGGGCTCGCCCCGGGCGGCGCGGCGAATGGCCTGGGCCAGCAGATCGCCGTCGATGGTCTTGAGCAGGTAGCCCTGCGCGCCGTTGCGCAGCGCGGTCGCCAGGTCCTGCGCGTCCTCGCTCACGGTGAGCATGAGCACTCGCGAGGTGGGAGACACCTCGCGCAGGCCCTGGATGGCATCCACACCCATAACGCCCGGCAGGTGGTTGTCGAGCAGGATCACCTGCGGCTGCAACTGGGGAGCGAGCCGCAGGGCCTGCGCGGCATCCCCCGCCTCGCCCACCACGGACAGGCCGTCGTACTGCCCAAGCAGCGCGATCAGCCCACGCCGGAACAGCGTGTGGTCGTCCACCACCAGCAGCGTGACAGGCGGTGTCGCCAGCGCTGGCGCGGGTGGTGTGGCAACGGGCAATGCAGAGGTCGTCATGGCGTGGGGGCGTGGTGGGGGTCGGCGGCGTATGCCGAAGCGGCTGATGGGGTCGAGGCGACGGACTGGTGAGGCTGGGTAGGTGCGACCGAGGGAAGCTCGATGCACACGCGGGTGCCTTGCCCGGGCGCGGACTCCACCTGGATCACCGCGCCAATCCGCTGTGCCCGCTCGCGCATGATGCCCAGGCCTACATGCAGCGAGTCAGGTGGCACGGAGGCCACCTCAAAACCGGTGCCGTTGTCCTGCACCTCAAAGCGCCAGCGCGGGTGGCGGTGCACCAGCACATCCACCCGCGTGGCGCCCGAATGTTTGCGCACGTTCGACAAGGCTTCCTGCACCATGTGCAGCACCTGGATCTGCACGTCCTGCGCCAGCGGCAAGCCGTGGCCCACCATGCCCAGCGTGGTGGCCATGCCGGTCTGGTGCTCAAACTTGGACAACGTGGCGCGCAGCGCGGACTCGATGTCTTCCTCGCTGGTGCGGGTGCGAAAGTGCACCAGCAGCTCGCGCACATCCGAATAACACTCGCGCACACCCACATCCAGCTCGCCGATGCTGCGGTCGCGCTTGGCCTCATCGCCGCGCGCCACGGCATCGCGCAGCAGCTGGGTCTGGATCTTCAGGAAGGCCAGCGACTGGGCGATGGAGTCGTGCAGCTCGCGCGCCAGCAGGCTGCGCTCTTCGGCCACCGCCGCCTCGCGCTCCAGCGCGGTGGCGCGCAAGCCCTCCATGGCACTGGCCAGGTGGCGCGTCATGGCTTCGAGCAGATCGCGCAGCTCATCGGTCAGCTCCACCGGCGAGCGGAAAAACAGGTCGACTTCGCCCAGCAGGCGATGCTGCATCTGCACCGGGATGGTGACCATGGTCTGGAAACCCGCCTCGCGGCAATGGGGCAAGGCGACTGCCGTGGACGGAGTGATGGGAATGACCCGCGTGCGCGCCTGGGCCTGTGGCTGGCCGCACAGGCAAGAGCCGGTGTGCAGGCAGTGCTCGCCTTCGGCCATGGTGCGCGGCAGGCCGTCACCCGCCAGCAGCACGTAGCGTTCGTTGGCCTCATTGGACCAGCGCACGGCGGCGGCATCGGCACCCGCCACACGGCGGATCTGCTGCACAAAGCCCTGGGCCAGCAGCTCCAGGCTGCCCGCCGTGCTGGCCAGCGCGCTCACCTCATACAACGCCGCCAGGCGTTGGTTCTGCACAGCGATGCTGGCGGTTTTTTCGCGCACCTTGTGCTCCAGCTCGTCGTGCGAAGCCTGCAGCGCGTGCGCCATGAGGTTGAAGCCCGCTGACAGCTGGCCGAACTCGTCATCCGTATCCACTGGCAGCCGCGTGCCGAGCTCGCCCTGGCGCAGCCGGGCCTGGGCCTGCTGCAGGCGCGCCACCGGGTTGATGACCAGCAGGTAGCTCACGGCCATGAAGGTGACGGCCGCCACGATGGCCAGCGCCATCATGAACAACTGGAACAGGTGCAGCGCGGCGGTCCAGCCCGCGATCTGGATCTCGATGGCGTCCACAAAACCATCGACCTGCTGCACAAAGGCATCGGCCTCCGCCAGATTCCGGGCGCGGTCCGGGGGCAATGCGCTGACCCACCCGGTGCGGGCCTCGGTCCAACGGGCACGGATGCCATCGAACCGCGTACGCGTCTCGTCGCTCCACGGCACAAACAGCGGGCGCGACGGATCGCCCGTGCGCAGCAAATCCAGGCTGGCGTCGAACTGGCGGGCGCGCTCTTGCACGGCCTCGGGTGGCTCGGTCTGCAGCACCAGCACCATGCGCAGCATGTTCATGCGCAGGCGGCCCGCCTCGTTGACGGCAGCCGCGCCGCCTTCGAGCTTCCAGGTCACCCACAGTGTCAGGCCGATGGAAGCAAGCGCTACCAACAAGAAACCCGCGCCCATGGCAAGGAGTTTGGCGGAGAGCGTGGGACGGGAGCGCATGGCGCAGTGTAGGGAAGGGGCATGACCACAACCTTGACCCAGGTCAAGAGCGGCCCGCGTAGCATGGCGCCATGCAACGACTGTCCCTCCCCCTCCTGCGAGCCTGGCTGGTGCTGGGAAGCGCCATGGTGGCGCTGGCTGGCTGCGCCTATGCCCCTGCACCCGGCACGCCGCCCAGCTCCCAACCGCCCCCCCTCTGGCCCGACCGCTTGCAGAGCCTGCTGCCCGCCGATGTACTGCTGCTGGGCGAGCAGCATGATGCGCCCGACCACCAGCGCCTGCAGCGCGAGGCCGTGGCGTGGCTGGCTGCACGGGGGCTGCTGGCGGCCGTGGTGATGGAGATGGCCGAGCGCGGCCACAGCACCCAGGACCTGCCGCGCGATGCCAGCGAGGCCCAGGCCCGGGCCGCCCTGCAGTGGGACAACGCCGCTTGGCCGTGGCAGGCCTATGGCCCGGTGGTGATGGCCGCCGTGGGCGCCGGGGTGCCCGTACTGGGTGGCAACCTGCCCCGCGTCCGCATGCGGGCCGCCATGGCCGACACCTCCAGGGACCAGCACCTGCCCGCCCCGGCGCTGGCCCAGCAGTACCAGGCGCTGCGCGACGGCCACTGCGGGCTGCTGCCAGAGTCACAAATCGCGCCCATGGCCCGCATCCAGATCGCCCGCGACGCCAGCATGGCCCAGACCGCACTGGAGGCGTTGCGCCCCGGCCAGACAGTGCTGCTGGTGGCAGGCGGCGGCCACGTGCTGCGCCACCTGGGCATCCCCACCCACTGGCCCGCAAATGTTTTGTCAAAAGTGGCTCTAGCGCAGGTAGAACATGCACAAGGTGCTATCAAATCAGGTGCAGAGGCTGATGCAGTGATCAGCACCCCGGCGCTGCCCCCGCGTGATGTGTGCGCAGAGCTGCGAGAGCAGTGGCGCCCGGCGCCGCTCGGACAGAAGGTCTGAGCGTGCCGTTTCAGCCCTGAACGGTGGCTACAGGCGCCGCCTGCGTGCGCAGCAGTGCCACAAAATCGTTGGCTGGCATAGGGCGGCTGCACAGGTAGCCCTGGTAGGTGTCGCAGCCCCGCTCGCGCAGAAAGGCCAGCTGCCCCTCGGTCTCCACCCCTTCGGCCAGCACCGACAGGCCCATGCTGTGCCCCATGGCAATGATGGCGGCGCTGATGGCCATGTCGTCCTCGCTTTGCGGAATATCGCGGATGAAACCCTGGTCGATCTTGAGCACGTCGATGGGAAAACGCTTGAGCTGCGCGAGCGACGAATAGCCGGTGCCAAAGTCGTCCACCGCGATACGCACCCCCAGCTCACGCAGGCGCACCAGCATCTGGCGGGCCTCTTCGGTGCGCTCGGCCAGGGCGCTTTCGGTGATCTCCAGCTCCAGCAGTGCCGCCGGAAACCCGCTGGCCTGCAGCGCGGCCGCCGTGCACCCGGCCAGGTCGGTCAGGTGGAACTGGCGCGGCGATACGTTCAGCGCCAGGGTCAGTGCGGGCAGTCCCTCATCGCGCCATTGCTGGCCCTGGCGGCACACCTCGCGCACCACCCATTCGCCCAGCGGGCCGATGACGCCTGACGTCTCGGCCACCGGGATAAAGCGTGCGGGCGATATCAACCCCTCCTGCGGGTCGTTCCAGCGCACCAAGGCCTCTGCGCCCAGGATGCGCCCTGTGGCAATGTCGATCTGGGGCTGGTAGTACATCTGCAGATGGCCCTGGGCCAGCGCCAGGCGCAGGCGCGACTCCAGCTCCAGCCGCTCGCGGGCAGCCTGGGTCATGGCCTCGTGGAAGAAGCACCAGGCGCCCCGGCCGCGCGCCTTGGCGCCATAGACTGCCGCGTGGGCGCCCTGCAGCAGCAGCTCGGTGGTGCTGGCGTGCTCGGGGAACATGCAGATGCCCACGCTGACACCCGCCACCACCTCCAGCCCGTCGGGTGAGCGCCAGGGCTCAGCCACCGCGCGGATCAGATGGCGCGCCACGGCGGCAGCGCCGTCGGCATGGCGCAGGTTGCGCGCCACCACGGCCAGCTCGTCGCCCGCCATGCGGCCCAGCACATCCCCCGGCCGCAGGGCGGACTGCACCTGCCGCGCAATGTGCTTGAGCACCTCGTCGCCCGTGGCATGGCCGTAGCTGTCGTTCACGTCCTTGAAACGGTCCAGGTTGAGCAGCAGCACGGCAATGTGCTCGCCACTGACCTGCGCCTCCTGCACCGCCAGCTCCAGCTGATGCCCGAACCAAGTGCGGTTGGACAAACCCGTGAGCGGGTCGTTGTGCGCCAGGTATTCAAGCTGCCGCTGCTGGGCCTTTTCTTCGGAGATGTCGGTGAACATGCACACGTAGTGCGTGATCTCGCCCGCCGGATCGCGCACGGCCGACAGGGACATGTGCTCCGGGAAGATTTCGCCGTTCTTGCGGCGGTTCCATATCTCGCCTTGCCAGTACCCGGTCTCGGTCAGCGCCGACCACATCGCCTCATAAAAAGCCTTGTCGTGGCGGCCCGACTTGAAGACGCGCGGGGTCTTGCCCAGCAGCTCCTCCTCGGTATAGCCCAGCAGCCGGGTGAACGCCGCGTTGACAGACAGGATGCGGCTGTGGGCATCGGTCACCACCACGCCCTCCATGGTGTTGTCCACCACCGTGGCCGCCAGGCGCTGGCGGGCCTCGCTGCGCTGCAGCGCGGCGCGGGCGGCCTTGATCTCGTCGAGGTCCTGCACCACACACACCAGATGCGCGGGCTCCTCGCCCACGGCGGGTGCCAGTGTCACGGTGCACAGCACCGGCACCCGGCGGCCGCTGTCCAGCCGCTGGCAGTGGCGCTCGCCCACATAGTGGTCGATCTCGCCTGCCAGCAGGCGCTCCAGTTGCGACGCGGCCCAGTCGCGATCCTGGGCGACCATCACATCGCGAAAATTGAGGCCCAGCGTCTGTGCCAGCGTGGCGCCCAGCAGATCGCACAGGCGGGTGTTGGCCCACAGAAAGCTGCCGTCTCGCGCCACCCGTGCAAAACCGGCCGGCGCATGGCGCACGATCTGCGTCAGCTCCTGCGCCATGGCCATACGCACTTTTTCGGCGAGGCGCATGCGCCGCAGCAGCCACCAGGCCAGGCCGCTGGTCAGCACTACATAGCCCCAGCCCTTCCAGGTCTGAAAACGGGTCAGTTGGACAGGGTCGACCACCCAGTGGGCCAGCAACACATCGCCCGCAAACACCCAGGCCACCCCCAGCACCAGGTACAGCAGCATGCCCCGCCAGGGGACCAGTGATGAGGCATAGCCCTCGTTACCCATTGCGCTTCTTGCGCTCCTTGTTGATTTCACGGTTTCACGGCACTTGGCCCTTGCTGCGACAATTGCACAGCTATGACCAACGCCTACATCCTTACCCTGTCATGCCCCGACCGCCTGGGGCTGGTGCACGCCGTCTCGGGCTTTTTGCTGGAGCATGGCGGCAACATCGAAGAAGCCGCACAGTACAACGACCACGCCACGGGCCTGTTCTTCATGCGGGTGCAGTTTGCCTGCGACCAGCACGACCACCCCACCCTCAAGGCGCGCCTGACCAGCTTTGCCGAGCCCTACAACATGCACTGGAGCCTGCACGCCACGGCCGCCCCCATGAAAACCGTGCTCATGGTCAGCAAGGAAGGCCACTGCCTCAACGACCTGCTGTTCCGCTGGAAGAGTGGCCTGCTGCCCATCGACATCCGCGCCATCATCAGCAACCACCGCGACTTCTACCAGTTGGCGGCCAGCTACAACGTGCCGTTCCACCACATCCCGATGACGGGCAGCACCAAAGCCCAGGCCGAAGCCAAACAGTTTGAGATTATCGAGGGCGAAGGGGCCGAGTTGGTGGTATTGGCCCGTTACATGCAGATACTTTCTCTTGACCTATGTCAAAAGTTGGCCGGTCGGGCGATCAACATCCACCACAGCTTCCTGCCCAGCTTCAAGGGTGCCAAGCCGTACTATCAGGCCCATGACCGGGGCGTGAAGCTGATTGGTGCCACCGCCCACTATGTGACGGCCGACCTGGACGAAGGTCCGATCATCGAACAGGACGTGGCCCGTGCCGACCACACAGACACGGTAGAAGACCTCACGGCCCGGGGCCGCGACACCGAAAGCCAGGTGCTGGCTCGCGCCGTGAAGTGGCACAGCGAGCACCGCGTGATCCTGAACGGCCACAAGACCGTGATCTTCCGCTAACCCGTTCTGCCCCATGGCCACGGCAGTCCCGTCCTCTTTCCTCAGCAGCGCAGCCCGGCGCATCCCACCCATCCAGTGCCTGCTGACGTTCGAGGCCCTGGCTCGCCTGCGCAGCGTGACGCAGACCGCCGACGAGCTGTGCGTGACGCCCAGCGCGGTGAGCCACCGGGTCAAGCAGCTGGAGCAGATCCTGGGCGTGCGGCTGTTTGGCCGGGCCGATTTTTCGCTGACCACCGAGGGCAGCGCCTACCTGGCCCACGTGCGCGAGGGGCTGGGGGCGTTGCAGCGCTTTCCTGGCCAGGCGTCCGCGCCCGGACGGCGGCGGCTCAAGCTGGCTGTGACGCCCACGTTTGCGCGCACCATCCTGATCCCCCGCCTGCGCCAGTTCACCGAGGCCTACCCCGAGATCGACCTGGCCCTGCAAGTCTCCATCCCGCTGCTGGACGTGGTGGCCGAGGATGCCGACCTGATGGTGCGCTTTGGCCCCGGCCACTATGCCGACGTGGAACATGTGGAGCTGGCGCGCGACGTGGTCACCCCCCTCGCATCCCCCGCCTTCGTGCGCGAGCACGGCCCCTTTGACCGCCCCGAGGACCTGGAAGGCGTGCCCCTGCTGCGCAGCCCGCTGGAGCCCTGGCGCACCTGGTTTGCAGTCACCGGTCTCGATTGGGCCGAGCCCAGCGAGGGCTCGCAGTTCAACGACATCGGACTGATGTGCGACGGCGCCGCCGCAGGCATGGGCGTGGCGCTGGTGCGCCTCAAGCTGGGCGCGCCCTGGCTGGAGAACGGCACGCTGGTGCGCCTGTTCGACACCGACACCGCCAGCCCCCACGCGCACTACCTGTGCTGGCGCACCGGCACCATGGACCGGTGGGAATGCGCGGCGTTTGCCGAATGGCTGCGCAAAACCATGGCGTAGTAGAGGCATCCCCCTGAGTCGCCTTGGGCGCCGTCCCGCTTCTCTCGGCTGCGCCGGGAAGGGGGACGCAGCCCTCGCTGCGGGGCGGCCCTTGCTCGGCTGCCCTCGCCCGAGCCGCGCCCTCCTCCACCAGGCTCAGGCAAAAATCAGCCCCAGCGCTAGTCCATCAAGCGCCAAAAGCTATCAATTAATGAGCATTTCGGTGTTTTTCACAAACACCTGCAGAAAACCTCACACCCCGCCCGTCCCCATCCCCTACAGTGGCGGCCATGATCACCGCCACTTCTTCCGCCCCGCTCCCGACACCCGCCGAACGCGCCGCACGCCAGGCCGAAGTTGTCCAGGCCCTGAGCCGCGTGGTGCCAGCCCACGCTCTGCTCTGGCACAGCGAAGACACCACGCCGTATGAATGCGATGGCCTCACCGCCTACCGCCAGCGCCCGCTGGTGGTGTGCCTGCCGGAAACCTACGACGAAGTGCAGGCCGTGCTGCGCGTGTGCCACCAGCTGCAAGTGCCCGTGGTGGCACGCGGCGCGGGCACGGGCCTGTCCGGCGGCGCCATGCCGCACGCCATGGGCGTGACCATGTCGCTGGCCAAGTTCAACCGCATCCTCGACCTCAACCCCGAAAGCCGCACGGCCGTGGTCCAGTGCGGCGTGCGCAACCTGGCCATCAGCGAGGCCGCTGCCCCCTACGGCCTGTACTACGCGCCCGACCCCAGTAGCCAGATCGCCTGCACCATCGGCGGCAACGTGGCCGAGAACTCGGGCGGCGTGCACTGCCTGAAATACGGCCTGACGGTGCACAACGTGCTCAAGGTCAAGGGCTTCACGGTGGAAGGCGAGCCCGTCGAATTCGGCAGCGAGGCCCTGGACGCCCCCGGCTACGACCTGCTGGCCGCCGTGATCGGCAGCGAAGGCATGCTGGCCGTGACCACCGAAGTGACGGTGAAGCTGATCCCCAAGCCGCAGCTGGCGCGCTGCATCATGGCCAGCTTTGACGATGTGCGCAAAGCGGGCGACGCCGTCGCTGCCGTGATTGCGGCAGGCATCATCCCCGCCGGGCTGGAGATGATGGACAAGCCCATGACGGCTGCCGTGGAAGATTTTGTACACGCAGGCTATGACCTCACGGCCGAAGCCATCTTGCTGTGCGAGAGCGACGGCACGCCCGAAGAGGTGGAAGAAGAAATCGGCCGCATGAGCGAGGTGCTGCGCGCTGCCGGCGCCACCGCCATCTCGGTCAGCAACGACGAAGCCGAACGCCTGCGCTTCTGGAGCGGCCGCAAGAACGCCTTCCCCGCCAGCGGCCGCATCAGCCCCGACTACATGTGCATGGACTCCACCATCCCGCGCAAGCGCCTGGCCGACATCCTGCTCGCCATTCAGGAGATGGAAAAGAAATACCAGCTGCGCTGCGCCAACGTGTTCCACGCGGGCGACGGGAACCTGCACCCGCTGATCCTGTTCGACGCGAACGACGCCGACCAGCTACACCGCTGCGAGCTTTTTGGCGCGGAGATTCTGGAAACCAGCGTGGCGATGGGCGGCACCGTGACGGGTGAGCATGGCGTGGGCGTGGAGAAGCTCAACAGCATGTGCGTGCAGTTCTCTGCGGCGGAGAACGCGCAGATGTTCGGGCTCAAGCATGCGTTTGACCCGGCGGGGTTGCTGAACCCGGGGAAGGTGATTCCGACGCTGAACCGGTGTGCGGAGTACGGGAAGATGTTGGTGCGCGGGGGGCAGATCAAGCATCCGGATTTGCCGAGGTTTTGAGCGGTGGCAGCACTTTCAAATTGAGTGCGCAGCCCCGTACTCCCTTGACTAGAAATTGCAAACTGCCACAGTTTCATCGCCTGACCCAGACCAACGGTGATTTCGCTCGCACCAGATTTTTTTTGGTAGAAGCTACAGTATCCAGCGCTCTGCCAGCCACTCCTGTTATGTGCGCTGGACGGGTTCACCCTCCAAACTGAAAGCCGCCTAGAAAATGCCAATTCACGCGCGCAGCCAAGTTTCGTACCTTCTGCTGTACATGCTCATTGGCGCTCTAGTTTTGGAAGCCTTGCGCGCCATCGCACTTGGAGAGCTGACCAAATCTGTGCTGGTTATTGCTTCAATATTGACCTTGGTGACTCTTGTAAGTTGGTGGATCAAAGCGGTACAAAGTCGCCGTTGGATTGAGATTGATCCACAAACTAGGCAAGTGACCATCCATACCGTCTCCGCGTTCTTTTCGTCCATCCAAAATCACTACCCTCTAAATCAGTTCAGTTCAGTGCGCTCCTACACGACGATAGGGCGTTTCCCAAAGAACCACGTCGAACTTGTCACGAAGAGTGGGGGCGAAGCTTTGATCGTGGCGGTCTTTTTCCCGGGCATCAAGGCCCCGTCGTTTTGGTCCGTGCCAACAGAAGTTGAGAGCGCAAAGGCGATGCACCTCAGGAGGGAGATTTCCAGTCGGTGCGGGCTTATCGATGGAGGCTTCTTGGGTTCAAAGATGGTCGGAGCACTTCTCGAAACCTGACAAAGGTACGCCGAAGGGGTGGAGCGCTGCTCGTGGCCGATAGCGGCCAGCAAAACCTCCGACAATCCTCAACCTTATCCCTCGCCTGTAAGACCCCATGCCCAGCGACTCCCCCTCCACCCTCCTCCAATCCGGCAACGCCCTCGTCGCCCAAGCGCAGGCCGTGGCCACGCAAGACTTTGCCGCAGCGCGGGCGTTGTGGCGGAAGGCGGGGGCGTTGTTTCAACGGGCGCATGAAGCCGACCCCGCGCATCACGCAGCAGCCTTCAGACTGGGTCAGGCGTGGGTGGCCGAAGCCCATGCGTTGCAGAAAGAAGGATCCGAAGATGCGACCGCGATGTGGCGACAGGCGGCGCTGCAGTGCGAGGTGGCCTTTGCGCTCGACCCGCACCATGCAGTGACGGCCATGCACATCGCCAGTTGCTATGCCTGGGCGCAAGACGCAGAGGCCAAGCTGGCCTGGGCGCAAATTGCGCAGCATCTGCAGGAAGAACACGCGGCCAACATGGCGGCGGATGAGGCTGCACGCTAGCAGCGCAGCGCGGGCGCGGCCGAGCAACGCGATGGCCCGTGTGGCTGTTCGGCTGTTGGCTGTTCGGCTCCCACCCCCCTGCTGACTGCGCCTGCGGCGGGGCGGTTGCGGGGTGGCATGGGCGTCGCAGCGCCCATGCTTCGTGCTCTGACTCGCCGTGGTTGTCCGAGCGGCGCGCGCAGCGCAAAGCGAGTTCCACGGCGCACCCCACAACCGCCCCGACGCAGGTTGCCCCCACGCACCGCGTGGGGGTCGCAGACTGGGGGTCGCCTTTTCTTT
Source organism: Acidovorax sp. (assembly GCF_016783915.1). Lineage (GTDB taxonomy): Bacteria > Pseudomonadota > Gammaproteobacteria > Burkholderiales > Burkholderiaceae_C > Acidovorax. The sequence goes on from NZ_JADHVT010000012.1 coordinate 35,285, forward strand.
GGTGACTTTCTTTTGGCGAAGCAAAAGAAAGTTACTCGCACGCCGGGCGACTCTCGGCCTCCGTCCTCAGCAAAGGCATGCAGCCAAATCAGCAAGGCATGCGAGCACTCCCCGGTTTCGACAAGCTCAACCCGAACGGGTGGAGTGGGGTGCCCCGGCTTCGACGGGCTCAGCCCGAACGGGTGGTCAACTGCCCACCACCGCCCGCCAAATCTCCCCCACGTGCGACACCGCAAACAGCACCAGCCCGATGAGGCCACCCACCACGGTCCCGTTGATGCGGATGTACTGCAAATCCTTCCCAATGTTCAGCTCAATCAGCTGCGTCATTGCTTCGGTATCCCATCGCCGCACGGTGTCCTCAATGTGCTGCGCAATGAACGCCGACACATCCGGCGCCAACCCCTGCGCCCACCGCTCCAGCCGGTCATTGAACGACTGCCGCAGCGCCGCGTCCCCCGCCAGCGACTCACCCAGCCACAACCCCAGCTTGCCCACCTGCCGCGCCACCACCGAATCGGCATCGGCCAAATCACGCCGCAGCGCACCGCGCAGGTCCAGCCACAGCGCCTGCACGTAGCCGCCCACGGTGGTATCCGTCTGCAGCCAGGTGCGGATCTCCTCGCCCTTGCGCGCCCATTCCGGGTCGCTGCGCAGGCGCTCGATATAGCGCTGCACCGCCACATCAAACTGCGCACGCAGTGCATGCTGCGGGTTGGCGGCCACATCGGCCATCAGGCTCTCCAGCGCGCGGGCCAGCAGGGCCGAGCCCTTGTCGCCCAGCCAGTCGCTGGGCAGCAACTTCTCGGTGCGCGGGTGGTCCTTCTTGAGCCAGGCCACGATGGACTGCGCGACCCAGGTGCGGGTCTGCTCGTTCTGCAGCAGTTCGATGAGCTTGGCCAGCACGTCGTCCAGCAGCGCCTGGTGACGGCCGTTGTGGGTCAGGGTATCGAGCACCGCCGCCAGGGCACGCGACATATCCACCTGCCCGATCAAGGCACGCGCGGCCTTGTGGATGAAGCGCTCTACCTGCGCGTCCTGCACCATCTCCAGTGCGGCCGACGCCAGGCGCGTGGCCTGGTGGCCCAGCAGCGTGGCGTTGCCGGGGGCAGTCAGCCACTGCGCCAGACGCTCGGCAGGGTCGTGCCGGCGGATCAGCGCCACCAGCGAGGGCACATCCAGGAACTTGTCGCGCACAAAGGTGGCGAGGTTGCGGCCGATGCGCGCCTGGTTGCGCGCGATGACCGCCGTGTGCGGAATGGGAAGGCCCAGCGGGCGGCGGAACAGCGCCACCACCGCAAACCAGTCCGCCAGCGCACCCACCATGGCAGCCTCGGCCATGGCCTTGACGCCGTTGAGCCACAGGCCGCGTTCGACCACGCTGGTGGCCACAAACACGGCCGTGACCAGCAGCAACAGGCCCAGGGCTTGTCGCTTGGCACGCCGCAGGGCGCGCGCCGGGTCGTCGGCGTTTGAGTGGGATGGAGGAGCGCTGCTGCTCATGCCGACAAGCCGCGCGCGGGTCTGCTCACTGCAGCGCCCTAACGCGGGTCAGGGTGCTGCCGCAATCTGGTCCAACGCTTTCGACAAATGGCCCACTGTGCGGTCCACGTTGTGCCACTTCTCCAGCCCGAACAGGCCGATGCGGAAGGTCTTGAAGTCCGGCCCTTCATCGCACTGCAGCGGCACACCCGCAGCGGTCTGCAGCCCCACTTCCATGAACTTCTTGCCGTTTTGGATGCCAGGGTCGGTGGTGTAGCTCACCACCACGCCCGGCGCCTTGAAGCCATCGGCCGCCACGCTAGGAAAACCGCGCGATTCGAGCAGTGCGCGCACCTTGGCACCCAGTTCGATCTGTTCTTCGCGCACCTTGGCAAAGCCGTAGGCGCGCGTCTCGGCCATCACCTCGCGCAGACGCACCAGCGCATCCGTGGGCATAGTGGTGTGGTACGCGTGCTGGCCCTTTTCGTAGCCCTCGGCAATCTGCATCCACTTCTTGAGGTCGCACGAAAAGCTGCTGCTCGTGGTGCCCTCGATGGCTTCGCGCGCACGCTCGGACAGCATCACCATGGCGCAGCAAGGCGATCCGCTCCAGCCCTTTTGCGGTGCGCTGATGAGCACATCCACGCCCGTGGCCTGCATGTCCACCCACATCGCGCCGGACGCTACACAGTCCAGCACAAACAGCGCGCCCACTTCGTGCGCGGCGGCTGTGATGGTGCGCAGGTAGTCGTCACTCAGGATGATGCCGCTGGCGGTCTCCACATGGGGGGCGAACACGACCTTGGGCTTTTCGGCCCGGATGGTGGCGGCAACTTCTTCAGCGGGGCATGGAGCCCAGGGCGCCTGCGGGCCGCTGCCCTGCTGGCGCGCCTTGCACACCACGGAGCCGCCACCCAGGCCTTTGTCGGCGTCAAAGATCTGCGTCCAGCGGTAGCTGAACCAGCCATTGCGCACGATGAGCACCTTCTCGCGGTTGGCGAACTGGCGCGCCACGGCTTCCATGCCGAAGGTGCCGCTGCCAGGCACCAGCACGGCGGTGTGGGCGTGGTAGACCTCTTTCAGCGTGCCCAAAATGTCCTGCACTACGCCGGTGAAGCGTTTGGACATGTGGTTGAGCGCGCGGTCGGTGTAGACCACCGAAAATTCGAGCAGGCCATCAGGGTCGATATCGGGCAGCAGTCCGGGCATGGTGCAAAGTCTCCATCAAACAGGGGCGCCACCCCGGCACGGGGTGGGCAAGGCGGGCCAGCTTAGCATGCACAGCGCGGCCCGCGCAGGGGCTACCAGGTGTCGATGAACCGGTGCCCCACCGGCCCCACCTGCGCCGACGCCAGCCCCCGCGCCAGCCATGCCCGCGTTTCGGCCGGGTCGATCACCGCGTCGATCTCCAGCGTGGCGGCCATGTGCATCGCCTCGCCGTTGGCGTAGGACTTGGCCAGCAGCTTGGCAAACAGGGCGTCGCGCTCGGTGCCCTCGGGCAGGGCCTCCAGCTCCTTGCGAAAGCCCAGGCGCACGGCGCCTTCGAGGCCCATGGCACCGAACTCGCCGGTAGGCCAGGCGACAGTGAACACGGGCGAATGGAACCCCCCGGCCGTCATGCCCATGGCGCCCAGGCCGTAACCCTTGCGCAGCACCACGCTGAAGGTGGGCACGCGCAGGCTGGCAGCGGTGACGAACAGGCGGCTCACGTGGCGCACCTGGGCCGTGGCCTCCACCTCAGGGCCGACCATGAAGCCGGGCGTGTCCACCAGGCTCACGATGGGCAGGCCGTGTGCGTTGCACAGCTGCATGAAGCGCGCACCCTTGTCAGCCGCATCGGCGTCGATGGCGCCACCCAGGTGTTGCGGGTTGTTGGCCAGCAGGCCCACGGGGCGGCCTTCGATGCGCGCGAGTGCGGTGTGGATGCCCGCGCCAAAGCCGGTGCGCAGCAGCAGCAGGCTGCCCTCGTCCACCAGACCGGTCATCGCCGTGCGGGTGTCGTACACGCGCAGGCGGTTCTCGGGCACCACGGCGCGCAGCAGGCGCTGGTCGGGTGCGGACCACTGCGATGTGCGGCCCTGGAAGAACGACAGATAGTGGCACGCAGCGGCCACGGCCTCGGCCTCGTTCTCCACCAACACGTCGATAACGCCGTTGGCATGTTGCACGCGGCTCGGGCCGATCTGCTCGGGCTTGAACACGCCCAGACCGCCGCCTTCGATCATGGCCGGGCCGCCCATGCCGATGTTGCTGCCGCGCGTGGCAATGATCACGTCGCTGCAACCCAGCAAGGCGGCGTTGCCTGCAAAGCAGCGCCCTGCCGCGATGCCGATGACCGGCACCTGGCCCGACAGCGCCGCGTAGCTCGCAAACGTGTGCACATGCAGCCCCGCCACCACGGGCATGTCGGTGTCGCCCGGGCGCCCGCCGCCGCCCTCGGCAAACAGCACCACGGGCAGCTTCTGCGCCAGCGCGATGCCGAGCATGCGGTCGGTCTTGGCGTGGTTGCGTGCGCCCTGGGTGCCCGCGAGCACGGTGGCGTCGTAGGACATGACCACTGCGCGGGATTTTTCAGGCCCGAACAATGCGCCATTGATGCCGCCGATGCCCGTAACCATGCCGTCGGCGGGCGTGTTGGCGATGAGGTCTTCCTTGCTGCGGCGGCGCGTTTGCGCGGCGATGGCGAGGGCACCATATTCGATGAAGCTGCCGTCGTCGCACAGGTCGGCAATGTTCTCGCGCGCGGAGCGGCCGCCTTGGGCGTGGCGCTTGGCCATGGCGTCGGGGCGCGCGGCGTCGAGCGTGAAGGCGTGGCGGTCGATCACACGTTGCAGGTCGGCACGGATGTGGTCGGGGTCGTGCGCAGCGCTGCCCTGCACTTCGACATCGGCAGCATCATCCACCGCGTCCAGCACCAGCAGCGGCTGCCCCTGCGCGACGTAGCCACCGGCCACGGCCAGCAGCGCGCCCACGCGGCCTGCGTGCGGGGCCAGCAGCACATGCTCCATCTTCATGGCTTCGAGCAAGGCCAGCTCGGCGCCGGCAGCGACCACGTCGCCTTCGGCCACGCTCAGCTGCACCAGGCGGGCGGGCATGGGGGCGAGCACTGCGCCTTCAGGTGCAGGCACTGAGGAATATGAGTCTTTTTGGCCGCTAGCGCTAGTCGAACTTGCCGCAGCAACTATATTTTTAATAGCGATCAGAAGGTCTGGCAACACCGACTCCAGCCAGCGTGTGTGCACATGCTGGCTTTCCATTTCGGGCCGTGCGGCCAGGGCCTGCAGCAGCGCCAGGTTGGTGGCCACGCCCTCGATGCGGCACTCGGCCAGAGCGCGCTGCGAGCGGCGCAGCGCATCCGCAAAGTGCGGGCTGCGCGTGTGCACGATGAGTTTGGCCAGCAGCGTGTCGTAGTGCGGCGATGGCGTGGCGCCCGCTGCGCCGTGCGTGTCCACGCGCACGCCGGGGCCTGTGGGCAGATCAAAGCGGCTGAGTGTGCCGCTGCCGGGGGTGGCGCCGCCCTGCGCATCCAGCGTCTCGGCGTTGATGCGCCACTGCACGGCAAAGCCCAACACGGCGGGCGGTGCGGCGGGGTCGAGGCCGATGTCCTGCAGCGTGCGGCCTGCGGCCAGCGCGATCTGCGCCTGCACCAGATCCACGCCGGTCACTTCTTCGGTGATGGTGTGCTCCACCTGCAGGCGTGGGTTGCATTCGATGAACACAAACGGCAGGTCGTTCGAGGCCAGATCCACCAGAAACTCGAAGGTGCCCAGGCCCTCGTAGGCCACGGCCCGCGCCATGGACAGCGCGGCGGTGGTGATGCGTTCGCGCAGCGGCGCGGGCAGCGAGGGGCTGGGCGAGATCTCCACCACCTTCTGAAAGCGCCGCTGCAGCGTGCACTCGCGCTCGCCCAGCGCGATCACCTCGCGCCCGTCGCCCAGCACCTGCACCTCGATGTGGCGGGCGTTGCCCATCAGGCGCTCCACGTACACGCCGTCCACACCAAAGGCGGCCTGCGCCTCGCTGCGGCAGCGCGCGTAGGCAGCGGGCAAGTCATCGGCCGACGCCACCGCGCGCATGCCGCGCCCGCCGCCACCGCCGATGGCCTTGATGACGATGCCGGCATGGGCGTGCTGCGCGAAGAAGGCCTGCGCCTCCTGCAGCGTCACCGCCGTCTGCGTGCCGGGCATGAGCGGCACGCCCTGCTGCTGCGCCAGCGCACGGGCCTGCGCCTTGTCGCCGAACAGCGCGAGCTGCGCAGGCGTGGGGCCGATGAAGCGCAGCCCCGCCTCGGCGCAGGCGCGGGCAAAGTCGGCGCGCTCGCTCAAGAAGCCGTAGCCCGGGTGCACGGCGTCGCAGCCCTGCGCCTTCGCAATGGCGATGAGGCGCGCACCGTCCAGGTACGCCGCCGGGCCGGTGGCGCCCAGCGCCACGGCCGCACTGGCTACGTGGACATGGGGGCTGGTGGCGTCATCGTCGGCATACACGGCCACGCTGGCAATGCCCAGGTCGTGCAGGGCGCGCACAGTGCGCAGTGCGATCTCTCCCCGGTTGGCGATCAGGACTTTGGCGAAGAGGGGCAAGGTCATGGTTTTGATTCTTTTTTTTAGCTTTTAGCGCTTGACTGATAAGCGCTGGCGGCCATTGTTTCTAGTTGATGGACTCATAGAACTGCGCTTGCAACTGACGGGGCCCACACCAGGACTCCCGCGCAAGGGCCGCCCCGCCGCGGTTGGAGCGTCCCCCTCCCTAGCGCGAAGCGCGTAGAGAGAGGGGGAAGGCGCCGCAGGCGACTCAGGGGGTGTTTCATGCATCCCGAAGCAGGCGGCGCAGCACTTTGCCAGCGCCGGTGGCGGGCAGCGCATCGATGAAGCGCACTTCGCGCGGGGCTTTGTAGGGCGCCATGTTCTCGCGGCACCAGGCCACCAGACTGGCGGCGTCCACCTCCTGGCCGGGCTTCTTGACGATGAAGGCGCGCACCACCTCACCCTTTTCCGCATCGGGCACGCCAATCACGGCGGCCTGGGCCACGGCGGGGTGCTTGATGAGCAGGGTCTCGACCTCTTCGGGGAACACGCTGTAGCCCGAGACCTTGATCATTTCCTTGAAGCGGCCGATGAAGGTGACATAGCCGTCCGCATCGATCTTGCCCATGTCGCCGGTGTAGACCCAGCCGTCCCGCAGGGTCTTGGCCGTGGCCTCGGGCTTGTTCCAGTACCCCTGGAAGTTGCCGGGGCCGTGGATGGTGATCTCGCCCACCTCGCCGGTGGGCAGGGGCGCGCCGGTGTCGGGGTCGACGATGCGCAGGGTGTTGCCCGGCACGGGCTTGCCCTGGGTGCCCCAGCGGATGGCGTCCACAGGCATGGCGGTGTCCACCGTGTGGGTTTCGGACAGCCCGTAGGCCGCCTCGTGCGAGATGCAATTCGGCGCGAACTGCTGCCACTGCTGGGCCAACGCCTCGGTAAAGGTGATGCCAAAGCTGGTGACCGGGTTGCGGCGCAGCGCGCTCCAGTCCATCTCGTGTGCGCCGGGCACCTGCATGAGCGCGCCATTCATGGGCGCGATGCTGTACCACCAGGTCACGCGGTGGCGCTCCAGCGCCTGGGCCACGCCCAGTGGGTCAAAGCGGTACAGCAGCACGGCCGTGGCGCCGGTGTAGACGGGCAGGTTCACGCCCATCACCATGCCGGCGATGTGGTACAGCGGCGCCACGGCCAACAGCGTTTCGTGCGGCGTCATGCCGTTGCAGTCGGCCGATGCAGCGGTCTTGAACGTGGCGTTGCCGTAGCTCAGCATCGCGCCCTTCGGCAACCCGGTGGTGCCCGAGGTGTAGGTCATGAGCGAGATGTCGTCCATCGACAGCGCGACGGGCGCTGGCCGAGCGCCTGTGCGCGTGGCCGCCAGAAAATCTTCGCAGCCCGCGGGAGCAGGCGCCATGGCTGCGCGCATTGCCAGCAGCTCGGCGGGCACGTCGATGCTGGGCGCGCTCTCGGGCAGCAGCTCGGCATAACGCACCACAAACACATGCTGCAGCGCCGTCTTGGCGCGCACCTTGTCCACCACAGGCAGCAGCACATCGGCCGCGACGATCACGCGCGCCTGCAGGTCGGTGAGCTGGTATTCCAGCTCGTGCTCCTTGTTCAGCGGCCCACAGGGGCAGACGATGGCACCGATCTTCTGGATGCCGTAGTGCGCCATCACGTACTGCGGGCAGTTGTTCATGAACAGCGCCACGGGCTCGCCCTTGGCCACACCCAGCGCCTGCAGGCGCGCGGCAAATGCATCACTGGCCGCATCAAGCTGCGCCCAGTTGAGGGGCTGGCCGTACCAGAGGTAGGCGATGCGGTCGGGCGTTTCGCGCGCGTGGCGGCGCAGGTGTTCGTGCAGCGGCAGCTGCGGTGCGGCATAAGGCATGGCGTTGTCTCCGAGGTGTCTGGAATCGCTGGTTCTTGGCGGCCACTCAGGGTTTTCTCTGAGCGCCCTCACCCGCCAGCGTCTTGCCAATATATACCGCTCGGTAGAACAATGCTACCCATGGGTATAAATCGAACGTCGCGCAAAGGACACCAATGAACCAGCAGCCCCCCGTGCAGGCCAGCGGCCGCCAGAAGGCCGCCACGGCCGGGTCGGACGAAAAGCGCGAACGCATCTTGCGCGCGGCCGAGGCGCTGTTCGATGCGCAGGGCTACGCCAACACCACCATTGAGCAGATCGTGCAGCAGCTGGGCGTGACCAAGCCCTTTGTGTACTACTACTTTCGCAACAAGCAGGAGATCTTCGAGACGCTGTCGTGGGCGCCTGCCGTGGCGTGTTTCACCGCGATGGACTTTGCGGCGGACGATGACCGGCCTGCCCATGTGAAGGTGACGGAAGGCATCGAGCGGCTGATCCGCGCCACGCTGGAGCACCACCCCTCGGCCTTCTTCCCGTACCGCGAGCCGCAGGTGTACCGGCCCGAGTACCTGGCGGCGCAAAAGGACCTGGCGAACCACTTCTACGACCGGCTGTGCGCGCTGCTCGAAATGGGCCGCGACGACGGCATGTTCGAGTTCAACGACACCAAGATCACCGCGCTGGCCGCCTGCAGCCTGCCCGGCTTTCTCTACAACTGGTACCGCCCTGACGGCCGCCTGTCACAGGACGAGGTGGCGCAGGAGCTGGCGCAACTGGCCTGGCGTGTGCTGGGGCTGCGGCGAACCCGCAAGCGCAACCCAGCCTGACGCCAGCAGCTGCGCTACGCCCCTTCACCAAAACGACAACCACCGGAGACAAAACCCATGAAAACCGTGTTCCTCACCCCCCTGGCCGCCGCGGCGGCCCTGCTGATCGGCACAGCAGCCAGCGCGCAGGAGACCTTCAAGGTCGCCTACATCGACCCGCTGTCGGGCCCGTTCGCCAACGTGGGTGAGCTGATGCTCACCCACACGCAGTACGCCATCGAGGACATCAACGCCAAGGGCGGCGTGCTCAAGGGCACCAAGCTGCAGCTGCTGCAGTTCGACAGCAAGCTCTCGGCGCAGGAGAGCCAGAGCGCGCTGCAGGCCGCCATTGACCAGGGAGCCAAGGCCATCGTGACGGGCGGCTCGGGCTCCTCCGTGGTCACGGCGCTGGTGCAGGCGGCAGCGCGCCACAACCAGCGCAACCCGGGCAAGGAGATCCTGGTGCTGAACCACTCCTCCATCGACCCCGAGCTGACGGGCAAGGCCTGCAACTTCTGGCACTTCCAGTTCGAGGCCAACACGGCCATGAAGATGAAGGCGATTGCCAACTACATCAAGAAGCAGCCGGACATCAAGAAGGTGTACCTGCTCAACCAGGACTACGCCCACGGCAAGCAGTGGGCGCACTATGGCCGCGAGATGGTGGGCCTGGCGCGGCCCGACATCCAGTTTGTGGGTGAGGCACTGCACCCCATCGGCCGCGTGAAGGACTTCGCGCCCTACCTCGCCAAGGTCAAGAGCAGCGAGGCCGATTCGGTCATCAGCGGCAACTGGGGGCAGGACATGACGCTGCTGCTCAAGGCGGCGGGCGACGCGGGCTACAACCTGCGCTACTTCAACCACAGCGCGGGCTCCATCCCCGGCACGGTGCTGGCCGTGTCGCAGGCCAAGCAGGGCCAGCTGACCTGGGTGGCCGAATGGCACCCCGGCCAGGCCGACACCCCCAAGGTGGACGCGCTGGCCAAGACCTACAAGGCCAAGACGGGCAAGGACTTCCTCGCGCCGCGCATCGAGATGACGCCGCGCTTCCTCGCCGCCGCCATCAACAAGGCCCAGTCCACCGACCCGGTGAAGGTAGCCCGTGCGCTGGAAGACCTGACCATCGACTCGGTGGTGGGCCCCGTGCGCATGCGCGGCGAAGACCACCAGCTGCTGCTGCCCCAGGTGGTCAACACCATCGCGCCGGTGGACGGCAAGGCGGTGAAGGTCGGCTGGGAAGGAACGAACTACGGCTTCAGGACCGATGCGGCCTACACGGGCAATGAGTTGGCGCAAGGTACGGACTGCAAGATGACCCGGCCTTGACGCCACGGCGCTGAAGCGCGCCGTTACCCCCACAGCGGCATTCGCCACGGGCCGCCGCTACCATGGCCGGTCATTGCATTCGTTGACCCGACCCACAAGGACCGCGCCCATGCCCGACTTTCGCAGCGACACCGTCACCCAGCCCACGCCCGCCATGCGCGAGGCCATGTTCAAGGCCCCGCTGGGCGACGATGTCTTTGCCGACGACCCTTCGGTGAACGCACTGCAAGAGCATGCGGCCGATCTGCTGGGTTTTGAGGCTGCATTGTTCGCCCCCTCGGGCACGCAGACCAACCTGATCGCGCTGTGGGGCCACTGCCAGCGCGGCGACGAGGCCATCGTGGGCCAGAGCTGGCACACCTACCGCTGGGAGGCTGGTGGCATGGCAGTGCTAGGGTCCATCCAGCCACAGCCCGTCGAGACCCAGCCCGACGGCACGCTGCGCCTGGCCGACATCGCGGCCGCCATCAAACCGGACGACCCGCACTTTGCGCGTACCCGGCTGGTGGTGCTGGAGAACACCACCGGCGGCCAGGTGCTGCCGCCCGCCTACATCGCCGAGGTGGCACAGCTGGCGCGCAGCCGGGGGCTGGCCATGCACCTGGACGGCGCACGCATGTTCAACGCCGCCACGGCCAATGCCGCGCGCAACGGCACCGATGTGTACGACGAAGCGCGCGCGCTGTGCAGCCACTTTGATTCCGCGTCGCTGTGCCTGAGCAAGGGCCTGGGTGCACCCGTGGGCTCGCTGGTGCTGGGCTCGCGCGACTTCATCCGGCAGGCGCGCCGCACCCGCAAGATCTTGGGCGGTGGCATGCGCCAGGCCGGAGTGCTGGCCGCTGCGGGCCACTATGCGCTGCAGCACCATGTGCGGCGCCTGGCGGAGGACCACGCCCGCCTGGACCGGCTGGCCCAAGGGCTGGCCGAAGCCAACCGCAGCCACCCTGTGCTGCAGGGCCGCATCACGGTGCTTCCCTGGCAGACCAACATCCTGTTCACCGACCTGCATGCCGATGTGGCAACCGCCTTCACCGCCTGGCTGGCGCAGCACGGCGTGCGCGTGACCAGCAGCCTGTATGGCGGCGCCACGCGGCTGCGCTGGGTGACGCACCTGGATGTGAGCGAGGCGGACGTGACAGCGGCGCTGGATTGCGTGGCGCGCTTCGCTGGCTGATGCGCCCCGACCGTCAGGCGGAGTAAGTCCGCCCGCCGAAGATGCCGGTGCCCACGCGCACCAGGGTGCTGCCTGCCTGGATGGCGGCCTCCAGATCGGCCGTCATGCCCAGGGACAGGGTGTCGAACTGCCCAAGGCCTGGCTCTTCCACCGCCGATATCTCGTCGAAAAGCCTTCTGGCGCTAGCGTGGATTGCCAGTTGCGCTTCAAATTCGGGAGCATGGTCCGGAATGCTCATGAGCCCCCGTACCACCAGGCGTGGCAGTTTTGCGACAGCGCGCACCAAGTCCAGGACTTCGGCTGGAGCCACGCCCGACTTGGTGGGCCCGCCGTCAATGTTGACCTGGATACATATCTGCAGCGGCGGCAGGTGATCGGGCCGCTGGGCCGACAGGCGCTCGGCGATCTTGAGCCGGTCCACCGTATGCACCCAGTCAAAGTGCTCGGCCACCAGGCGGGTCTTGTTGCTCTGGATGGGGCCGATGCAATGCCACTGCAGCGCCACGCCGGGCAAGGCAGCACGCACGGCGGCAATCTTGTCCACGCCCTCCTGGATGTAGTTCTCGCCAAAGGCGCGCTGGCCTGCGGCCACCGCCTCCAGCACCGCATCGGCGCCAAAGGTCTTGGAAACGGCCAGCAGGCCCACCTGGCCCGGGTCGCGCCCGGCAGCCCGGCACGCCTGGGCGATCCGGCCCATAACCTGTTGGAGGTTGTTAGCAATCGTGGTCATAATGTTTGGCAAGCGTACCAAACGATAGAGGGACTCCGTGGACATTACCCAATTGCTCGCGTTCAGCGTGAAGAACAAGGCCTCCGACCTGCACCTCTCCGCCGGTCTACCGCCCATGATCCGGGTCCACGGCGACGTGCGGCGCATCAACGTGGATGCGCTGGACCACAAGACGGTGCACGCCATGGTGTACGACATCATGAGCGACGCGCAGCGCAAGACGTATGAAGAGTTCCTGGAGGTGGACTTTTCGTTCGAGATCGAAGGCCTGGCCCGTTTCCGCGTCAACGCCTTCAACCAGAACCGGGGCGCGGCCGCCGTGTTCCGGACGATTCCGAGCAAGATCCTGACGCTGGAGCAGCTCAACGCCCCCAAGATCTTTGGCGACCTGGCCTTGAAGCCACGGGGCCTGGTGCTGGTGACCGGCCCCACGGGCTCGGGCAAGTCCACCACGTTGGCCGCCATGGTCAACTACCTCAACGAATCCGAATACGGCCACATCCTCACGGTGGAAGACCCGATCGAATTCGTGCACGAGTCCAAGAAGTGCCTGATCAACCAGCGCGAAGTCGGCCCGATGACGCTGTCGTTCGCGGCGGCCCTGAAGTCCGCACTGCGTGAAGACCCGGACGCCATCCTGGTGGGCGAAATGCGCGACCTGGAAACCATCCGTCTGGCCATGACGGCTGCGGAAACGGGCCACTTGGTGTTCGGCACGCTGCACACATCGAGCGCCGCCAAGACCATCGACCGGATCATCGACGTGTTCCCGGCCGAAGAAAAGGAAATGGTCCGTGCGATGTTGTCCGAATCGCTGCAGGCCGTGATCTCGCAGACGCTGTGCAAGACCAAGGACGGCTCTGGCCGCGTGGCTGCGCACGAGATCATGCTGGGCACCAGCGCCATCCGCAACCTGATCCGCGAGGCCAAGGTGGCGCAGATGTATTCCACCATCCAGACCAGCAACAGCGTGGGCATGCAGACGCTGGACCAGAACCTGACGGACCTCGTGCGCCGCAACATCATCAGCCCGGCTGAAGCACGCAGCAAGGCCAAGATCCCCGAGAACTTCCCCGGCTGAGCCCCCGACAGCACACCCCCATGAACGAACTTGTGGCCCCCGCAGGCGCCGCATACCGGAGCGCGATATGAAAGGCATTTTGAGCCTTCTGAAATTGAAAACCCGCAGCGGCAAATCATCGGACGACCACACGGACTCCGTGCTGTTTTCCACGGCATTTGCGGGCCAGGGTGTGGACGACTCCATGCTGGTGCCCTGGGAGGCTCGTGCTGTGGAAGTGGGCGCCAAGCGCCTGCCCACCAGCCGGGGCGGCAAGCTGCTGCAAGGCCTGTGGGCCAAGGACAAATACATGGCGCACCTGGACAAGGACGCCGTGGAGCGCATGGAGCGCTTTTTTGAGTTTGCGGCCATCCCCTCCAACCGCGACGTGATCCGCCAGGACGAGTACGGCAACTTCATGGTGGTGCTGCTCACCGGCACCATCGCCGTGGACCGCGTGCAGCCCTGGGGCGAACAACTGCGCCTGGCCGAGACACGCCCGGGGGACATCCTGGGCGAGATGTCGCTGCTGGACAGCGGCATTCGCTTTTCGGCCTGCACCACACTGACCGATTGCGAGATCGCCGTGCTCTCCGCCGAGGCCATGGACGACATGATGACCAAGGACCCGCAGCTGGCTGCCAGTCTGATTGCACTGCTGGCGCGCAAGCTGTCGCTGCGCCTGCGCGTGGTGAGTGCGCGCCTGAGCGATAACCAGAAATGATGCACCTATCCTCGACCCAAGATCGTCCGGCAGACGACCACCCCCGGGAGAACTTCTGATGGAACGCGATCAGGCCAGTAAATTCATCAATGACCTGCTCAAGCTGATGGTGAGCCGCAATGGCAGCGACTTGTTCATCACGGCAGAGTTTCCGCCCGCCATCAAGGTCGATGGCAAGGTGACCAAGGTGTCACCGCAGCCCCTCACGCCCAACCACACGCTCACGCTGGCGCGCGCCATCATGAGCGACAAGCAAGTGGCCGACTTCGAGCGCACCAAGGAGTGCAACTTCGCCATTTCGCCCGCTGGCATCGGGCGTTTCCGCGTCAACGCCTTCATCCAGCAGGGCAAGGTCGGCATGGTGTTGCGGACCATTCCGCTCACACTGCCCACCATCGACGGCCTGGGTGTGCCGCAGGTGCTCAAGGAAGTGACGATGACCAAACGCGGCCTGTGCATCCTGGTGGGTGCCACGGGCTCGGGCAAGTCCACCACGCTGGCCGCCATGGTGGACTGGCGCAATGAGAACTCGTTCGGCCACATCATCACGGTGGAAGACCCCATTGAATTCGTGCACCCGCACAAGAACTGCGTGGTGACGCAGCGCGAAGTGGGCCTGGATACCGACAGCTGGGAAGCAGCCCTGAAGAACACGCTGCGCCAAGCGCCCGAGGTGATCCTGATGGGCGAAATCCGCGACCGCGAGACCATGGAACATGCGGTGGCGTTTGCAGAAACCGGGCACTTGTGCTTGGCCACGCTGCACGCCAACAGCGCCAACCAGGCGCTGGACCGGATCATCAACTTCTTCCCCGAAGAGCGCCGCGCCCAGTTGTTGATGGACCTGTCGCTCAACCTGCGCGCCATGGTTTCGCAGCGTCTGATCCCCAAGCAGGACGGCAAGGGCCGTGCCGCTGCGGTGGAAGTGATGCTCAACACCCCGCTGATCTCCGACCTGATCTTCAAGGGCGAGGTCTCCGAGATCAAGGAGATCATGAAGAAAAGCCGCAACCTGGGCATGCAAACCTTCGACCAGGCGCTGTTCGACGCCTACGAGGCCAACGTCATCAGCTACGAAGACGCGCTGCGCAATGCCGACTCGCTCAACGACCTGCGCCTGCAGATCAAGCTCAACAGCCAGCGCGCCAAGTCGCCCGACCTGGCCCAGGGCACCGAGCATTTCGCGATTGTGTGACTCCAGAGCCAGGCCCACACACCTTTGCCCTGCTTCACCCGCCCTCCTGGGCGGGTTTTCGTTTTCACGCATACTTTTGCATCATCTTGCCGTCACACCATGCCAAGCACTAACCCCCGCAACTACGACACCACCCCTTCCCGCAAAGTCGCCTTTCTGGGCCTGGGCGTGATGGGCTACCCCATGGCAGGCCACCTGGCGCTGGCCGGTCATGAAGTCACCGTGTACAACCGGACCGCGACCAAATCGGTCGCTTGGTGCGCAGAGTACGCGGGCACCAAGGCCCCCCAACATGCAGCCACGCCCCGCGAGGCGGCTGCAGGCGCCGACATCGTGTTCTGCTGCGTGGGCAATGACGATGACCTGCGTTCGGTCACGCTGGGCGCGGACGGCGCCTTTGCAGGCATGAAGCCCGGTGCGATTTTTGTGGACCACACCACGGCGTCGGCCGAGGTGGCGCGCGAGCTGTATGCGGCCGCCCAGGCGCTCGGCCTGCAGTTTGTGGATGCGCCCGTGTCCGGCGGCCAGGCAGGCGCTCAGAACGGCCTGCTGACCGTGATGTGCGGTGGCGATGCCGCAGCCTTCGAGGCCGTCCAGCCCGTGGCCATGGCGTTCTCCCGCGCCTTCACGCTGCTGGGTGCCAGCGGCTCGGGCCAGTTGGCCAAGATGGTCAACCAGATCTGCATCGCCGGGCTGGTGCAGGCCCTGTCGGAAGCCGTGGCGTTTGGCCAGAACGCCGGGCTGGACATGAAGCAGGTGCTGGAGGTGATCGGCAAGGGCGCGGCCCAGAGCTGGCAGATGGACAACCGTGGCAAGACCATGGTGGACGGCAAGTTCGACTTTGGTTTTGCCGTAGACTGGATGCGCAAGGACCTGGGCCTGGTGCTGGACGAAGCCAAGCGCAACGGATCACGCGTGCCGGTAACAGCGCTGGTGGACCAGTTCTATGCCGATGTGCAGAAGATGGGCGGCAACCGCTGGGATACGTCCAGCCTGATTCAGCGCTTGAAGTAACCCCCTCAGCCGCCTGCGGTGTCTACCCTGACAAAGGGCAGACCCGGCGGTCGGGCGAAGCAGGCGTCGTCACAGCCTCACCCCCGGGTGCAACGCCGGCGACGTGTGGCAGCGCAGCGGAGCTCCAGCGCTGCGCTGCAAGAAAAAAGTCCCAGACCACGCGCTGTGGTCTGGGACTTGGCCCCTCTGGGCTGAACCCTGTCCTCAGCCGCCGGCCGGCTTGGTGTCCGTGGTGACCGGCGCAGGCTGCGGCGCGATGCGGCGCAGCTCTTCCTCCGAAACGATCTCGAACACACGCACCACCTTGCGCACGTCGCTCACGCCACGGGCGATGTCCGTGGCGCGGTTGGCCTCGCGCTGCGAGACGCGGCCCATCAGGTAGACGATATTGCGCTCAGTCACCACCTTGAAGGAGTTGGCCGAAATGTCCTGCGCGTCCACCAGGCTCGCGCGAACCTTGCCAGTGATGAAGGTGTCCGTGGACCGCTGGCTCAGCGTAGAGCTGGGCATCACGGCCAGATCGTTGACCACGGAGCGCACGTTCTCCACCTGCGACACCATCTGCTCCACCGCCTGGCGGTCCTGGGCCGTAGCGACTTCACCGGTCAGCAGAGCCTGGCGGTTGTAGCTGGTCACGTTGACATGGGCCCGGTCGCCCAGGGCTTCGCGAATGCGGTTGGCCGCGCGCAGCTCGATGCCCTCGTCTTCGATCTGGGTGCCAGCCGTGCGGCGGTCCACCGCCATCACGCCGCCGACCACGGCGCCGCCGACGATCAGGGGCGCGCAAGCCGATAGTGCGGCGGCCAGCGCGGCAGCCGCCAGGGCTGTACCCACCACGCGGCGGGTGCGATTCAGGGTTGTCGGGTTCATAGTGGGATCTCCTGTTCACCAAGTAACTGTGCGTCCACGCCGTCGCTCAGGCAGTGCAGTACCAGCGTATGGACTTCGCGCACGCGCGCCGCACGGTCGTGGGGCACGCTGATCAAGACGTCGGTCTCCCGCAGCATGGCGGCCAGCTTGCCACCGGTGCGGCCTGCAAGCACCACCACGGTCATGTCGCGCTCGTGCGCGGCTTCGGCGGCAGCCAGCAGGTTGGGGTCGTTTCCGTGCACCGTCAGGGCCAGCAGCACATCGCCCGCCTGGCCCAGGGCACGCACCTGGCGCGCAAACTGCTGGGTGGCATCGTTGCTGCCTGCAGCCGCCGTGAGCAGGGTGCTGTCCGACGTGAGGGCCAGCGCGGCCAGCTCGGGGCGTTCGCGCTCAAAGCCGGCCACGCAAAACGCGGCGAACTGTTGCGCCTCGGCGGCAGACGGACCGTTGCCACAGGCCAGCACCTTGCCGCCGCTGGTCACGCAGGCCAGCACTGCCTGTACGGCTGCGGCGATGGGATGGCTCAGGGTTTGCGCGGCCTGGTACTTCAGGTCGGCGCTGTCGATGAAATGCTGTTGGATGCGTTGCTCAAGCATGAGGGCCCGATGATACCCGCCGCGTGTTACAGCTTTTGTAGCAAAGGGTAGCCACCTGCATTGCGCTGGCGACTAATATGGCGCCCGCCGCTACTGCGCATCGAACGCCGCCTTGAGCCACTGCACCCCCTCCTCCACAAGCACCACGTCAAAACGGCAGGGCGGTGGCGACGGCAAGCGCATTAGGTAGTGCCGCGCAGCGAAGATGATGCGCTGCTGCTTGGTGGCGCTGATGCTGGCACCTGCGCCGCCAAAACCGCTGCGCGCGCGACTGCGAACCTCCACAAACACCAGGGTGCCGTCCCGGTCCCGCATCACCAGATCAATCTCGCCCCCGCCGCGCCCGGGCGTCCGATAATTGCGCACCGCCAGTTGCAGGCCCGCCGCCTGCAGATGGGCCAGGGCCTGGTCCTCGGCAGCGTTGCCCCGCTCACGCGTGGTGGCATTTTCGGCAGCCCCTGGGGTGGCAACGACGGGTGGTTTTTTTCCAAGGAAATTCATTGAGCGCATCTTTCGCTTCAGCCCAGGGTGCGGCGCACGACGCCGCCGCTGCGCAGCATTATCCGCAGGGCGCACTGTACGTGGTGGCCACACCCATCGGCAACCTGGCCGACATCACCCTGCGCGCACTGCATGTGCTGCAACTGGTGGATACGGTGGCTTGCGAAGACACACGCCATACGCAGTCGATGCTGCGCGCCTACGGCATCGACAAGAGCGCCAGCCAGTTGCTGGCTGTGCACCAGCACAACGAGGCCGAAGCTGCACAGAATGTGGTGCACCGGCTGCAGCAGGGACAGCGCGTGGCCTATGTGAGCGACGCAGGCACACCCGGCGTGAGCGACCCTGGGGCGCGCCTGGTGGCAGCGGTGCAGGCAGCAGGCTTGCGCGCCGTGCCGCTGCCGGGTGCCAGCAGCATTACCACCGCATTGAGCGTGGCCGGTGCCGTGGCCCACAGCACCGAGCATGGCGGCTTTGTGTTTGCAGGTTTTCTGCCCGTCAAGAACGCAGAGCGCGCGAACGTGATTGCGCAGAACCTGGCCCATGAGCCCCGCTGCGTGGTGCTGCTCGAAGCCCCCCACCGGATTGGCGAGTTGGCCCAGGCCCTGGCCGTATTGGGCGAGCGCCCCGTCACCCTGGCGCGCGAGCTGACCAAACAGTTTGAAGAAGTCACCACCCAGCCCGCACAGGCGCTGACCGCTTGGCTGGATGGGTCGCCCCAGCGCTCCCGCGGCGAATTTGTGGTGCTGCTGCACCCGGTGCCTGTGGTCAGCGACGCAGGCGACAGCCACCGCGTGCTGCGCCTGTTGCTGGCCGAACTGCCCCTGAAGACCGCCGTGCGCCTGGCCGCCGAGATCACGGGCGCGTCGCGCAACGTGCTGTACGACACCGCGCTGGAGTGGAAGCGCGAGGACGGACCGCAGGACTGACGCCAGATGTTGCTGGGCGGTGTTTGCGATGTTTTCGGGCGATAGCGCTAGTGCAGCATGCCCCAAACGCTATTCAATTGCTAGCAATCCAAGATGCGTGACTACCGCGAAACCGCCAGGCCCGCAGCCACCCCGCCAAACAGATCACCCTCCACTTGCGGGGTTGCCGGGAAGGCCGTGCGCAGCGCCCGGCGCAGTGGCCGCAGCGCCGACGAGCCCCCGGTCAGGTAGATCGCGTCCACACTCCCATCGCCAAGGCCCGCAAGCTGCAGGCAGTCACCTGCGCAAGCCACGACCTGTTCCAGCGGCTGCGCCAAGGACTGCGCCAGCCCGGGCGGCGTGACGGAGGCGCTGAGCCCTGACTCTACCCAGTCGAGGGACATGGGCGCCTCGGCATCGGCCAGCGAAGCGGCGATCTTGGCCTGCTCTACCGTATTGGCCAGGCGGTGGCCCAGCCGCTCATGGAGCACTCGCATCAACCTCGCGTGCAGCGCGGCATCGGCATAGTCGGTGCGCAGATTTTGCGCGTCGCGCAGTGCGCGCGGCGAATACAGCCACTGGATCAGGTGCCAGGTCGAGAGGTCAAAAAACACCCGGCTGGGCACCTCCCGCCCCGACGGGCCGATGTGGCGAAAGCCCAGCAGCGGCATGAGCAGGTCCAGACTCAGGCGCCGGTCAAAGTCCGTGCCGCCGATGTGCACGCCGGTAGTGGCCAGCACATCGCTGCTGCGGTCGGCGCGAGCCATGCGCTCGGGCCCCAGGCGCACCACGGTGAAGTCCGAGGTGCCGCCACCAATGTCCACCACCAGCACCAGCGACTCCCGGTCGATGCGCTGCTCGTAGTCCAGCGCGGCCGCAATGGGCTCGAACTGGAAGCTCACGTTCTCGAATCCTGCAGACAGCGCGGCCTGGCGCAGCGCATCCTCAGCCTGCTGATCGCGCTCGGCATCACCATCCACAAAATGCACCGGCCGCCCCATCACCACCCGCCCGGGCATGCCACCCAGTTCGTCGCGGGCCTTTTGCGCCAGCATCCGCAAGAAGAGGCCGATGATGTCCTGGTAGCTGATCAACTGGTTGTGCACCGCCGTCTTGTCCTGCAGCAGCGCACTGCCCAGCAGACTCTTGAGCGAGCGCATCAATCGCCCTTCCGTGCCAGCCAGGTATTGCGCCACTGCATCGCGCCCGAAGTGAGTGCGCTGGTCTTCGGCGTTGAAGAACAGCGCCGTGGGCAGTGTGTGTGCGTCGCCCTCCAGCGCCACCATCCGCGACGGCCCCGCGCCTTGGCGCACCGCCATCGCAGAGTTGGAAGTGCCAAAGTCGATACCAAGGGTGGTGTCCTGCAGAAGGGGCATGGGAACGTGGGGAGAGACAACAAGGAATGCGGTGCGCGGTGCAGGCGGCAGCCAGCACCAAGGCAACGCAGGACTTCAGCATGCAGCACCTGCAATGCAGGGTGCGACCCTGCTTTGGCGGCACGGAATTGAAAAAGCCCTTGATTCTTGCAAATCAAGGGCTTTTGTTTGGTGGCCTGGGGCGGAATCGAACCACCGACACAAGGATTTTCAATCTCTCAAAAAATCCTTGCGAATCAACGGCCTGCTACAAAAAGCCCTCTACAAAGGGGAGCGGGATTGTGCCACGGGAAGGCGCATGTATCCGTGGTGCGCAAGCTTTTTGTAGACGGATCATGCGTTAAGCGCTTCCTGATCATCCCGCACCCCAGCGCCAACAGCGGCGCCCCCTCGCCAGCGTCATCATTAGATGGGTGGCGTCCCGCATTCAAATTCCCATGTGCCCGCACGAAGGGGCAACGCCACAACCAAAGCTGCAACTACACTTTCTACGTGTGATCCAGCTTGGAGGACAGATATGGCACAGATTCAATCAACCCTACTGCCTGACGAGCGTTGCGTGATGACCTCGGACGACGGCGCACTAACCCTCACAAACTTCCGAGTCAAATACGAAGGGAAGGTGGGGCGCGGTCAGGTTTACAAGTCGATCATGCTGTCCAAAGTGTCCGGATGTGCCGTGACTACCAGAACCTATCCCTTACTACTAGTGTTCGCCGGTCTGGCCGCACTAGGCACTATCGCTACGCCGCAAGACCCTGTCAGGATCACATTCGCTGCTATCGCTTTGATCCTGTTCTTCAGCTATTTCATAACGCGCAGGGGTCAGCTCGAGGTTTTCTCGGATTCTGGTGCAAGCATCGCACTGCCCACGAGCGGGCTAAAGCACGAAATCGTAAGAAGTTTTGCAGAGGCCGTTGCACTCCAAGCCACCAAAGGCAAGTGGTAAAACTCCGAAACCGCCTGACACTGAAAACCAATGGCTATCGACAACCCACACCTTTTCGATGACGGGACCTTCGCTAAAAGGCTGAAGTCTGCACGTCAAACCAGAGAGCTAACGCTTGAACAACTTAGCGTGCTCACAAAAGAAATCGATCCGTCTGGCGCAGGTGTATCGCGCGTCGCTTTATCGCGCTATGAGAACGGGTCAACTCTGCCTGGACTCCGAGAGATACGGCTCATCAGTTTCGCCGTTCGACTACCGCTGTCCACCTTGGTCTATGGCGAGCGTACTGATCCAATGAGCTCCTATCGCCTGGAGCTTGAAATGCGCATCATGGAAGTGGTGGTGGACGTTGTTACCGCTGAGGGCTTGGTGAAAGGTGGCTTAGAGCAATCACCAGACCAGGAGGAGGCTTACCTGCAGTTGCTAGAGCAGGTGAAGAACACTTAATGATCGTTTTGGATACTTTTTTCTCAAAATAGGTTGACTGCCCGGAAGTTTTCCATATAGTTCACATATCGCGCATTTTGCTCGATATGTTTACAAGGAACTTCCATGATCGACTTCTCTGAACTGGCGCTTTCTCCCAACGCATCTCGCGCCGCGCGTAACTTCCTCGGCCTCAGTCAGGCGCAGGCCGCTGAGAAATCCAACCTTCCCGCGCACAAGCTCAAGCGCTTCGAGACGGGCAACTATGTGCCCGACGCACAGTTCCTCGATGACCTGCGCGAGTTCTATGAGGGCGAGGGTTACGACTTCCACGACAAGGACACCCCCGGCGCGAAAGCCAAATTGCGTGGCGATGTTTTTCCCGCAGGCGTGGTTGGCAAAACGGCCAGCGCCACGGGCGAAACCGATGGTTCCCCCTCGGAAAACCAAGGAAAACCAGCCCGCCCGATAGCGTCCAAGCTGCATCACATCCGCATTGATCCCAGCCTGAACGACAAGCAAATCGATGCCATCTTTGAGTGCATCGAGGACAACGAGACCAGCCTGACAGCGGCGCTTGAACGGAAGCTCTCGCGCGGTGTTCTTTTCAGCACCTCCATCGACGCAACCGCCCAAGCACAACAGATCGCCATTCAAAAACTGCTCGCCGAAAATGGCCTGCTGTTCGCAAAGCTGCTGGGCCGTGCCCCCGTGGCGGTGCCCGATGGCGACCCGATCAAACTCGCCGCTGATGCAAAAACCCATGGCGAGCTGCTGCAGGCCGCAATGGCCGATGTGCAGCGAGCCACGGTGCACGACGACAAAGAGGCTCAGGCGCGCCGCAAGGGCCGCGCTGAGCCCGTGGAGGTGCTGCACGCTTTGGTCGGTTGAGGCGCTGCGGCAATGCGCCACCTCATTGATCAACAGGGGGCCTGTGTGCCCCTCGGCTCCCCCCAGATGTGGCGCCACAAGGCGCCGACCGGGGCACCCGCTCGCACGCATGTGCGAGTGGGGGGGGAGGGAACCACATCCGCCAGGGCGACAGATCGGGCAGACGGCGGTGGCTGGATCGCCAGGGCCACGCTTCCCAATGGAGTTTGCAAGCGCTTCCGCCTGCTGCAGTGCTTCGATGGCTACGTCGCCGTCTGGCGCGCTGCCGGTTTTCTCCTGACCTGGCAGGACCCCCGCACGGTTTTCATCAGCCGTGGCGGACTGGATGCGGGGCCACAACGCCCCATCGGCGCCGATGCTCAGCCAACCCCTTCGACACACCACACTGAGGCTTCCCATCATGGTCAAGCTCGATTTGGGCATTGCCAAGCTCGATTGGTACGTGCTCCCCTCCCCTTCGGCCACCGCAGCATTCGAAAGCCAGCCCCGCAGCATCCGTTTCACCCCGCGCCACCCAGGCCATGCAAGCCCTTTCACGCCTTCGCGCCGCTGCACACTGATGAGGCATCCACGGTGGAATCCCCTCTTTTTCTCACAGGCGAAGAACTTGCAACCCTCACGGGTTTCAAGACGCCTGCCCGCCAGGTGGAATGGCTGCGCACCAAGGGCTGGCGCTTTGAGATCAATGGCAATCGCCGGGCCATCGTGGCACGCAAATACGCCGAAAAGATGCTGGGTTGCGGTGTGCCAGAAGCCCACACCTATCAGCCAAATTTCGGCGCAATGCAGGGGGCATGATGGGGCGGCGTAGAGAGTCCAATTTTGATGATCCGCCGCGCTTTCACAGAAAGGGCAACGTCTGGTATCACGTGAGCGGCACCCTGCCCCGTGTATGGACCAAGCTCTCCAACGACCGCGCCGAAGCCCTGCGCCTATGGGCACAACGTGAAGGCGTGCGCGAGGACGAATCAACGCGGCTTTTCTCGGTGGTGGCCAGGCGGTATGTGCGGGAGGTGTTCCCCACCAAGAGCGTGCAGACCCGCCGCGACAACGACAAGGAACTCGCCAACCTGCTGCGCGTGTTCGGACACATGCCCATCGAGGCCATCGCTCCCATGCATATCCGCCAGTACATGGACCTGCGCGGCCAGGTGGCAAAGGTGCGCGCCAACCGCGAGAAGGCCCTGTTCTCGCACATCTTCAACAAGGCCAGGGAATGGGGCTTCACCACCGCGCAGAACCCTTGCCAGGGCGTGAAGGGCTTCAAGGAAACGGGGCGCTCCCGCTACGTCACCGATGAGGAATTCGACCGTGTGCGGGTCAACGCGCATTGCACCGTGGTGGATGCCATGGACATTGCATTGCTCACCGGCCAGCGCCCGGCCGATGTGCTCAAGATCCAGCGCACCGACATTCGGGATGGGGCCTTGTGGATTGTGCAGAACAAGACCGGGGCGCGCCTGGGTATTGAGATCACGGGAGAGCTGGCGGCAGTCATCGAACGAATCAACCAGCGCCCCAGGAAGGCTATCAGCACGTTTCTGATTCAGGACGAGAACGGCCAGCCGCTCAGCCAGGGGGCGCTGCGCTCACGCTTTGACAAGGCGCGCACCCTGGCGAAGGTGGACTTTCAGTTTCGGGACATTCGGGCGAAGGCTGCAACCGACACTGGCGACCTCGCGCACTCGCAAAAGCTTCTGGCGCACAAGAATCGTGAGATGACGGAGCACTATGTAAAACAACGCATGGGCGAGCGTGTCAGACCTCTTCGCTAAGCTTTTCTGATCACTCTCAGAACGCAGCTTTCTCATTAAAGCGGTCGGATACTTCGCGCGCCACTTTCGCCAAAAGATTCCGATAGCGTTGTATTGAGTCAAGCCGCACCTTCGTCAGATTTGACTGCGCCCCTATTAACTTAAGTCGTAGGTTCAGCTTGGTGCTGGCAGCCTCCGCTGGCGACAAGGTCGACGCTGCTGCCTCCTGCTTTTCCAGACTATCAATCTCGGCGACGACAACCTTTAGCCGCTCCTTGTGGTCTGCGATCAGAGATTTGTATTCCGAGTCGGCCGCACCCACTTGAGCGGTCATCACAGTGCTAAGGAGGCGCACATCCTCTTTGCGCCAGTCAGCTAGCAAATACTCAATCCTACGCATAACTTCGGCTGGGCATTTTGCAAACTCTTCCTCACGCAGTGCTTTGTCCGCGAAGGGCGACTCACACCGCCGCAACTCCGTCATCGCCGTAAACAGGTGTTCCTGTCTCAGCTTAATGTAGTTAGATCGTGCCTCACTTTTCGCAGCATTCGTTGCGACCTGAGCGCTCCTGACTTCATTGCGGGCGGCAAGAACCTGTTGATCTTTGGCCGCCAGTTCTGCTTCTTTTGCTTGAATGGCCCCGTTCAGAGCTCGAACTCGCTTCTCCTGATCACGCAGTTCTAGCGTTCTTTGTGCGATCTCTTCGTCTAGCAGTGACTTCTGATAGACCGGGAGCACCGTGTAGAAATACCCAAAGACCCCAAGGGCGAGCAGGAGTACCTGTGACCTTGCCCCTGTTTCGTGTAGTTCTTAACCCACGATTCACGCGGCCTTTTTGCGCTGTGCCTCGTACCAGCGTTGTTCGTACTGCATCGGGCTGAGGTAGCCCAGCGAGGAATGCAGCCTGCGGTGATTGTAGAA
>NZ_JADHVT010000063.1 GCF_016783915.1 Acidovorax sp.
GGAAGATGCCTCGGTAGCGAGGGTTCTGGAGGGTGTGAGTGGCTGGCATGCGGAGGAAAGGTAGAAATTTGAGTGAAATACGGCTCTAGCGCTTATCTATAAAGCGCTAAAAGCTATGAAATATGTAGCATTCTCCGTGGCGGGTGGGCCGTCGGCATCAGTGAGAGTGGCGAGGGACGGCGGCGCCACGGCAACCCACCAGAAAGTCAAAGTCGCAACCATCGTCCGCCTGCAGTACGTGGTCCACATACAGCCGCTGGTAGCCGCCGCGTCCGCCGTTGTCCGTGCCAGCCAATGCGGCCAGGCGTGCTGCCAGTTCCTCGTCGCTGATGTCCAGGTGCAACCGGCCGTTCTCGCAGTCCAGCTCAATGAAGTCGCCATCGCGCACAGCAGCCAGCGGGCCACCGGCTGCCGCCTCGGGCGCCACGTGCAGCACCACGGTGCCGTAGGCGGTGCCGCTCATGCGCGCGTCCGAGATGCGCACCATGTCCTTCACGCCCTGGCGCAGCAGCTTGGGCGGCAGGCCCATGTTGCCCACCTCGGCCATGCCGGGGTAGCCCTTGGGGCCGCAGTTCTTGAGCACCATCACGCAGCTGGCGTCGATGTCCAGGTTTTCATCGACGATGCGCTCCTTGTAGTGCTCCAGGTTCTCGAACACCACAGCACGGCCCCGGTGCTTGAGCAGTTCGGGCGAGGCGGCGGAGGGCTTGAGCACCGCGCCACGCGGCGCCAGGTTGCCGCGCAGGATGCAGATGCCACCGTCGGCAATCAGCGGGTTGTTGATCGGGCGGATCACCTCGTCGTTGTATTGCGGGGCTTCGCGCACGTTGTCCCACAGGCTCTTGCCGTTGACGGTGAGTGCGTTGGGGTGGGGCAGCAGGCCGTTCTCGCCCAAGCGGCGCAGCACGGCGGGCAGACCGCCTGCGTAGTAGAACTCTTCCATCAGGAAGCGGCCCGAGGGCTGCAGGTCCACCAGGGTGGGTGTGCCCCGGCCGATGCGGGTCCAGTCCTCCAGGTCGAGCTGCACGCCGATGCGGCCTGCAATGGCCTTGAGGTGGATGACGGCGTTGGTCGAGCCGCCAATGGCAGCGTTGGTGCGGATGGCGTTCTCGAATGCCTCGCGGGTCAGGATCTTGGAGAGCGTGAGCCCTTCGTGCGCCATTTCCACAATGCGTTTGCCCGACATGTGGGCCAGCACATAGCGGCGCGAGTCCACCGCCGGGATGGCTGCGTTGTGCGGCAGCGATGTGCCCAGCGATTCAGCCATGCAGGCCATGGTGCTGGCCGTGCCCATGGTGTTGCAGGTGCCGGCGGAGCGTGACATGCCGGCCTCGGCCGCGAAGAACTGGTGTTCGTTGATCTCGCCCGCCTTCAGTGACTCGTGCAGGCGCCACACGGCGGTGCCCGAGCCGATGTCCTTGCCGTCGAGCTTGCCGTTGAGCATGGGGCCGCCCGTGACCACGATGGCCGGCACATCGCAGCTGGCCGCGCCCATCAGCAGCGCGGGCGTGGTCTTGTCGCAGCCCACCAGCAGCACCACCGCGTCGATGGGGTTGCCGCGAATGGCCTCTTCCACATCCATGCTGGCCAGGTTGCGCGTCAGCATGGCCGTGGGGCGCAGGTTGGATTCGCCGTTGGAGAACACCGGGAACTCGACGGGGAAACCACCCGCCTCGTAAATGCCACGTTTCACATGCTCGGCGATCTTGCGAAAGTGGGCGTTGCACGGGGTCAGCTCGGACCAGGTGTTGCAGATGCCGATCACGGGGCGGCCGTCGAACGCATGGTCGGGGATGCCCTGGTTCTTCATCCAGCTGCGGTACATGAAGCCGTTTTTGTCGGCCGTGCCGAACCATTCGGCGGAGCGGAGTTTGCGCTTGGGGGTGGTCATGGTGGGGTGCGAGAGAAAGAGGAGAAATGAAGAGTCAACGGGCCTTGCCCGAGCGGCGCGAAAGCAGCCGCTGCAGCAGACAGAAAGCGAACAGCAGCACACCGACGACGATGCGTGTCCACCAGGAGCTGAGCGTGCCGTCGAAGGAAATCAGGGTCTGGATGATTCCGAGCATGAGCACGCCAAACAGCGTGCCCGCCACATAGCCCACGCCACCCGTGAGCAGCGTGCCGCCAATGACCACTGCGGCAATCGCGTCCAGCTCCATGCCCACGGCATGCAGGCCGTAGCCCGACAGCATGTAGAACGTGAACACCACGCCCGCCAGCGCCGAGCAAAAGCCCGACAGCGTGTAGACGCCAATGAGCGTGCGGCGCACCGGCAGGCCCATGAGCACAGCCGAGTGCTCGCTGCCGCCCACCGCATACACGCTGCGGCCAAACGGCGTGCAGTGCGCCACGAACAGGGCCACCAGCAGCACGGCGATGGCAATGAGCGCGCCCAGCGATAGGGATGCGCCTTCCCACAGCGGCAGGCGCCACTGGGCCAGCTCCGAATAGCCTTCGTGCGTGATGCTGATGGAGTCGATGCTGATCAGGTAGCACAGCCCGCGCGCCAGGAACATGCCTGCCAGCGTGACGATGAAGGGCTGCAGCCGAAAGCGCTCGATGAGGAAACCCATGAACGCGCCAAATGCCGTGCCCATCAGCAGCACCAGAGGGATGGCGACCATGGGGTTCCAGCCCCGGTGTTCCACCAGCGCGGCCAGCACCATGGTGGTCAGCGCCACCACCGATCCCACCGAGAGGTCGATGCCGCCCGACAGGATCACGAACGTCATGCCCACCGCCACGATGATGAGGAAGGCGTTGTCGATCAGCAGGTTGAGGAACACCTGGGCCGAGAAAAACCCGGTGTACAGCACCGAGCCCAGCGTGGCCATGGCCACGAACAGCGAGATGGTGGCTGCCAGCGGCAGGTACTTGGGGTTGAACCGCGCGCGCTCGGCGGTGGCTTGTGGGGCAGGGTGGCTCACGGTGCCGAAGCCTGCGGTCTTGGGTACGGCGCTCATTGCAAAGCTCCCGCGCCGGGGCGGCGTGCCAGCGCGCCCACTTGTGCACGGAACTCGGGCGACTGCAGCAGCATCACGATGAACACCACCACGGCCTTCACCACCAGGTTGATCTCGGGCGGCACGCCCAGCGAGTAGATGGCGTAGGTCAGCGTCTGGATGATGAGTGCGCCAATCACGCTGCCCACCAGGCTGAAGCGGCCGCCCGTGAGGGCGGTGCCACCCAGCGTGACGGCCAGGATGGCGTCCAGCTCCAGCAGCTGCCCAGCGTTGTTGCCATCCGCGCTCTTCACGTTGGAGCTGATCAGCAACCCCGCAATACCCGCGCACACACCGCAGAACACATAGGCCGCCACGATAAGCCGCCCCGCCTGCACACCCGCCACCCGCGCCGCCGTGGGGTTGATGCCCACTGCCTGGATGAACAGGCCCAGCGCCGTGCGCGTGATGGCGAGGTACAGCACGGCAAAGACCACGGCCACCACAAACAGCGAGAAAGGCAGGCCCGCCAGATAGCCGCCGCCGATGAAGAAGTAGGGCGTGTAGTAGATGGTGATGATCTGCCCGTCGGTGATCAGCTGGGCAATGCCCCGGCCTGCCACCATGAGGATCAGCGTGGCAATGATGGGCTGCATGCCCACCTTGGCCACCAGCACGCCGTTCCACAGCCCGCACAGCAGCGCCACGCCGATGGCACCCAGGATGGCCACAGGCAGTGGAAACCGGCTCTCGGTGCCCGACACAGAGCCGCCGATCAGCCACGCTGCCACGGCCGCTGCAATGGCCACCGTCGCGCCCACCGAAATATCGATGCCGCGCGTTGCGATCACAAGCGTCATGCCCAGGGACACCAGCACCAGCGGCGCGGCGCGGTTCAGGATGTCGATGAGGCTGCCGTACAGGTGCCCATCGCGCCATTCGATGTGCAGAAAACTGGCGTTGAAAGCCGTATTGATGGCCAGCAGTAGCAGCAACGTGACGGCGGGCCACGCCAAGCGGTGTCGCATCAGCGCGGCAAAAAGGGAAGGAGAGGAGGGACGTTCAAGCATGTTCTGCGGCGATGAGTTCGTAGACGGCGTCTTCGCTGCTGCCCGCAGGCAGCTCACCCACCTTGCAGCGGTCGCGGAGCACCACGATGCGGTGCGCCACGCGCACCACCTCGCTCATTTCGGAAGAGATGAACAGCACGGCCATGCCCGCCTGGGCCAGGCGCAGGATCTGGTCCATGATTTCCTGCTTGGCGGCCACGTCGATGCCGCGCGTGGGCTCGTCCAGGATCAATAGGCGCGGCTCGATGGCCATCCAG
The DNA here is from genome assembly GCF_016783915.1 of Acidovorax sp. GTDB lineage: Bacteria > Pseudomonadota > Gammaproteobacteria > Burkholderiales > Burkholderiaceae_C > Acidovorax. The sequence goes on from NZ_JADHVT010000063.1 coordinate 4,270, forward strand.
CGCGCGAGGATCGCCTTTTGCTGGTTGCCGCCCGAGAGCAGGCCGATGGGCTTATCCACCGTCTCGGTCTTGATACCCAGCAGCTTCACATAGCGTTCGGCCAGCGCAGTCTGCTCGGCACGCGAAAGGAACTTGCTCACACCCATGCGCGCCTGCAGCGCCAGCGCAATGTTCTCGCGCACCGACAGTTCCGCCACGATGCCGTCGGTCTTGCGCTCCTCGGGGCAGAGGGCCAGGCCATGGCGGATCGCATCCATGGGGTTGGCAAACTTCACCACCTGCCCGTCGATGCGCAGCGCGCCCCGGTCGGGCTGCTCCAGGCCAAACAGCAGGCGCGCCAGCTCGGTGCGGCCCGAGCCCAGCAGCCCCGCCAGGCCCACCACCTCGCCTGCGCGGATCTGCAGATCCAGCGGCTGCAGTTGCGTGTCCTGCCCCAGGCCCTCGGTTTGCAGCAGCGTGGCTTGACGGCTGTCCACGGCGGGCGCTGGTGCGGGTTGCTCCGATGCTGCGGCCAGGTCGCGGCCCAGCATGGCGGCGATCAGCGCCTGTGGCCCCAGGTCTTTGGCCAGCCACTCGCCGACCCAGCTGCCGTTGCGCAGCACGGTGATGCGGTCGGACACGGCATACACCTGGTTCAGGAAATGCGTCACAAAGACGATGGACAGCCCCTCGCTGCGCAGGCGCCGAAGCACCTCAAAGAGCTTTTGCACTTCGTCGTCATCCAGGCTGGAGGTGGGCTCGTCCAGGATCAGCACGCGCGATTCGATGCTGAGTGCGCGCGCAATCGCCACCAGCTGCTGCACGGCCACGGGGTAGTCCGACAGCAGGCGCGTCACGTCGATCTGCAGGCCGATGCGCGCCACCAGATCGCGGGCGCGCTGGTGCAGCGTGGCCCAGTCAATGCGAAAGCCCTGCGCAATGCCGCAGCGCGGATAGCGGCCCGCAAAGATGTTCTCGGCCACCGAGAGGTTGGGGCAAAGGTTGACCTCCTGGTACACAGTGCTGATGCCCAGGCGCTGCGCGGCCAGCGGCGAGTCCGGCCACACCGATTCTCCGCCCAGCCGCATCTGCCCGCCGCTCGCCTCCAGCACGCCCGTCAGCACCTTGATCAGCGTGGACTTGCCCGCACCGTTTTGCCCCATCAGCGCATGGATCTCGCCAGGGTAGAGGTTGAGCTGCACGTCGCGCAGCACGGGGATGCCCGCAAACTGCTTGTGGATTCCCGAAAGCTGCAGCACCGGCGCTGCAGCAGGGGCGTGAACGGTGGATGCGTCCATGGAAACCGTCATGCCTTGTTCTTGTTGTAGACATCCACCAGCACGGCTGCCAGCAGCACGACGCCCTTGATGACCTGCTGGTAGTCGATGCCGATGCCCAGGATGGACATGCCGTTGTTCATCACGCCCATCACGAAGGCGCCGATGACCGCGCCCATCACCTTGCCCACGCCGCCCGATGCCGATGCGCCGCCGATGAAGCAGGCAGCAATCACGTCCAGCTCAAAACCCAGGCCCGCCTTGGGCGTGGCGGTGTTGAGTCGCGCCGCAAACACCAGCCCGGCCAGGGCTGCCAACACGCCCATGTTGATGAAGGCATACAGCGTGAGCCGCTCGGTCTTGATGCCCGAGAGCTTGGCCGCCTTCTCGTTGCCGCCCATGGCATAGATGCGGCGGCCGACGGTGGTGCGGCTGGTGACAAAGTCGAACAGCACGATCAGCAGCGCCATCACGATGAGCACGTTGGGCAGGCCCTTGTACGAAGCGAGCAGGTAGCTGAAGTACACCAGCAGCCCACCAAACACCACGGTGCGGGCGATAAACAAACCTGCGGGCTCTGTCTGCACGCCGTGGCGCAGCCGGTTGGCGCGCTGGCGCAGGCCACCCACGGCCAGGGCTGCGGCTACGGCCGCGCCCAGCAGCAGTGAGGTCAGGCGCAGGCCTTCCACGCTGAACAGGTCGGGGATGAACCCCGAGCTGAGCATCTGGAACGCCGAAGGGAACGGCCCCACCGACTGCCCCGCCAGCAGCGCCAGCGCCAGGCCCTTGAACACCAGCATGCCCGCCAGTGTGACGATGAACGACGGAATGCGCGAGAACGCCACAAAGCTGCCTTGAATGGCGCCAATGAGTCCGCCGCAGAGCAAGCACACCAGCGTGGCGGGCACAAAGTGCCAGTTGTATTCGACCATCAGCACTGCAGCCAGTGCGCCGATGAAGCCACACACCGAGCCCACCGACAGGTCGATGTGCCCGGCCACGATGACCAGCAGCATGCCCAGCGCCATGATGACGATGTAGCTGTTCTGCAGCACCAGGTTGGTCAGGTTCAAGGGCTGCATCAGCGTGCCCTCGGTCATGTACTGGAAGAAGCCCATGATGGCCACCAGCGTGATCAACATGCCGTACTCGCGCAGGTTGTGCTGCAGGTGCTGCAACAGCGATTTGTCGTGCCGCGCCGCTGCTGTCGTGGTGCCGTCGGCCAGCGTGCTGGCGGGGGGATGGGTGGTCTGGCTCATATCAACTGGCTTTCACAATCGCTCGCATGATCTTTTCTTGCGAGGCGTCTGAAGTTGGCATCTCGGCCACAAAGCGGCCTTCGTTCATCACATAGATGCGGTCCGTGATGCCCAGCAGCTCGGGCATTTCGGAGGAGATCACGATCACGCATTTGCCCTCGGCCGCCAGCTGGGCGATGAGGGTGTAGATCTCGTACTTGGCGCCCACGTCGATGCCGCGCGTGGGCTCGTCGAGGATGAGCACTTCGGGGCTGGTGAACAGCCATTTGCTCAGCACCACTTTTTGCTGGTTGCCGCCGGACAGGTTCAGCGTCTTCTGCTCCACGCCCGAGCAGCGGATGCGCAGCTTCTCGCGGTAGTCCTGTGCCACGCGGTGTTCCTGGCCGCTGTCGATCACGCTGGCGAACGACACGCCCGGCAGGTTGGCCAGCGAGGTGTTGAACTGGATGTCTTCGTTCAGCACCAGGCCATTGCCCTTGCGGTCTTCGGTCACATAGGCCAGGCCATGGCGCACGGCCTTTTCCACCGTGCTCACGTCGATGGGCTGCCCGTGCAGTCGCACTTCGCCGCTGATGCGCTGGCCCCACGAGCGGCCGAAGATGCTCATGGCCAGCTCGGTGCGGCCTGCGCCCATCAGGCCCGCAATGCCCACAATCTCGCCGCGCCGCACATTCAGGTCGATGCCCTTGAGGTGCTCGCGGTCGCTGCGCTGCGGGTGGTGGGCGCGCCAGTTGCGCACCTCAAAAACAATGTCGCCAATCTGCGGTTGGCGCTGGGGGTAGCGGTCGCTCATCTCGCGGCCCACCATGGCCTGGATCACGCGGTCTTCGCTCACCGGGCCTTCTCGGCAGTCCAGCATTTGCACGGTGCTGCCGTCGCGCAGCACGGTAATGGCATCGGCCACGCGCGAGATTTCGTTGAGCTTGTGCGAGATCAGGATGCAGGTGATGCCCTGGGCTTTCAGCTCCAGCAGCAGGTCCAGCAGGGCCTGGCTGTCGTTCTCGTTGAGGCTGGCGGTGGGCTCGTCCAGGATCAGCAGGCGCACCTTGCGCGACAGCGCCTTGGCAATTTCCACCAGCTGCTGCTTGCCTACACCCAGCTGGCCCACCGGTGTATCGGGCGATTCGCGCAGGCCCACCTTGTGCAGCAGCGCCTGTGCGCGGCTGTGTGCAGCCATCCAGTCGATGACGCCGTGCTGCGCGGTTTCGTTGCCAAGAAAGATGTTCTCGGCAATCGACAGCAAGGGCACCAGCGCCAGCTCCTGGTGAATGATGATGATGCCCAGGTGCTCGCTGTCGCGGATGCCCGCAAATTCGCGCTCCTGCCCATCGAAAAGGATCTGGCCGCTGTAGCTGCCGTGGGGGTATACACCCGACAGCACCTTCATCAGCGTTGATTTACCCGCCCCGTTTTCGCCGACGATGGCATGGATCTCCCCGACCTGCACCTGCAGGTTGACCTGGTTCAGCGCCACCACGCCGGGAAAGGTTTTGCGGATGTTCCGCATTTCAAGAAGCATGGTCTCTCAGTCTGTTGGTGGGGCCTCTGGCCCCATCCCGGTTGCAGGCCGCCTGCGTTGCCCCAGAGGCATTCGCAGGCGGCGGCTTTAGATGCAGAAGCCGCTCGCGCTCACTTGATTTGGGACTCTTTGTAGTAGCCACTGCCGACCAGCACCGTGTTCCAGTTGGATACGTCCACCGACACGGGCTTGAGCAGGTACGAGGGCACCACCTTCACGCCGTTGTTGTAGGTCTTGGTGTCGTTGATCTCGGGCTGCTTGCCTGTCAGTACGGCGTCCACCATGTTGGCGGCCACCTTGGCAAGCTCGCGGGTGTCCTTGAACACGGTGGAAGACTGTTCGCCCTTGAGTATGGACTTGATGGAAGGCACCTCGGCGTCCTGCCCGCTGACCACGGGGCAGGGCTGCTGGGCGGTGCAGTAGCCCACGCCCTTGAGGGACGACAGGATGCCGATGGAGATGCCGTCATAGGGCGACAGCACCGCATGCACCTTGTCCTTGCCGTAGTAGGCCGACAGCAGGTTGTCCATGCGCGCTTGGGCCACCGAGCCATCCCAGCGCAGCGTGCCCACCTTGTTCATGCCCGTCTGTTTGCTGCGCACCACCAGCTTGCCGCTGTCGATGTAGGGCTGCAGCACGCTCATCGCGCCGTCGTAGAAGAAGAAGGCGTTGTTGTCGTCGGGCGAGCCGCCGAACAGTTCCATGTTGAACGGACCCTTGCCTTGCTTGAGGCCCAGCTTGTCCACGATGGACGTGGCCTGCAGCACGCCGACCTGGAAGTTGTCGAACGTGGCGTAGTAGTCCACGTTCTTCGAGCCCTTGATGAGACGGTCGTACGCAATGACCTTCACGCCCTTGTCGGCCGCGTTTTGCAGCGCCTTGGACAGCGTGGTGCCGTCAATCGACGCGATCACCAGCACCTTGGCACCCTTGGTGATCATGTTCTCGATCTGCGCGAGCTGGTTGGGGATGTCGTCTTCGGCGTACTGCAGGTCGGTCTTGTAGCCCCGGTCCTTGAGAACCTTGACCATGTTGTCGCCATCGGCAATCCAGCGCGCCGAGGACTTGGTGGGCATTGAGATGCCGATGGTGCCCTTGTCCTGGGCCGATGCCACGGACGTGGCGCCAATGGCAGCCAGTGCCACGGTGGCCAACACGGCCTTGAAAATTGCACGCTTCATGGATTTCTGTCTCCTGTTTTGAATTTGTTTTTCGGGGATGGCCTATGACTTGCTACTGCCCGTGGGGACTGGCGCGGCCTGAGGCCAGTGCCACCGCCCAAGGGCGCCATGCAGCGAAGGCTGCGTTTCACTTTCGGGCACTGGTGGCGTCCCCCTTCCCCCATCGCGCAGCGATGCGAGAGTAAGGGGGGAAGGCGCGCAGCGCCTCAGGGGGTTAATACTTTCTATTCGGCATTTCCTTCGCCGCCACTTCCATCGGGAAGATGCCTTCTTCGGTCACGATGCGCTTGGGTACCGCCTTGCCAGCCTTGATGTCCTTCACAGCGCTCATCAGCTGCGGGCCCAGCAGGGGGCTGCACTCCACGCTCACGTTGAGCTTGCCCGCGATCATGGCTTCGAAGGCGCCCTTCACCGCGTCGATGGAGATGATCACGATGTCTTTGGCGGGCTTCATGCCGGCTTCTTCGATGGCCTGGATGGCGCCAATCGCCATGTCGTCGTTGTGCGCGTACAGCACATTGATCTTCTTGCCCTCGGCCTTCAGGAAGGCTTCCATCACTTCCTTGCCCTTGGCACGGGTGAAGTCGCCGGTCTGGCTGCGGATGATCTTGAACTTGGGGTCGGCCTTGATGACTTCTTCAAAGCCCTTCTTGCGGTCGATGGCAGGGGCCGAGCCCACGGTGCCTTGCAGCTCGACGATGTTGACCTCGCCCTTCTGGTCCTTCATCTTCTCCACCAGCCAGCGGCCGGCCTTGCGGCCTTCTTCCACAAAGTCCGAGCCCATGAAGGTCACGTACAGCGACGTGTCCTTGGTGTTCACTGCGCGGTCGGTCAGCACCACGGGGATCTTGGCGGCCTTGGCCTCGCGCAGCACGGGCTCCCAGCCCGACTCCACCACGGGCGAGAACGCGATCACATCCACCTTCTGCGCGATGAACGAGCGGATGGCCTTGATCTGGTTCTCCTGCTTTTGCTGCGCGTCCGAGAACTTCAGCTCGATGCCCGCCTCTTTGGCGGCCGACTTGATGGACTCGGTGTTGGCGGTGCGCCATTCGCTCTCGGCCCCCACCTGGCTGAAGCCCAGCACGAGGGGCTTTTGCGCCCAGGCAGTGCCGGGCAGCAAGGCGGCCACGGGCACGCTGGCCAAGGCGGCAGCAACGGTGCGGCGGTTCATTTTCATCATCTTGTCTCCTGTCTGTAATGGTTGGTTGACGATGGTTGCGGGATGGAAAGAAGGAACGCTCGAAAAGGGCAGGGCTCAAGCCAGCATGTAACCGGTCTTGACGGTGGTGTAGAACTCGGCGGCGTAGCGCCCCTGCTCGCGGGCGCCGTAGCTGGATTCCTTGCGGCCGCCAAACGGCACATGGAAGTCCACACCCGCCGTGGGCAGGTTCACCATGGTCATGCCCACGGCAGCGTGGCGCTTGAAGTGCATGGCGCGCTTGAGCGACGTGGTGCAGATGCCCGCACACAGGCCAAAGGGCGTGTCGTTGGCCAAGGCCAGCGCATGTTCATAGTCATCGGCCCGCAGCACGCAGGCCACGGGGCCAAAGATTTCCTCGCGCGCCACGCGGTGCTCGGGGCGGGCCAGGAAGAGGGCGGGGCTCATGTAATGGCCTGGGGTGGGGCGCTCCAGGCGCTCGCCACCCCAGACATGCTCCGCTCCCTCATTGCGCGCAATGTCGATGTAGTCCAGGTTTTGTGCCAGCTGGTTGTCATCCACCACCGGGCCCATCTCGGTGCCACGCTCCAGCGCGTGGCCCACTTTCAGGCTGGCCAGCCGGTTGCGCAGACGGGCCACAAAGGCGTCGTGCACCTCGGCCTCCACGATGAGGCGGCTCGATGCGGTGCAGCGTTGACCGGTGGAGAAATACGAACCCTGCAGCGCGCAGTCCACCGCCTGGTCCAGGTCTGCGTCGGCCAGCACGATGAGCGGGTTCTTGCCGCCCATCTCCAGCTGCACCTTGGCGCGCCGTGCTGAGGCCGCGCGCAGGATGCGGTCGCCTGTGGAAACAGAGCCGGTAAAGCTCAGCGCATTGACCAGCGGGTGGTCCACCAGCGTCTGGCCCACCTCGCGGCCGCTGCCCATGACGAGGTTGAAGGCACCGGCGGGCAGGCCGCTGCGGCTGATGATTTCGGCCAGCGCCCAGCCGCAGGCGGGCACCAGCTCGGCGGGCTTGAAGACCACGGTGTTGCCGTAGGCCAGGGCCGGGGCGATCTTCCAGGCCGGGATGGCGAACGGGAAGTTCCACGGCGCGATGATGCCCACCACGCCCACGGGTTCGCGGGTCACGTCCACCTGCACGCCCTGGCGCACCGAGGCCAGCAGCTCGCCCTGTATACGCAGCGCCTCGCCCGCAAAAAACTTGAAGATCTGCCCGCTGCGCGCCACCTCGGCGATACCTTCAGGCAGCGTCTTGCCTTCTTCGCGGGCCAGCAGTGCGCCCAGCTCGTCCTTGCGTGCCAGCAGCTCGCTGCCGATCATGTCCAGCACATCGGCGCGGCGTTGGGGGGTGCTCTGGCTCCAGGTGGGCAGCGCGTCGGCCGCGGCGCGCACAGCCAGCTCGGTCTGGTTGCGGTCGGCGCGGGCGTATTCGGCCACCACCTCGCGGGTGTCCGAGGGGTTGGTGCTGATGCCGGTGGTGGTGCCGATTTCCCACCGGCCGTTGATCAGGTGCCGGGGGCTGAGCTGGAGGTCGCCGAGCTTCATGGAGAGAGGCCTTTGTTGCAGTTGCGGCGAAGTCTATGGAAGGTTTAGATATCAATCCAATCGTTTTTTAGACAAAATACATATCGTTCTTTGCATTCTGGAAAACCCCTCCCTTTTCCCGTCCTCCCATTCATGAGCACCTACAACCACTGGTTCATCCGCGCCCGCCTCAAAACGCGCCAATTGCTGCTGCTGGTGGCCCTGGCCGAAGAAGGCAACATCCACCGCGCCGCCCAGGTGCTCAGCATGACCCAGCCGGCCGCCTCCAAGCTGCTCAAGGACCTGGAGGATGTGCTGGAGGTGTCGCTGTTTGACCGCCTGCCGCGTGGCATGCGCCCCACCTGGTACGGCGAAACGATGATTCGCCACGCGCGCATGGCCCTGGCCAACCTGAACCAGGCGCACGACGAGATCGGTGCTCTCAAGCGCGGGCACTACGGCCAGGTGGGCATTGGCGCCATCACCTCACCGGGCCTGAGCCTGTTACCCGCCGCCGTGGCGCAGGTCAAGCAGGAGCACCCCAGCCTGCGCATTTCGCTGGACATCGAAACCAGCCCGGTGCTGCTGGAGCGGCTGGAGCAGGGCAAGCTCGACATCGTGGTGGGCCGCCTGTACGAGGAGCACGACAAGGAGAACCTGCGTTATGAGTCGCTGACGGAGGAGCTGGTCTGCGCCATGACACGCCCGGGCCACCCGCTGTCGAGCATGACCGGGCTGACGCTGCGCGACGTGGTGTCGGCCAGCTGGATCGTGCCGCCTGCGGGCAGTGTGCTACGGCACCGGTTTGACCTGATGTTCCAGCAGGACGGGCTGGCGCCGCCGCTGCACACGGTGGAGACATCGGCCCTGCTGTTCATCACGCGCATGCTGCAGCAGAGCGACATGATTGCGGTGGTGGCTGAGGATGTGGCGCGCTATTACGCGGCGCATGGGATCGTGACGGTGTTGCCGCTGGCGATGCCGTGCCATATGGATGCGTTCGGAATCATCACGCGGTCGGACCGGCTGTTGTCGCCGGCGGCGAAGGTGATGATGAAGGCGTTGAAGCAGACGAGTCTGGTGCAGTATGGGCGGAGGTTGGAGGTGGGGGATTGAGGTTTTTGAAGTGAATGGGCTGCTAGCGCTTGTTGGATAAGCGCTGGTAGCTATTGTTTTTGTGGTTTTAGGCCTCCTGTCCGTTCGGGCTGAGCTGGTCGAAGCCTTGCGTGCTGGTTTGAGAGGCTTGCTTTTGCCAAGGGCGGAAGCCGGGTCTCGGCCCGGCGGCCGAGGTACTTGTTCTTTGCTTCGCCAAAGAAAAGTACCCAAAAGAAAGGCGACCCCCAGTCTGCGACCCCATCGCGTTGCGAAGGGGCAAACCTGCGTCGTGTCGGTTGCGGGGTGCGCCGTGGAACTCGCTTTGCGCTGCGCGCGCCGCTCGGACAACCACGGCGAGTTAGTTCACGAAGCACGCGCGCTCCGACGCGCGTGCCACCCCGCAACCGCCCCGCCGCAGGCGCAGCCAGCAGGGGGTTGGGCAGCCGAACCTCCAACGGCCGAACAGCCACACGGGCCATTGCTGCGCTCGGCCGTGCCTGCGCGGCGCGAGGCGCTTGCGCCCGCGAGATGGGGCCGAGCGCAGCGCAGCGAAGCAAAGGCCCGTGTGGATGTCCGCTCCCAGGGTTCCCTTCTGTATGCGCCTGGGGCGCACAGGGCGCGGGGTGGCATGCGCGTCGGAGCGCGCATGCTTCGTGAACTGACTTACCGCAGTTGTTCGAGCGGAGCGCCATAGGCGCGCAGCGAGTTCTGCGGTGCACCCCGTGACCGAGCACCCCAGGTTGCCCCGCAGCGAAGCGAAGGGGTCGCAGACAGCAGGGTCGCCCTTTCTTTGGTGACTTTCTTTCGGCGACGCGAAAGAAAGTTACTCGCATGCCGGGCGACTCCCGGCCTCCGCCCTTGACCCAAGCACGCCGCCCAAACCAGCACGCCTCGGCTTCGACACGCGCAGCCCGACCGGGCAGGGACCGTTATGAACTACAAAAACAATAGCTACCAGCGCTTAATGCATAAGCGCCAGAGACCAAAAAGACTTCAAAAAATCAAACCCACCCCGCATCCACCTTGAACTCCTGCGCCGTACACATCGCCGCATCATCCGACGCCAAAAACAACACCATCCGCGCAATGTCATGCGGCCGCAGCTTGTCCGGCAAACACTGGTTGCGCGCCAGTTCCTTCTCGCCCTCGGCGTCCAGCCACAGCTTGATCTGCCGCTCCGTCATCACCCAGCCGGGCGACACCGTGTTGATGCGGATCCGGTCCTGCCCCAGCGTCTTGGCCAGCCCGCGCGTGAGGCCGTTCACCGACGACTTGGCAATCGCATAGCAGGGGTAGCCCGTGCCCTTGCCCTGCCAGCCCGTGGAGCCCAGGTTGATGACCGAGCCCGCGCCCAGCCTGCGCATGCCGGGCACCACGGCCTGGATGGCAAAGAAGGCGGGGCGCTCGTTGATGGCCATGCGCTCGTCGTAGTACTCGGGCGTCACGGATTCGAGCGTGTGCCGGTCATCGCTGGCCACGTTGTTCACCAGCACCGCAAAGTCGCTGCCCAGCTCGGCCGCCGCTTCGGCCACGCAGGCTTGCAGGGCGTTCACATCGCGCACATCACACACACGCCACCAGGGGCGGGGCAGGCCTGCGTCGGCAATGTGCTGGGCCAGGGCTTCGCTCGCGTTGCGCGCCACGTCCACAAAGGCCACGCGGGCACCTTGCTCGGCAAATGCCGCCACGATGGCCGCGCCAATGCCGCTGCCGCCGCCCGTCACAAACACGGCGCGGCCTTGCAGGCTGGGGAATTTCGCCAGGCCCTGGGGAGCACCCGTGGCGTCGGTCGAAGAAGAAGAGGGGGTAAAAAGCTGTGTCATATCAATATTGCAATCAATCAATGGCGAAAAAATTCATTTCAAGCATCAATTGGCGTTGATAAGATGCCGCTCGTCAAGTGCCTGGCGGCAGGCCGATGCAAAAAAACGACCGGAGACAACCAACGTGCGCCCTTCGCTGGATACCCCCATCCCACCGTCCAGCGGCGCGTCCGCCTCTGCTCCCACAACAACCGGCGCCGTGCGCTGCGTGGTCGCACTGGGCAACGCACTGGGCGAGGGCGTGCTGTGGTCGGTGCGCGAGCAGGCCGTGTACTGGGTGGACATCCTCCAGCGCGAGCTGCACCGCTGGAGCCCGGCCACGGGCGCCCACCAGCGCTGGACGTTTGACGAAGAGATCTCTGCCATTGCCGAGCGCGCCGACGCCCCCGGCTTCATCGTCACCCTGCGCCGGGGCTTTGCACTGTTCGACCCCGCTGCCGACATCGCCCCGCGCTACCTGCACCAGCCCGAGCCAGAGCGCACAGACAACCGCTTCAACGACGGCAAGTGCGACGCCCAGGGCCGCTTCTGGGGCGGCAGCATGGACTTTGCGTGCGAGGCTCCCACGGGCGCGCTCTACACCTACACCGCCAGCGGCGACTGCGTGCGGCACGACGATTTTTTTGCCGTCACCAACGGCCCCACCTGGGCTACCACCGCGCAGGGCCCGGCCATGTTTTTCAACGACACGGTGCAGGGCACCACCTACCGCTACCGCTGCGACCCGGCCAGCGGCACCGTGAGCGACAAAACGCTGTGGAAGCGCTGGCCCGCGGCGGACGGCGTGCCCGACGGCATGACCACCGACGCACAGGGACGCCTGTGGGTGGCGCACTGGGGCGGCGGCTGCGTCACCTGCCACGACGCCGACACGGCTGACGAGCTGGCCCGTATCCCGCTGCCCGTGAGCCAGGTCACCAACTGCGCCTTTGGCGGTGCGGACCTGTGCACGCTGTACATCACGTCGGCTCGCACCAGCCTCACGCCCGAGCAGCTCGCGGCCGAGCCGCTGGCCGGGGCACTGTTTGCCGTGGACATCAGCACGCCCGGCCTGCCCGCGCATCTTTTCGGCGGCTGATGCCGGCCCGCGCGCAGCAGCGAAGCCCATGGCTCCGCCTCCTTTTTTTTCCATCCCGCAGAAAGCACACCGCCCATGACCGAGGCCTCTTCATCCCACCCCATCGTCTGGCTGCACCACGCGGGGCAGCACCTGGGCCTGGTGCCCACACTGGGCGGCAGCGTGGCGGCCTGGCAGATCGACGACCCGCAAGAGGCTGATGCACGCATCGACCTGTGGCGGCCGTGGGATGGCGCCACGCCCGACCTGTACCAGCTTGCATCCTTTGCCATGGTGCCCTGGTCCAACCGCATCAGCGGCGGCGGGTTTGAGCATGCAGGGCAGTTCCACCCCATGCGTCCCAACCGCGTGGGCGAGCCGTACCCCATCCACGGCGACGGGTGGCTGCAGCCCTGGCAGCTGACCCAGCCCGCGCCCGACACGCTGCAGATGCAGCTGCGCTCCGAGCGCTTTGACGGCAACCCTTACGAGTACGAATGCGTGCAGACCTTCCGCCTGGTGGAGGGCGGCCTGGACCAGTCGGTGCAGGTGCGACACCTGGGCGCGCAGCCGCTGCCCTACGGCCTGGGCCTGCACCCCTGGTTTCCGCGCACGCCCGGCACGCGCATCACGGCGCCGGTGCAGGGCGTGTGGCTGTGTGGCGACGACCCCCTGCCCACACAGCACACGCAGCACTTCCCGCCCGGCTGGGACTTGAACACCGGCGCCCCCGCCAATGGCGGCCTGATCGACAACGCCTACACCGGCTGGGGTGGCACGGCACAGATCGACTGGCCCGAGCGCGGGCTGCGCCTCACCGCCCACATGCCTGATTTTGAAAAAGACGGCGGTGCGGCCCACCACTACTGCCTGGTGTACCGCCCGCCACAGGGCCCGGCGTTCTGCTTTGAGCCCATCACCCAGCCCATCGATGCTTTCCACCAACCGGGCCAGCCCGGCCTGCGCACCTTGGCGCAGGGCGAGGTGCTGGCGATGAACGTGTCGTGGCGGTACTGGGCGTTGTGAGCGCCCCTCGGGCGCCCCAGGAGAGGGTTTGTAGCGAAATCAGCCGGTAGCGCTAGTGAATCATGCGCTGGCAGCTATTAAATCGATAGTGAATCAGATCACCCGGAACCCGTGGGTGCCGTCGCGCCCCAGTTGTTCCACCAGCCCGAACTCCCAGTCCAGGTAGGCCTGCATCGCCTCGCGCGGGCTGTCGGTGCCTTCGTACGGGCGGCGGTAGCGGTCGATGCGGGGCGAGGCCAGGCGCGTCTCGCCATGCTCCAGCGGCAGGCCCTGGGCGATCCAGGCCAGCGTGCCACCCTCCAGCACCACCACCTCGGCACCACCCGTCAGGCGGGCCAGGTCCTGCGCGGCATAGCGTGCCAGCAGGCTGCTGCCGCAGGTCAGCACATAACGCTGCGCCTTGGGAATGCTGGCCACGGCCTGCGCCAGTTGCGAGCGGATCACGAACCACGCGCCGGGGATGTGGCGCTGCACGTAGTTGGCGCTGGTGGTCAGGTCCAGCACGGCGGTGTGGCCGGGGCGCTCTTTGCTTTCTTCGTTCAGCCAGGCCGCCAGTTGTGCGGGCGTGACCCAGGCAATGGGGCCTTCGGGCTCGGGCACGGTGTTGGCCACGGCGCCGGTCTCGCTGAAGTCGGCGGCGGGCGCGTCGTCCAGCACCCACACGTCCCAGCCCATCTGCGCCAGCCACGATGCACTCATGTTCGCGCGCACCCCGTCGTCATCCACCAGCACGATGCGCGCGCCACGCACGGCGGCGGTGTGGTCGGTCTCCTGCACCAGCTGGCCGCCGGGCGTGTTGCGAAAGCCGGGCAGGTGGCCTGCGGCAAATTCTTCGGGCGTGCGCACATCCAGCAGGTATGTGGTGCGCTGCGCCTCGGCCGCAAAGCGCGCCAGGTCGGCGCGGGTGGCGCGCTGCACGCCCGCACGGTCGGCCACGCTGCGTGCCTGCTGGGGCGCGCGCTCGCGGTCGGCATGCACGGCGGGGTCAAAGCGGCGGGTGGCGCCGCGCTCCAGCGTCTGGCCGGCCAGCAGCCAGCCGATGGTGCCGTTGCGCAAGGCCGCCACCGGGTTGGGGATGCCCGCGTTGACCAGCGACTGCGTGCCGATGATGCTGCGCGTGCGGCCCGCGCAGTTCACGATGATCTGCGTGGCCGGGTTGGGCGCCAGTGCCTGCGCGCGCAGCACCAGCTCCGCGCCGGGCACGCTCACGCCGGTGGGGATGTTCATGGTGTGGTACTCGTCATACCGCCGCGCATCCAGCACCACGACATCGGCCTGGGCGTCGATGAGCGCCTGCACCTCTTCGGCCGCCAGCGAGGGCGTGTGGCGCTCGGCCTCCACCAGCTCGCCAAACGATTTGCTGGGCACGTTCACGTCGATGAACAGCTCGCCGCCCGCATCGCGCCAGCCCTGCAGGCCACCGGCCAGCAGCGTCACCTGCGTGTAGCCCAGCTGCTGCAGCTTGCGCGCGGCGGGCTCGGCCAGGCCTTCGCCGTTGTCGTACACCACGATGAAGGTGTCTCGGCGCGGAATGCGCCTCCACGCATCCAGCTCGATCTTGCCGGCGGGCAGGTTGGCGGCGAACAGCGGGTGGCTTTGGGCAAACGGGTCTTCCTCGCGTACGTCGAGCAAGGCGATTTCCTGGCGGGCGAGCAGGGCCTCGCGAACCTGGAGGAACGAAGTCTGGGGCAGGGCGGGAGCGGTCATGGTCTTGGTGTTGGGGCGGATCGGCTTCAGGCAGCCGGTGCAGGGGTTTTGGACAGGTCCCAGAGGTTGGGCAGGGTGCTGTTGCTGTAGCCCGAGATGAATGGCTTGCGCGTGCCTTCCTCCAGGTAGACGCTGCGCTGCACCGCGCCAATGTTGGCGCCGTACACGTGGATGCTGATGGAGGTGTGGCCCTCCCACGCGTTGCTCACGCGGTGCACATCGCCTATGGCAGGGTCGTTGGGCGAGACGGCCTCCACCTGGCCCGGCTGCAGCCGCACGGGCGCGCCCTGCGGTGCCCAGCGGCCGTCGGGCGTGCGGGCATAGGCCTGCGAATCCTCGGCGCCGCGCAGCATGCCGATCAGGCCCCACACGGTGTGGTCATGAATGGGCGTGGCCTGGCCGGGGCCCCACACAAAACTCACGACCGAAAAGCGCCCCAATGCGTCGGCATGCAGCAGGTACTGCTGGTAGCGATCGGGGTGGGGCTGGGCATAGGTGTCGGGCAGCCAGTCGTCATGGGCCACCAGCGTGCGCAGCAGCGTGGCGCCCTGGGTCAGGGTGTCGGGCTCGGGCAGGCGCTGCTCCACCAGCGCGGCCAGCTGCTGCACAAAGTGGCGCAGGCGGGCAGTGTGGGGGGCGCCCTGCGGCGCGGAGGGGGACGTGGGTGGGGGCGATGGGTTGGGCAATGCACTCATGCCCGGTATTGCACCAGCGCCCGGGCTGCCCGTGTGTTGCGTGTTTTGCATATGCATCCCTGTTTTTCTTCGTTCTGTTGCGAGGCGTCTTTCAGTTCAATGCCAATCCATCGTAACGGCGGTGCGGACCGGCTCGCAGGCATCCACAGGAATTCACGGGCAATCGCAGCGCCGATCAGGATTTGACAACCAAAAGGGCACAACATGAGCAAGATTCAAGGCCAAGGTGGGGTGGGAGGGCGCTGGACGCGCCGGCAGCTGTTGCAGACAGCGGGCGCGACCAGCGTGGTGGGGGTGTCGAGTGTGGTGGGCAGCCACGTGCTGGCCGCCGGCAAGCTGCGCGAGGTAAAGCTGGCGTGGAACGCCAACGCCATCTGCCTGTCGGCCGCGCCGGTCGCCATCGAGCGCGGCATTTTTGAAAAACATGGTCTCAAGGTCGAGCTGATCAACTTTGCGGGCTCCACTGACCAGCTGCTGGAGACCATCGCCACCTCCAAGGCCGACGCGGGCCTGGGCATGGTGCACCGCTGGATCAAGCCGCTGGAGTCGGGCTTTGACGTGAAGCTGGTGGGCAGCTCGCACGGCGGTTGCTCGCGCCTGGTGGGCTACGAGGCCGCGGGCGTGACAAGCCTGCAAAAGCTCAAGGGCAAGACCATTGCGGTGTCGGACCTCAACAGCCCCGGCAAGAACTTCTTTTCGGTGCTGCTGACCAAGGCCGGGCTGAACCCCGAAAAGGACGTGACCTGGCGCCAGTTCCCTGGCGACATGCTGGGCCTGGCGGTGGAAAAAGGCGAGGCCCAGGCCATTGCCGATGGCGACCCCAATCTGCTGCTCATCCAGCGCCGCACCAAGGGCCTGGTGGACCTGGCGTCCAACCTGTCGGGCGAATACGCGGCCAAGACCTGCTGCGTGCTGGGCGTGAGTGGCGCCATGGTGCGCAACGACAAGGGCACGGCAGCCGCGCTGACCCGCGCCATCATCGAAGCATCGGATTTCATTGCGGACAACCCCAACGAAACGGCCCGCATCTTCAGCCCGTATTCCAAGGTGCCGCAGGAAGACCTGCGCGCCGTGCTGGGCACGCTCACGCACCGCAGCCACCCGGTGGGCACGGCGCTGCGGCAGGAGATCGAGTTCTATGCCCGCGACTTCAAGCTGGTGGGCGTGCTCAAGCCCGGCACCGACCCTGCGCGCTTCGCGGCCCACGTCCACGCTGACGTGCTGGCCTGAGCCTCCTCCCATTCCGTGCAAGGACCCTCTCCATGAGCACTGTTGCCGACAACATCCTGGGCGCCCCGCCGGGCATCAGCCCCAAGCCTTCGCAGCCCCCGCTGCGTGCGCCCAGCCCATCATCCGGTGCGCCCCGTGCTGCGGGTGCGCAGCCTGTCACCGCGCCTGACTTCAAGGCGGCCAAAGCGGCGCTGGGGTTCTGGTGGGTGGGGCTGGCCGCCGCCGTGGCCTGGGCGGGGCTGGCCTTGCTCACGGGCCTGTGGCCCAACAAGCCGGCGGGTTTCAGCGAATGGGCGTTTACCGAAGAGTTCGCCTGGGGTGCGGGGGGCGTGTCGGCACTGCTGCTGGCGCTGACCGTGCTGGCCCGTCCGCTGGTTGCCGTGGTGAGCCGCGTGCGCGCGGCTGGGCCCTGGCTGGTGGCCATTGCCGTCGGCCTGGCGGTGTGGGAGGTGTTCACCGCCAAGCTGGGCACGCTGCCGCCGCCCTTCTTTGCACCGCCCCAAAGCCTGGTGGAGGTGTACGCCACCGACTGGCCGCGCCTCCTGGAGAGCGCGGGCGCTTCCATCCGCCTGCTGGCGCTGGGCATTGCGATTGGAGCAGCTGCAGGTTTTGTGACGGGCGTGCTGATCGGCTGGTCGCGCCAGGCCAGTTACTGGATCCACCCGGTGCTGCGTATCCTGGGCCCGGTGCCCACCACCGCGCTGCTGCCGGTCAGCTTCTATTTTTTCCCGTCCAGCTGGTCCACGGCGATCTTTTTGATTGCGCTGGGCACGGCCTTCCCGGTGGCCATCCTCACCTGGTCGGGCGTGGCCGGGGTGCACAAGAACTTTTATGACGTGGCCCGCACCATGGGTGCGTCGCCCTGGTTTCTGGTGCTGCGCGTGGCCATCCCGGCGGCGCTGCCGCAGGTGTTTGTGGGCCTGTTCATGGGCCTGGGCGCGGCGTTCTCCACCCTGGTGGTGGCCGAGATGCTGGGCGTGAAAGCGGGCCTGGGCTGGTACCTCACCTGGGCGCAGGGCTGGGCGGCGTATCCCAACATGTATGCAGCGCTCATCGTGATGGCGCTGTTGTTCTCGGGCGTGATCACACTGCTGTTTGTGCTGCGCGACAGGGTGCTGTCGTGGCAGAAGGGGGTGGTGAAATGGTGAGTTCCGCGACGATTCCTGAAATCTCTACGGCGGCCCGTGTGAACGGCGCACGCATTGACGTGCGCAATGTCAGCCACTGGTTTGACCTGCCCGCAGGCCCGCTGCACGTGATCGACGAGCTGGACTTGTCCATTGCACCCGGCGAGTTCGTGGCCCTGCTGGGCCCCAGCGGCTGCGGCAAGAGCACGCTGCTGCGCCTGGTGGCGGGGCTGGAGCCCGCCACCACCGGCGAGCTGCTGCAGGATGGCACCCCCATCACCCAGCCCGACCCGTCGCGCATCGTGGTGTTTCAGGACCCCACGCTGTTCCCCTGGCGCACCGTGTGGGACAACGTGGCCCTGGGCCTGCAGGCGCGGGGCATCCTCAAATCCCAGCGCCACCGCGTGGACGAAGCGCTGGCCCTGGTCGGGCTGCAGGACTTTGCCAAGGCCTTCCCGCACCAGCTCTCGGGCGGCATGGCGCAGCGCGTGGCGCTGGCGCGTGCACTGGTCAACGACCCCACCTTGCTGGTGCTGGACGAACCGCTGGGCAAGCTCGACTCGCTCACGCGCCTGTCCATGCAGACCGAGCTGGTGCAGCTGTGGCAGCGTGCGGGCTTCTCGGCCCTGCTCGTCACGCACGATGTGGAAGAAGCCCTGTTCATGGCGCAGCGCGTGGTGGTGTTCTCTGACCGGCCTGCGCGCGTCAAGCAGGTGCTGGTCAACGACCTGCCATACCCGCGCCACCGGGGCGACCCCCGCCTGGCGGCCCTGCGCCACGAGGCGCTGGCGTTGCTGGGGCTGGACGCCAGCTGGTAGTCGCCGCCTTGGCCTGGCTGTCATTGCCGCCCGAGTGGCTGGCCGCTCTGCTCGAAGGCCTGCAGGCCACCCAGCAGGGCCTGCGCGCGCTGCTGCATGCGGTGGGCCTGGCGCCCGATGTGCACGGCCAGCCCGCCTGGCCGTTTGCGCACCGTGTGGCCGCCGAGATGCTGGTGGTGGATGCCGGCCATGCGCGGCGCGTGCTGCTGTCGCTGCTGTGTGTGGGTGCCGCGCTGCTGGCGCTGGCGGTATCCGTGGCGTGGCGGCGCGGCCGCAAACTGCTGTGGTGGCTGGCCGCTGCGCTGGTGGTGTTTGCGCCCTGGCCCCATCGCCACCTGCTGCTGACGCCCGCCGTGGCCACCAGCCTGCACCAGTCACCCACGGGCTTCACTGCGCAGGGCATCGTGCGTGGCCAGGCGGTGTACCAGCAGCACTGCGTGCGCTGCCACGGCGCCAGTGCCAACGGCGAAGGGCCCGATGCAGCCCGGCTGGCCATGTGGCCGCCCAACCTGAACGGCGCGCTGCTGTGGAAGCGGCTGGACGGCGAACTCTTCTGGCGCGTGCGCCACGGCATGCAGGGCCGCAACGGCGCGCAAACCATGCCCGGCTTTGGCACCACGCAGCTCACCGACGCCCAGGTGTGGGAGGTGCTGGACTACCTGCAAGCCCATGCCGCAGGCCAGATGCTGCGCGAATCGGACACCTGGGACCGCCCCGTGCGCCTGCCCGACGTGGCCGTGCTGTGCCGCCAGGGGCGCCAGCACACGGCGCGCAGCCTGGTGG